>CAZRIE010000035.1:0-28569 GCA_964600075.1 uncultured Flavobacteriaceae bacterium
CCCCGTTTCCTACCCTGCCCTTTCCGGTAAGAAGAATTTTTATTTGTGGTAATTGTAACTTTTTAAGTTCTGCTATCAATGCCTGCTGGTCTGCAATTTCCTCTGCTTTCGGTAACTGAAGGCAATTGGTTTTTATACCATAAGCACGAAATCCGTTGTAGGCGCCCACAATCCCCGCATATCGTCCAAATGCCACAAGGCGAATTCCTTTGGTATTTGTTATCACCTCATGATCATAGAGTTCTATGTTTTTAGCCAGTGCAGCCTGTAATAATTTCCGGTTATAGGGCTGTTTTTTTATAGTGTGGGAAAAGAAAAAGTATTTTTTATTTGGAATTAAGGCTTCTATGGGTACTTCCTTTACACCCAGTAATATGTCGCAATCTGCTACAGTAGAGGCTACCTTAATACCCGCTTTTTGGTACTCCTCATCAGTAAAAACACGTACCGGGGAAGATTCTACGGTTATTTGTGCCTGTTTATGATTCTCAACGACTTTTTGGCAGGCCTGCGGTGATAGCACAACCCGCCTGTCTGGTGGGTTTTTGCGTTCTCTGATAATTCCGAAATGCATAGTTATAATTTGGTATAAATTTTGCGTGAAAATACATGGATTTGCAGTGGTAGGCAAATTCCTTAATCACGAATATGAATAAGGAGTTCTATTTTTGCTAACTTCGCAAACCTTTTTAAGGCAAACGTTCTTTACAATATGGGGCCGACTGGTTTTGACAGCGAGACCAATGGCGATGTAAGCATGTCGAGCGCTGGGATATAGCTCGTAAATCTCATATTTCAAACTTTTAGTTGGCGATAATAATTACGCTCTTGCCGCTTAATCCGAATTATAGTAGGATTTAGCCTCGTCTCTACTAGGTAGAGAAGCGAGATGTTCCTGAATAGCCTCTGTCGACGGCGATTCAATTCGGAGCACCATAAATGTCGATATAAGGTTATTGTTCGCTTTGGCAATAACACCAAAACCTTAAGAAGCTAAGTGTATGTTAGGCCGTTTCCGGTCAGGCATGCGTCGAAAACCAATCGGAAACTAAACATGTAGAAGGCGTTGAAATTGCTTGTTTGGACGGGAGTTCGATTCTCCCCGGCTCCACTTTTAAGGTATCAAAATGATACAAAATCCTGTAAACATCTGATTTACAGGATTTTTTAATTTTGTTTGTATTCAAATATAGGCAAATAATACCATATAAAAAGTCACCTATTCGGTGAGCACTTTAATTCAAAATAAGTGCTCACCGATTTCCTTGTAATTAACTGATAATATGTTAATTATAAAAATGGTATTTTTCTTTTTTATATCTTTATTAGTACTAAAAAGGTATCAAAAAAGAGCCCAAAAATGAATCACTCTTTCTCACAGCTATTTTATTTAAAAAAAAGACATCTCGAAAAACACGTGAAAGTGCCCATATATCTACGATTGACGGTCAATGGGCGACGGACTGAAGTGAGTATTTCCAAAAGAGTAGACCCCGAAAAATGGAATGCCAAGACGGGCAGAATGCGTGGTTCCGGCATGCAAGCCGTAGCATTAAACCAATATCTCGACACTATTCGCAGCCAGGTCAATAAAGTACATCAACGTCTCGTTGAAGAGGAAAGACCATTTACCGCCCTTGATATGAAGAATTTATTTCAGGACAAGGACAGAGCAGTTAAAATGGTCTTGGATGTGTTCGATGAGCACAACCGCCAAATGAAAGAATTGGTAGGCAAAGAATTTGCCATCGGTACTTGGAAACGCTACCATACTACGAAAAAGCATGTGGCCGAGTTCATTCGCACAGAATACAAACGCGAGGATTTTCCGGTGCAAGATGTCGATATAAAATTCATCAACAGCTTTGAGTACTTTATGAAGTCGGTCAAAGACTGCAACCATAATAGCGCCTTAAAGTATATGAACAACTTTAAAAAGATTGTTCGTCTGGCAGTTGCCAACGGCTGGATCGAGAGAGATCCTTTTTACAATTATAAAGTAAAGTTCAAATGGGTAGATCGCGAATTTCTGACCGCTGAAGAACTACAACGCATGGTCGATTTGGAAATCAATTGGCCACGGATTGCCGTGGTGAGGGACACATTTGTGTTCTGTTGCTATACGGGACTCGCTTATATCGATGTAAAGAAGCTGCACCGAGATAATTTGGTGCGGAATATCGATGGAGATCTTTGGATCGAGGCAAAACGTACCAAGACCAATGCGAAATTCAGCATTCCCCTACTCCCTACCGCCCTTGCCATTTTAGAAAAATATAAAGACCACCCCAAGGTGGTCAATGGTGAATGTGTGCTGCCCGTACTGAGCAATCAGAAGTCTAATGCCTATCTGAAAGAGATTGGCGACCTCTGCGGCATTAAAAAGAACCTGACGACACATTTGGCCCGGCATACCTTTGCGACTACAGTAACGCTTTCCAATGGTGTACCCATTGAAACCGTCGGAAAAATGCTAGGGCATAAAGATTTACGGACTACACAGCATTATGCACAAATTATTAATAAAAAGGTGGGGGATGATATGGCGGTATTGAAGGAGAAGTTGGCCAAGATCAAGGTTAAGGATGGACGTACGAAGTCAAGAAACTAGACAATCCTTTTATTTAAGCTTTTTTGGAGAATACTGAAAATACCACTTCACAATAAACTCTTTTTATAAGTTGCGTTCCGTAAAGAGTATCCCTTATTTGAACTTTTGAGGACTGGACTAGGGCCTTTCATTGGATACATTATTGGCCTCAGTTTTTTGCAAATTTTATTAGTGGTTTTACATTCCCATTATCGGCTTCCCTCAAGGCATTTATATACTCCTTTCTTGTTTCATTCGCTTTAACCATATTTGATTGATGCCAGGTAAATAAATCTTCATCAAAAATAGACTCCATAATTATATCAGCCATCATTCTGGAATGTCTTCCATTACCATTAGGGAAACAGTGAATTGAAACTATGCGATGTTTAAATCTTATGGCTATTTCATCTGGTAAGTAAGTATTATTTTCAATCCAATACTTTGTATCGTCCAGCAAGTTTTTTAGTTCAATTCCTATTCGGGTCCATGAGATACCGATGTTTTTCTCAGACTTACGAAATTCTCCAGCCCACTTCCAAACATCGCCGTACATTCTTTTATGTAAGTCCTTTATAAACTTTTCAGTAAATATTTTCTCAGATTTTAATTTAGTATGAATAGTCCATTCTACGGCTTTTTCAATATTTAACTGTTCGAATTCATCGAGTTCTCCCTGTGTAGTTATTGATTTTATTTTAAGACCTTCTTTTTCATCTTCATCTAAAGGTGTTTGTCCAGCTTTATAATTTAATACTAATCCCATAATGACTTTCTCATCTCTCGTTTTATTTCATTAGCGAGCTCCTTTATGGTTTTAGATATTTTTTCATCTCCAATTCCTTGGTCCTCTAATTTCATATTTTGATTAGTCCTTAACACTATTTTTCTGGCCAGCTTTTCTGCTTTTATTTGTATTAAATCGTCGATGGTCCCATCTTTTGGGACCAGTGCATAGACGAATTTTAATTCTATAGCAGCAGCAACTTCCTTTAGTGTGTTTATTGTTATGGTACCATTTGCTTCGCTTTCTTCCATATTTCTAACTCCTTGACGAGTTATACTCAGTTTGGTTCCAAGTTGGGCCATTGTCATATTCAGCGTAGTACGAATAGTATTTATCCATCCTCTTTCTGGGACCAGGACCATTTTTGTTCTAAGAAATGGCTTTAATTTTTGGTCCAATTGTTCAATCATTAATTTTTGCTTATTTCTCACTTCTTAAGATAGTTTAAAAAATTATTGAATATGTAAACTATTAGGTTTACAAAGATATAAAAAAGTAAACTTACACGTTTACAAATATCATAAAATGTAAACTATTAAGTTTACAAAAATGTAAAAAAGTAAACATATAGGTTTACATTTTATGATGAAGTAAAATAAAATACAACGTTTATATATAGGAATATTAGCCTTCACTAAAAAAACAGGACAGCTTAAGATTAGAATTTTCTTCCTTTAAATTCTTATTGATTTTCTGTCCTACTTCAAAAAATATGTAATTTTAAATGGTGTGCCTAAAAGGATACTATGATGCGGCGTTCTTTTTAGCATCAAATCACAAAGCGTTCTAACATGACAAAGCACAACAAAGGAAATCAAGTGCCCGAGTGGCTTTCAAAAGCGCGTGATAAATGGCAATATACGGGGCAAACCCGCCCACCCTTTGCGGAAGTACCAAAACCGGGGCAACGCTCCGTTTGGGATTTTCCCAGACCCCCTGCCCTAGTGCCCTCCCCCAAGGAAGTTGAAGTACGAAGTAATGGGCTACGACTTGGTTGCACCACTAAGGCCCTAGAACTACAGGAAACGGCTAGCCCGCCCACCTATTACCTACCTCCCGAGGATATTATTTTTGACCTTTTGGCTCCCCTATCGAAGCGGACTTCGCTTTGCGAGTGGAAAGGAGAAGCCCTATATTGGGCCTTAAAAACCGCACCGGAAAAGGCCATTGCCTGGTCGTATGCCAACCCTTTTAAGGGATACACCGAGTTGAAGGATCATGTGGCGTTTTACCCGCAGTATTTGGAATGCTATGTGAATGGCGAAAGGGTGCGACCCCAACCCAGTGGTTTTTATGCCGGATGGATTACCGATGACCTCTGTGGCCCATTCAAAGGAAACCCCGGTACGGGGCATTGGTGATTAGCTTTTTTATGCTTCTTTGAAAACTTGAACAATAGGAAGACGATTGCTAGGCACTAATGCTGCTTCATCAACGGAAAAACTAGGAATACTGGTATTTCCGAAACGAGTAAAAACTTTGTATGACAAATGGCAAATCTTGGTTACGAACCCTTATAGACCTCTTGGAAGTCTTTTTTAATAGCGTGCAACGCAGCAAACGCGGCCGCACTTGGCACCAACATGTAGTGCCTCATGAAAAAGGTTGGGCCGTACGTCGCGAAGGCAACGAGCGTATAACGAGCAAGCATCGAAAACAGAGTACCGCCATACGCAAGGCCAAAGGTTTGGCCCGGAAATACAAGGCTGATGTGATTATTCATCGAGCTAGTGGCGGTATTCGGGAGCGGATTAGCTATGATGATTAGGAATTAAATTATAAAAAGAACTATCTAGAAGGATACAAAAAACTCTACCTTACAATAAACTCTTTACAAAAAGTACATTTTGTAAAGAGTTTTATCCTTTATTTGAACTTTAAAAATTGAACTAAGGCTTTTTATAGGAGGTTACTACCAGCAGTTTTTATTTCTTATAAAAGCCTTCATTTTCATTCATGATTTTGAATGTATTTTCCCCAATATTCTCTAAATGTATTTTTCCAGCACTTCGTTTGAAAATTCTATCTTTTTCGTATTCGCCACAAAGGAATATCCTATCATTAAAATTGGCCATAAGATACTTCAAGAATTCTAAATCTCGCTTTTCTTTCAGGACGTAAGTTCCTTCATCAATAACTTTTTCCAAATTGGCTCCATTGAAAAACTGTTTACCCAAAGTAATAGATTTAATTGCGTCTTTTGGATAGAATACTTTTCTTTCATTTAAGCATGGGATGTCAGGGAATGGTCCTAAAATGGAATTTGGAACACCGTAGTCTAGCGTAAAAGAAATTAATCTCCATTCCTTTTCATATGCCCAATCCTTTCTTTTTACTCCAGTTGAGTAGATATAAGGTAAATCGGCTGACTTGAAACCGTTGCCAAAGAAATCTACACTTTCGAGGTTATCGACATAATTAATTGGAAAAAAGGCGTAGTTATTTAATTTCGGATTTAACCTTTTAAGATTGTCCCTGATTAAATTCCAATCCAATTCTACCATAAATCCCCGTTCTGTTGAATAGTGTGCCCACATTAAAGTTTGAAGAGGCTCGGAAGTCAAGGATATTATTCCAGCATTTTTAGAAACCATATCATAGAAGCGTTGTTTAATTGCTGAAAACCCAGTTTCTTTTTCCTTTTCAAAATTTACTTCATATGCCTTTTCCAGACCATATTGATGATAGAAACCCTCAAAAGTCTCTTCATTGATATTATTGAAATCCCAAAGTGAATTTGTACTATCGATTGAATCATTCAAATGATATGGATGGCTGCAAAAAAGGTATTGTTTTATAATTGCATCAATGCTGTAATCTGTATTGGCATAATATTTAAAAACCGATTTGGGCAGTTCGATTTCTTTCGGCCATTCCACCTCGAAATTCCGATTTTTTAATTGATATATCCAATCGCCGTATTTGTATGCTATTGGCGCATTCAAAATGCTGGCAACAATTGTATTTGGTAACAAATCATTATATTTCTGTTTTTAATTACTTGAAATTCAGCCAAAATTTTATCGTTTATATAAACTCCCATAATTTTTAGAACATGTTAATTCTACATCCGTTTCAATTCAACTAGTTTCGCCACTTGTTTATTTTCAGTATGCAATTGCATTTCAAAATCCTCTGGCCATTCTACTCTAGCATTCTTTCTGATAATTTCAAATTCATTTTCACTTATTTCCTTGGGAGCATAGGTCTGTAAATCTATTATAGCTTTTTTCTGTTTTGTGATATAATGAACTTGCATCTCAAAATCCTCTGGCCATTCTTTTTTTGCATTTCTTTTAATTATTTCAAGAGCAAGGCAAACCTAACTTAAAGACCGATAAAATCAATCAGGTTCTACTCTTTTTCGGACATTCATTAACCCCAACACCAATTAGTGATGCGACAAGGAGAGATTTGGGTAAATAAGGATTTGGCCGGTATTTTGACCGAGGACGAAGAGGGGTATCATTTCACTTATTCCTCCACATATCTAGAAACAGAGAATGCTATTCCGGTTTCATTAACCCTACCCTTACGAAGAGAGACATTTGATTCTCAATTTCTTTTTCCGTTTTTTGATGGACTTATTCCCGAAGGATGGCTTTTGGATATCGCACAAGAGAACTGGAAATTGAACCCACGTGATCGTATGGGGCTTTTATTGGCAACCTGTAGGGATTGTATTGGTAATATAAGTGTAATAGAAAAATGAATAGCTGCCTAGCATGTCATAAAATACTGGAAGCTGGTGAAATAAATTACCATGCACACTGCTTGGCCAATTTTTGGCAGGAAGATACACCTGTCTTACAATTGGATTACGAATTATCCCAAATTGAAGAACTGGCCAAAGAAAATGTTGCCCAGCGTATAATTGTAACTGGAGTGCAGCCAAAACTTTCCTTGGGTTTCACCGAAGAAAATAATTCAAGATTGACCATTGTCGGAGCAATGAACGGAAGGTACATTTTAAAACCACCATTTGCCCAATACCCACAAATGCCAGAAATAGAAGCTTTATCAATGCTTTTGGCTCAGGCATGCGGAATTGATACTGTACCTTTTTTGCTGATTCCTTTAAAAGATGGTCATCTAGCCTATTTAACTCGAAGAATCGACCGAAATGCAAAGGGTGAAAAGTTCGCTATGGAAGACGCTTGCCAAATAACTGAACGGCTCACGGAACATAAATATAGAGGCTCACATGAACAAATAGCAAAGTCCATATTTACCTATACACAAAACCCATTGTTCGATGTGGTTCGCTTTTACGAACAGGTCATTGTTTCTTTTTTGATTGGGAACAACGATATGCATCTGAAGAATTTCTCCCTTATTTCTTTTGACGGAGTGGTATATACACTTGCCCCTGCTTATGATATGATTTCAGCACAATTGTTGCTACCAGATGACCCTGAAGAATTGGCACTTACTTTGAACGGTAAAAAAAGGAAAATTTCAAGAGCTGATTTTGATACGGCAATGACCAATGCCCATATTCCTAAAAAAGCTATTGAAAACCTTTGGGGAAGAATTGAAAAAGGTATGGACAGATGGGACGAAATAATTCAGCAAAGTTTTATCAGTAAAGATTCAAAAACACAATTCCTAAATTTAATTTCCTCAAGAAAAAATCAAATTGATTTCTAACCGCACTGCAACAATCAAATCCAAAAAAGTCACCTATTCGGTGAGCACAAATTCTACACCGTCTGAAAACTCCATTTATAGGTATTTCTAGCTATGGGTTCTAGTCCCTTCGCGACTATTTTTCTTTTCCCCCAACCCTACAGAGCTGTACGAAGGGCTTTACTTTTCGAGTTTGCTTTTAAAACTTCTTAAACAAATCTCTTAGAATGGAATACAATACGATTATAACGTATTAGGGGTATTTGGTATTAGGCAACTCAAATTCAACTAGAAAATCTATTTCAAAATCACCCATAAATATATTTAGGTTCCAACTGATCTATATCATTGGGTTAAAATCCCAACTTATCTACCTTTTCCTACAATTGAAATATTTGTTAGTACAGGTCACTGTGATGTCAATTCAAAGATTAAAATTTAAAACTCGTATTAGAAGAGTCTAATTAAATAAAATTAGTCATGGAAGATACCTTAATGACCATAGTCATTATTCTTGTCGTGATAGGATCAGTTTTTATTCAGAATCGATATCCGTAAATCCCTATGGAATTTGTCGCTATTTGACCCTTCACAAAAGTAGTACTACATAGAATATTGGCCCGTTCGAGTAATGCTTATCCCAGTTCCACCCTAGACGAATATTATAAAATCACCTATTAATGAATTAAGACGATGAAAACTAGAAATTCCAGTGTAACGTTCACTTTAGTATGGGCAATTTGCATGCTTTTTACGTCTTGCAAATGCGCAAAACTGGCTCAGAAACAACCCAACATTCCTAACGGCGGTAGAGCGGTTGCTGTTGCAGTAAGTCCGTTTGATGACAATCTCATGGTGGTGGCTTCAGAAACGGGAGGTCTTTTTAGGACCTCGAATAAAGGCCTTAACTGGTCTCATGTTAGTGGCACAAGTACTTTCCGTTACCGAGACGTCCTCTTTGTTCCTGCCGACCCTATTATTGTTATTGCCGCGGCCAATGTCGATAGCCGTAACATAAGTGGGGGTGGTATTTACCGCAGTACAAACGGGGGCAGAAATTGGAGCAAAGCCGTTATGAACGCTCCAAACACCGCGTGCACCAATAAAATGGCTGCCCATTGCCTATCCTTCGATACTTTTAATGGCCGACTTTGGGCAGGTACGGATTGCGGCCTGTTCTATAGTGATGATCAGGGTGTCAACTGGACTTTTTTATCTAGTGCCATCGGCTTAGGAATTAATTCGATCCGAGCCGTACTTACCCCTGCCGCGAATCGTATGGTGGTATTGACCGGAAATTCGGTCCGGGTTTCTACGAACGGCGGCAGTAACTGGACGGTCAAAAACAATGGCCTTCCTACTAACAGAGCTGCAGGGGAACATAACCAAATTGCGATTTCGAGAATCAATAACCAACATATCTATTTTGCCTTTAATTCTTGGATTGGTGGTGTTCCTAAAAATGAATTGTACTATACCCAGGATTTTGGGGATAACTGGAGTGTTATTGTAGACCAAGGAGGTTGGAACAGGCCTCCATTTGTTGTTCTTGCCGAGGCATCGCTAAGTGGTGCAAATACTAAATTGGATTTGTATTTCAGCGATGGTGGCTGTCAATTGAGAAGACGCGAAGTGGTTCATGGAAGCATCCACGGGTTCAATCCTTGGAACAATTTAAACTCGGACCATTGCGATGCTGCCGATATTGGCATTGGCAAGGATGGAAAAACACCCATTCTCCTTGCTAGCGACGGTGGGGTGCACATAACCGAGGACAATGGTGCAAACTGGACTATGACTGGTACGGGGTCCAAAGGATACAATGCGCTGCAAATTACCGAAGTTACGGGACAAAAAACAGACGATGATGGCAAGGCTGATCTTTATTTCGGAACACAGGATAATGACAATTGGGCCTCAACTGATTATGGCGCTTCCTGGCCCAATAAACGTTGTTGCGAAGGCTTTTATTTAAATGTGCCAAGAACTTCGCTTCCCGTAGCTCAGACAATACATACAGGGGTTTCTTGCGCCGGGTGCGGGAACTACAAATCGGGGCCAGCACTTACAGCCCAAGCAAGCTGGAACAATCCACCCAGAAACGCTGGTAATCCGGCGTTGATAAAGCCAGCATATTATGCCCAAGAGCAGTTTAACATTGATTCAACCGCCTGGTCCTTGGCCAGATCTACCAATACCGGTGGCAGTTGGTCCACTCCTGTTACCCTCTCGGAAGACGTAATGAATTTACCTTTGATAGTGGGTACCGCTTCCAACCCAATAATTTATTTGGCGGTTCGTAAGCCCGGTACTACCAATGGTGCCCCTAACATTGGTCTTAAACGTATTTCAGGATTTTTGGGAAGTAGCGTCGTACAATCCAACCTAACGGGATTTGGAAATATTGGTACTTTCCCAACGATGTTCGCATGGTACGAAGTATTTGGGGTAAAACTTGAAGATCCAAATTATATTCTTGTACCCGACATAGTAAATAACGTGGTTCAAAAATCAACCGATGGCGGACTTAGTTGGGTCCCGGATAACAATCTAACAGACTTGGTGACCAATTCGGGTGAATTTAAATTTAGTTGGGACGGGTTTTCCCAAATCAGTTCCTTTGGATTTGATCCCGAATGCTGGGGGCATATCATGGTAGGTACGCAACAGGCGGGTATTTTTCAGACCTTTAATAACGGTATCTCCTGGGAAAAGGTGGCAGGTTCGGAAAAAATACCCTATGTGGGTTCCTTTTTCTTTTCTAAAAAAGGTGAAGTAGTGATTTCGTCCTATGGGAGAGGTCTATGGAGGTTTCGCTATGATTGTCCAGACCAGATTGTGGACAGGATTCCACCCCGTGAATTGTTTTATGAAGATCCGGTTCTTTGGTCAGATGGGCATTGGACTCCCATTAATAACCTAGTGGTAACAGCAGATTGTACCTCCTGCGGATTTTACATCCTTGAAGATGGGCAAATCACAGATGTAATCACCGAGCCTTCATCAGGCCAAGTGAAGGAAATTTTTGTGGATCAAGGTAATTTTAAAGGATTTGACCACAAAGGCGAGTCCATTCCATTGAGTGTAGCGGTAAGCACTGGAAATGGTGGTAATGGTATCCTAAGCGATGACGAGGCGTTGCAGAAAATATTGGAAGGTGACAAAATGGTCAAAGGAATTTATCTGGAAGGGGACCTCTATAAGGGCGTAATCTTACATGACAGCAATTTGGATCAGGGGCAACTTCCTCTGATAGCCCCTGAGGTGCCACGTGTTAGATTCAATCAAAATAGCGACCTGGGAATCCCGATCAATGAACTTAAAAACCTAAAGATTGTTGGATACGGTCTGGATCAGAAATTCCCCGTTGAGATTCTTCTTGATGGGAAAGACTTGGGTCAGGATATAAAGTCGGCCTTTGATGACAAAGGGGTCTTTGCCCTGGAGGTGCCTCCCATTTTTGGTATTGGCAACCATCAGATTACTATTAGACAAAAAACAGATAAAGGAGTTTTTGAAGAGCTCTTAAATTTACGAATCACCGTTGCGGATTATCCTGATGATAACAAATAAGGACAAAAACACGATTACTCCAAGTGAAGAACCTGCTTGTGGAGTAGTGAAGGGAACTTTAGATGGTTCGGGAAGCTAAGGCGGTTCAATTACTTATCGTAATATACAATTATTGTGTAAAAACTGTAATAGAACCAATATTGGATAGATCGGTCAAGGTGAACCACAGAAAACGGAAATTTTTGAGCTACTTAAAAACTCATTCCGCTCCAAGCTGTAAAAAGGATTAGCAATAATTAATGCTATGCTCACTTTTATCCGCTGGAGGTGGTTCACCTTGACCGTTTTTTGCACGTAAGGACACAAAACTCAAGTATTAAAGGCTATTTGCCATAAAAAGTCACCTATTCGGTGAGCGTAAATTTTTCAGTAGCTAAAAAGTCTTATTTACAGAGGTTTCAAGCCTTAGGTTCTGTTGCTATACGGCTCCACTTATTAGGTATCAAAACGATACAAAATCCTGTAAACATCTGATTTACAGGATTTTTTAATTTTGTTTGTATCCATTTGTATGCAAATAACACCATTCCATAAGTCACCAAATCGACACCTATTTAAAAAATTAAAAGCGGTGTCGATTTCTTTGTTAATTATGAATTTTTATAATTTCTTTTACCTATCCTTATTTAGCATAAATCGACACCTGAAAAACGATGAATTCTTTTTCTACTCTTTTTTACCTGAAAGATGAACGCCGAGATAAGAACGGAAAAGCGGGATTGTACCTAAGGATTACGGTAGATAGGCGACGAACAACGATTAGTTTACATCGTAAAATAGACCCGTCTAAATGGGATTCTCGGATGAATAAATTGAAGGGAAAAGGTACCGAAGCAGAAGAAATGAATCAATTTATGACCACGATTCGGCATAAAATAAATAGAATACAACATCAGTTAATTGAAGAAGGCAAACCATTTACCGCCGTAGACATCAAACATATTTATCAAGGCAAGGATAGGGAAGTAAAAATGCTTTTGGAAATATTCGACGAACATAACCGTCAAATGAAAAAACTGGTGGATAAGGAATTTGCACTCGGAACCTGGAAACGGTATTTCACGACCAGAAACCATGTTTCCGAATTTATACGAGCCGAATACAAAAAAGAAGACTTCCCCATTCAAGATGTGGATTTAAAATTTATCACCCGTTTCGAATACTTTATGAAATCGGTTAAAAACTGCAATCACAATAGTTCATTAAAGTATATTAACAATTTTAAAAAAATCATCCGTATGGGTGTTGCCAATGGTTGGATAGAAAGAGACCCCTTTTACAATTATAAGGTAAAATTCAAATGGGTAGATCGCGAGTTTCTATCTGCTGATGAATTGCAACGTTTGGTCAATCTCGAAATCAACTGGCCGCGAATTGCTATGGTTCGAGATATGTTCGTCTTCTGCTGCTATACCGGGCTAGCATATATTGATGTTAAGAAATTGAATCAAGATAATCTGGTCAAAAATATAGATGGCAACTTATGGATAGAAGCGAAACGTACCAAAACCAATGCTAAATTCAGTATTCCCCTACTCCCTACTGCCCTCGCTATTTTAGAAAAGTACAAAGACCACCCCAAGGTGGTCAATAGAGAATGTGTGTTGCCTGTTCTGAGCAATCAGAAGGCCAATGCCTATTTAAAGGAAATTGCAGACCTATGCGGTATTAAAAAGAATTTAACGACACATTTGGCCCGGCATACCTTTGCGACTACTGTGACACTCTCTAATGGGGTACCCATTGAAACTGTTGGTAAAATGCTAGGGCATAAAAATCTGCGGACTACGCAGCATTATGCACAGATTATAAATAAAAAAGTGGCGTATGATATGGGAGTTTTGAAGGAGAAGTTGGAGCGTGTGGGAAATAAAAATCAGACCAATGAGGCTTAAAAATTAGAATATGTTAAACGTCAAATCATGGTTACGAACCCTTATAGACCTATTGGAAGTCTTTTTTAATAGCGCGCAACACAGCAAACGAGGTCGAACCTGGCATCAACATGTAGTACCCCATGAAGAAGGTTGGGCCGTACGTCGCGAAGGCAACCAACGTATAACCAGCAAACATCGAAAACAGAGCACGGCCCTACGCAAGGCTAAAAGTTTGGCTCGAAAATACAAGGCCGATGTCATTATTCACCGAGCTGGTGGCGGTATTCGAGACCGGATAAGCTATGATGAGTAAGAAGTAAATCCGCTGTATGAAGCGCTTATAGCTTTTCCTAAAATAATGGATTCCAAAGTGGCGGAGGATATGGCGGTTTTGAAGGAGAAGTTGGCTGAGAAGGAAATGAATTATAAAAAACTCAGGAAATCTTAATTCCCTTTTATCCCTCTTGAATCCCGATTATAAAGTACGCTTATCCATAAAACATATTTATGCTTGGTCTTGGAAGTACGGATGGTTCTTGTCCCAAATCCACCATAACTTACCTGCGCGTGGATCCTGTTTCGATTTTATAGTGTTCCGGTAGATAAGCGTGAAGTAAAATCGAAATAGGGCGCATATGCCTTTGGCAAATAGACAAGACCCCTAAATTTTAGATTTAAGGCGATTCTGAAATTTTAACCAACTTTTATAAACCAATAGTGAACTAGGCGGCCTTCAATTGTTTTAGTTCCTCCGCTTCCAATTGTAGTAGTTTGTTGTCTCGCCACTAATTCGGTTCCTGATCTGTCTATTACACCGGCATCTATACTAAAACGAACATTTTCTTCATCAAAACCTGCTAGTTTTGTGGAAAGCTCCAATATTTTAGAATAGTTATCTGGATCATCAGCTAAAGTTTTAGCTAATTCATTTCTTATCTTTTTTTCGTCCATAACTTATGGCTCTAATACTTTTTTTCTCAGGTTAAACAACGGTTCCAAGATTTGCTTTTTGTTCGTTATTGCTTGTTCCTGAGTAAGTCCAATATATTCATAGGCACTCATGAACAAGATATTTTCTTCCACAACTTTCTTTATGTTAGTTAGCTCAACTTCATTAAAACTCTTGAACTTAGTTTGGTTGTCAATTTTACCCAAAATGTCCAATAGAGGGTCCTGGCTAGAAAAACTACCTTCTCTAGCTCTATAGTATTTAATAGCCTCCTTTAAAGAAACTATTTCTTGATTTGATAGGGTTAAGCTTTTCTTTGCAATAATTAATATTGCCCTATACCAATAAAAGAAGGCCTCTGGATTGCTTTTCTTAAGTTTATTTAGCTTATTGAATTGAAGGTCTTCGATTAACCAGTCTTTTACTTCTAATGGATTGTCAAACCTTTCAATCGAAGTTTTTTCGCTGCTTTTTATAATTTCAGATAAGTAAGCCACTTTAGCAGCTGCTGTTATTGCTTCTTCTATATTAAATTTAGTAAGTGTAAAATTTGTAAAGTTGCTAACTCCAACCTGAAGATGTTTAAACTCTTCAGATTTAACATCTCTGGTTGAAAGAATATAACATGCCTCTTGAGTATCCTCTAAAACTTGGTCTGATGATAATTTTAATTTCCTGAACGCTATCTCTTCTTTAACCACTTGTGCGTAACTGTTGCGTACCATATTCAAATCAGAAATATTGTCCATTAAAAAAGCTACATCAAATAGTTGCTTAATAATTTCTACAGGTCTTCCTTTGGTATATAATATTCCTGTTGTTTTTGGTGCAAAAGCTGTTAATTTATCACCTAGGATGGCATCAAAGGTTGGCATCTTTACAGTTATAATTTTGCCTGAAGTTTGAATCCAATCATGCGCAATGGGTACCTCCATGAGCTCAGGATATGGGTTTGGTGTATATAGAATGTCAAGCAATATCGGTTCTACACTACCATCAACATTACTTTTATAATACATTTTAAAATGCCCTATGGGTGCATCAGGATTATGCTTTCTGTTGTTATCATCTTGCCAATGTGTGAAGATTGTCTCTTTACTTATTATATCTAGAATAGATTCTATTTCGCTTTGAGTTTGCTCTGTAATGATATCTATGTCGATTGAGAATCTCTTTGGTTCTTTCGTAGCCAATAGTATTGCCGTTCCTCCTTTAAAGATGAATCCCAAGCCATTAATTTTAAGCTGTTCCAGAAACATCAATGCATATATGACTTTCTCAATAAGTTTAGGGTCATACTTTTTACCTAACCTACTTTTGACGTCATAAATCCAATCTGGATGATATGTTACTTCTTCTATCATTTTAAATTAAGTTTTGGCAAAAAATCAAATTTTTGCCAAAGCTATATTCGTTAATTTTTCAATTTCATTTTCTCTATTTCGCCTATAAGCATAACGCTTCATCTTTCCCTTATTGACTTCAAATTTTTCGAAGGCCGAATTATAAATAAAATCTAATTCTCCTTGTTGCGCTGCATACACTTTAGTATCGATAATCATATCGACCAATAGTTTTTCCAATGATGGAATTACTAAATTTTCGAATTCTCGAAGTGGTGCCTCTGATATAAGCTGCTTCAAAATAATTACGTCATCACTATTATGGATATATAACTCAAATGTTTCGGCATCTGGCTCTAAAAATACCTGTTTACCCTGCTCTTTTAAACTATAAAAGACCGATTCTGTCACGTCTTTTTCTAATTCTAAAATGGTGTAAAATTTGAAAGGCTGATGTCTCATAAAATCATTCAACCATTTCGTATCCCATATACAAAATTCTATAAAAGGATATTCTTTCTTAATCTTGTTGAATAGACGCTTTAACTTAATATCAACAACGGGACAAAATTCTTGTTTCCCTTTTAGAGCATAAACACCTCTCGCTGGGTTTTTTAAGACCCCCTTCTTTTTTAATTGCGACAAATACACGCTGATAGAGCTATCTTTTAGGTATGGAAAATCTTTCAAAATGCTTTCTACCAAATCATGCTTTGAAATAGTTCGATGCCCTTTAAAATAAGATTGTATTTTACTTTTTAGTTTCTCGTCCAAAGCGCTATCTTTTAATTAAACTTTGGCAAAATACGTATTTTTTGCCAAAGTTTAATTAAGGAATCATTATTGTCCGTATTAAAAGTCATCTTTTCAATCGTAAAGCTGATTATGGCATTGTAGAAATAGAATAGCTCTGTGGTCTAGTAATTCCACGTCTCAAATCCACCATAACATACCTGCGCGTGAATCCTGCGGAATTTTTCAAAGTTCAGAAAGATAAGCGTCTAGAAGAAATTCTATGAAGCGCATGCACCTAAACCAAAATGGTGTAGATTACCATGAAATTATCATAATGAAACTTAGTGTTGATAGGGCTTTTCAGGGGCATTATCATAAATCATGCTACTAAAAAAATTGATTTACTTAGTTAAAATACTGTAATTCAATTATTTAAATATCGTAACGTCGCTTTAGAGCGTAATTTTCTTGCTATACCTTTCTCGCTCACAAAAGCTCCCTCGAAAACGTAAACGCCATGCGCTTTTCTACTTTGTTTAATTCAACTACACATTAACTCCATTTATTTTTTATATCCAGAACGCTTTTTTTTCGATAAAATGAAAAATAGATATTTGACATCGAATGCTCTTGGTTCGTCCGTCAAATGTTCCTTTTACTTCCCATAGTGCCGTCACGCTTCCCTTTTTCGATATCGTTTCTATTAACCGATTTGGGCTTAGTAAGGGTTTATAAAAAGAGGGAGGTACGAGCCTGATTATGCAATCTGTCTAAGAACAAATCGGTTTTCTTTGGTATCGGAAAAGGGAAGGATGTGAGGCTCGGCAAGTGATTATAAATTTTCTTGCAGATGAAAAAATAAAAAGCTTGCGAAAAGCCAAAGCGGACTTAACCCATTTTCTTTTTCTGAAAATGGGTTGTGTCCAAGACCATTTTAAACGATGCGCTTTGACCGGCATGCAATGGAGGGGAATGGGCAGAGTTTTTTATGAATCGCACTAAAACTATATTTAAATGCATATAATGAAAACATTGTCTGTATTTGATTGATTAGGAAGATAACCTATCCGAGGGTTTTCTTGACAACCACAGATTCAATACTGTCAAATATTTTGTATCTTGTATAGGGTTATCTCGGGCCAACACCTTCATTGCTAAGTTTATACACAATGCGAATATTTGTCTCTTCGTCATTTCAAGATTTGCAAGACTACCGCCATGCCACCATTCGCGTGTTGCGCCAACTGGGGCACCAAGTTGTGGCCATGGAAGACTTTGTAGCCGCCAGTGCCGTTCCTTTGGAACATGTGCTCAAAAAAGTGGAAAGATGCGAACTCTTTGTGGGGCTATTTGCGTGGCGCTATGGCTTTGTTCCCCAGAGCAAGGCGGGATTAAATCTCCCTCCCGATATTCCGGCCATTGTTGGAGCTGAATTCGGGGTTACTTCCATTGCGCATTACGAGTACCTATATGCCAAACAACTGAACATGGAATGTCTGGCCTTTTTGTTGGATGAAAATGTACCTTGGCCACCGCATCTTATTGACGGGTTTTCCACACTTGACCCGAACGCCCCCATAGACGCGCTAGCCATCCGTAATTTACGCTCGGAGCTTCAGCAAAATGCAATCGTCTCCTACTTCAGCAACCCCAATGATCTGGAAGCCCGAGTCAGCGCAGCCGTTACGGTAGCAGGCATGAGCAAACAGGTTTGGTTGAACTTGGCCGATGTAGGTACGGTCTCCGATACAGTGAATGATAGTGCACCGGAAGAAGGTATACGAAAGGCGATTATGGAGGCGGACCAAAAACGGGTGCTGCAAGTCGATTTAAATCCAAATTATCCCTGGTGGTCGACTAGGTTATACCTAACGTCAATGTTAGCCGAGCGCTTGACCAATGTATGCCGAATATTGATTGTATTAGACGGTAAGTTTATCGGTCTATTGTCTATCCGGTGGATTATGTCTGTACTCGAGACCAAGCACCCTATCTTGACTAAAATCGCCAAAAAGATTGATACCCGTAAAAAGGTAGATCCTGATTTGGAACGTGAAATTACGGAAATCATCGAATTGTGGCGAAAATCATTTGAAATTGCTGGAAAGCCCGAACAAAATGAACGGGCGATGAAAATAATTCTCACACCAGAACAACTCCGCCGCTGGTTTGGGGATACCATGCTGCAACAACCGGTAAGGGTTTCCGATCTGTCCCGGGCAACGGTCATCGACCTGCTGCGCATTTTGGACTATCCCACGGAATTCGTCCCCATTGTTACGGAACGAGGGTTTTCCCATCAACAAAATCAGGCAGTAGGCAATCCACAAAAGGAGTCAATAAAGGTGGTGGATAAATCGGCCCTTAATGCCAAGTTGGCACAGACTTACGTCTCGGAATTGAAGGACGGCAGTCAGGTTTTCTAGAAAAGCACTTAGAATATTGGAGTTATTTCCCGTACCAAATCCACCATAACTTACTTGCGCTTGGATCCTGTTTCAATTTTTTAGTTTCCGGCAGATAAGCGTAAAGCAAAATCGAAATAGGCGCACATGCTATGGCAAATGGATAAAAGACTTCATCCTTTAGAAATTTAATCCTAGAAAAGTATATCACGTATTAACTATCAAAATATTGCATATTGCGATATGCAATATTTTGACAAAAAAATTTGATTTACAATATCCTAAACCGTATTATTGCATATTGCGATATACGATATTTATGAAAAAAGCAAGCTTACATCAGATGAAACCACAAGATATAGTGGTATTGGCCAAACTCATTTGCATGGGCAATGAGGGCTATATTCAAATGTTATTGGCAGAAACGCTGTACATGAGTCAATCAGAAATCAGTATGTCTTTAAAACGTTCTGCCTACGCAGGTTTACTTATCAATAAGGGGCAGGAAGTTGACCGTAAACTGTTTCTTGATTTCATTCACTTTGGCCTGAGTGTCGTTTTTCCGGAACATCCCGGAGCCATAGTTCGGGGTACTGTAACTGCCCATAGTGCGCCACCCTTGGATGCGGAGTTCCAAAGTGAGGAAAAATATGTATGGCCTTATGCCAAAGGGCAATCAAGGGGTCAGAGTATTTCCCCATTGTACCCCACAGTACCACAAGCCGCTAACCTTGATCCTAAGCTTCATGAATTACTTGCGTTATTTGATGCAGTACGTGTGGGTCGCATTCGTGAAAAAAATAGGGCTTTGGAAATCCTTGAGCAACGCATATGTTAAAAAACACTTTAATCAATAGGGAGGCTACTAAAAAAGTGGCCTTAGCTTTGGGAGACGTAAACGACCAGGTTGTTTATGTAGGCGGTGCCATGGTAAGTATATATATTGATGACCCTGCCGCAGAAGACATAAGGCCCACCAAAGATATTGACCTAACCTTTCAAATTGCCACTTTTACTGAATTGGAACAATTACGTGAGAATTTAAATGAAAGAGGTTTTTACCAAAGTTCAGAGGAAAAAGTTATTTGCAGGTTTCTTTATGAAGATTTAAAAGTAGATGTCATGTCAACACAGCCTGTAGGGTGGGCACCTTCCAACCAGTGGTTCAAAAAAGGATTTGATGAGGCAATGGCTATAAAACTTGATACTATTATAATTAAGGTTTTGCCCCTGCCCTATTTTTTGGCCACCAAAATGGAAGCCTTTTTTGACCGGGGCATAAAAGATATATACGCCAGCCACGATTTGGAAGATATCGTTTATCTGTTCAATTACTCCACGAATATTTCCCGTCAAATACTAACAGCTCCCACGGAAGTAAAAACTTATTTGGTCCAAAGACTAACGAAACTAATCAATAACAATACAATTATTTCGGCAATGCGCGGTAGTCTGTACTATGAACAAGCAGATGAACGAATGCTAATTATACAAGAGCGCATCCAAACCATAATCCAAAGTGTTTAGCGAACATATTAGCGGTAAACATTAGATTGGACGCCATTAGTAACCTTCGCCACCCCGAAATATCGGGGCTGTTTCGATTTTATAGTGTTCCGGCAAATAAGGGTAAAGTAAAATCGAAATAGGGCGCATATGCTATGTCAAATGGCTACAAACTGCTGTAAATTCAATGACTCGCTTTAGTAAGCCCAAATTGAAGCAAATGACCTTTATTTCTATGGGAAATTCCATTTTTTACGAAAAAACTAGCCGAAAAATGTGGCTTCGCAAGGTTTTTTATGAAAACATGATTTGACCGCTATTTTATCTGCTTTTTAAAACTCTCATTATCAGTCACTTATTTTCGGCATTTTATTCATTGCACCAATTTTTTAGCAAACTTTTTCAATGTTTGTTGGGGTTCCCAGAGTTTTTACAGCAAAATTGTTGCAATACTAAATCATTGAATTCCTACAAAATACTGAAAATCAATTGATTAAAATGCGTAACATCGCTTTAGCGTGTTACCCTCTTGCTTTACATTTCTCACTCTCAAAAGCTCGTTTCAAAATGTAAGCGTTCCGCTCCCAGACCAAATATCAAATTCAAGCAAAAGAAATTAGAATCCTTTTATTTTTTATATCCAGAGCGCGCACTTGATTTCTGCACCAGATAACTATTAGGGTGGTTCAAGTACAAGTTCATTGCTTCAGTACTAAAAAACGGAAGGGAGGGGGATCGGCCTAGGTTACGTTGATATCTCGACCTGTGGAACAGGTTATCTACAAAATTAGTAGGAGTGTTAAACTGTTTTTAAATGGATTAATAATATTTTAATTTATAGATATTTATGCCTTCGTAAATTGCATACGAGTTTCAGTACTTAGTGAAAGTAATTTACGTAGCTTTTTTGGAGAGCATAAAACTTTAAACTCCTAAACATAGACGTTAAAAATAATAGTTACCTATTCCTCCGATTCTCTTTTGTAATTTCTATTTATTTCCACGAACTGGCTTGGGTGCCGCAAAACTGTAAACGCTGCCATCTATACACACCACAGATACGAATGTGCCGTCTTGGGTGAATCCTACTTGGTTTAAGTGACCGTCCAATAAGAAAGAAGCCAACTCAGAACCGGTTTCGGCATCCCACAACTTTAGTTCTCCATTGGGGTCTGTGTCGCCTAAAAAATTATAGGTAATTGAAGCTAAAGTCCTGCCATCCGGTGAAAAATCCATTCCAGAAACTAATGCCTTATGAGAAGTCAATAGTATGGGTTGGGCAGTTGAGTTGGGCCATATCTCTATGTTGTTTTTCGAGGCCACCGCTGCCTTTGATCCATAGGTTGCCGTATTATGGCCTTTTATATTGGCAAGTGACATTGCCGCAAAGATTGTTCTATTATTATGACTCCTAAAACTAGAATTTACAGTATTGACGAATTTGCCTTTCGCAATATCCCAGCTTACCACTGATATTGAATCGTTGCGATTCCTTACCTCCAATAGCAATCGTTTTCCCGAATCCACAAATTTGAGTTTTCCGATTCCCCCGCCCTTTATCTCGGTTTGTGAAATAATAGTTCCCGTCCTCAAATCCCATATACTAAGCTCGGGCCCGTCCCAATCCATTTCCTCTTCAAAAGGTCCGGTAACTGTGGCTACTACCGGTGATCCTTCTAAAAATAGGGCTATTCGAACTGGATGGTTATGGGCAAGAGTTGTAATTAGGCGCATAGTACTATGATCATATACATCCAGATTCGTAAAGCCAAGCGCAATGTACTGCTTATCTCTTGACATCTTTATGAACATCTCCTCCGGATGGGTTTCAATATGAAGTCTTTGCTTTGCATAACGTTGATCCTCCATGGCATTCCAGACCCGTACGGTACCATCATAGCCTCCCGAGGCTACACGACCTTTGTTTGTAGCCCAAGAAAGGGAGGAGATACCGGCATTGTGGCCCTTATACGACTTCATCAACGTTCCCGATTGAAGGTCCCAGATGTTAACCATTGAACCGTCTGGAGAGGCCAGGAACTTTCCATCTGCCGAGATGGAAAGCATTCCATCAGTTGGAGAATTATGATAGATCTCGGCAAACTTCCTTCTTTCCCAGCTCCCAACATCCCATACCTCAAGCTGGCCGTTCGAGGTGGTTGCGGAAGCTAGATATTTGCCATCCGCTGACGCGGCAAGGGAATAAATCTTTCTTCGATCAGGGGTATCCAATAGCGTTTCCTGACTATCGGAAAGCAAATTCCAGATAAGAATTTCACCTTTTTCATTACCCAGTGCAATCCAGTCAGAACCGGGAACAAAAGCCACACTATGGCCACCAAGAAAACCTCCACTGGGCCTTCGAATCAGTTCCGAACCAGATTCGATATGCTGCACAACTGTCAGCTGGTCTGTCGCTAGTGCGATCATTGCTCCATCCGGGGAAAATCGTATTGAGTTCACGGAACCTAGCGGAAATTTGGTCTTACTTCCATTTTCAAGATCCTGCATAAAAGCGTTGCCTTCTTGTACCCAGGCCAAAAGTTTGCCATCTTTGGTCCCATCAATAGATACAACCAAGCCCTCTTTAGGACTCATCTGCTGTATCAGAGATTCGTCAAGGGCCCACTTTTGTAAGCCTGTATCGTCTCCTCCCGAATAAACCATTTCCCCATCTGCAGCTAAATACACACTCATGGCCCTGTGCACAGGCATCACAGCGATGTCTTTATTAGTGAGTTCTTTGAGATACCTCCAAATAAAAAACTCCGAGCGGTCGTTGTGACGTGTTACCAAGGCAATCGCTTCGTCTGTCCGGCCACTTTCCCATTCACTTAATGCCAGCGTCATGTCCGAATTAAAGCGCAAACGTTTGGCCGTCCTTTCGCGCTGTAGTGCCAACAGTTCGTTTTTAACGGCGAGAAGACGTCTCTGTTCGGAAGTATCCTTTTCACGACGAACCTCGACAATTAGCCCCTGGATCGAGTCAATCGCATGGTCTAAGGAATCCCTGGCCATGGTCACTTCTCGTAAACGTTTCTCGGCAATATCTTTTTGCGCTTCTGCTTGCAGACTATTTTCATACGATAGCCAGGCAAAAATTGATGTGCTTAAAACCAACACCGAAAGAGCGAGAATGATCCTGTATCTCAGACGTATGGCCCTTTTATGCAGTTTGACATCCTCGCCAATCAGGTCATTCATCGCCAATCCATGAATAGCGGAAGCAATTCTGGCTGCTTTTTGTTTAAAATCCGGGTTATTCAGTGAAAGATCATCCGATGTCCTGGCTTTTCTAAAATCGACATAAAGGGGTTCCTCTATAAACTTACCCTTTAGATTCAATGGCAAGGCGGTGGTGACCGTCCAATTAAAATCCTTGGAGACCGTATCCCATATAATATCGCCACCGGTAAGGCAAATCAAAATAGTATTGACCGATTTATTCTGAAGCCAAAAAAACACTTCCTTCTGTACCCATTCTGAAGAAGCAGCCTTTGGGGAGCCAATTAAAATAAGAAAATCTGATTCCCACAATGCCTTCTCAATTGTACCCCATAAGTGCGGGGTGGCAGAAAGGCTAGTTTCGTCCCTAAAAATATTAAGGGCCCTCCTCTTCAATATTGGTTTTGCAATACGCTGTAATGCTTTTTGGAGGGCGGGAGCAAAATTTCCGTCCATGGCATGCGAATATGAAATAAAAGCGTTAAATCGTTGAGCCATAACACCTAAGTTATTAAATTTTTGGTGCATTTGGAAGTAGTAACATTCATCCCGACGTTTAAAATCGTAATTTCTTACAAGGATAAACAGTCTTTCAAGTTTGAACAATTTACTTCATGCGAACCTTGTGGCTGATTGTAGTTGATGATGCCGGTAATGGGACCACTTTTAAGAACGTATTGGTACTCTTTGGCGTATAAAAAGAGAAGGGTGTACGGCGCAGCATTGGGTTGAATATTTTCTTGCAGATGAAAAGATAAAACTTGTTAAAAGCCAAGGCGGACTTAACGCATTTTCTTTTTCTGAAAATGGGTTGTGTTCAAGACCTTTTTTAAACGATGCGCTTTGACCGGAATTCAATAGAGGGCAATGGGTGGAGTTTGTGAATCATTGTATTCGTTTTAATAGTCGATTTCCCAAAACGGGAAATAGATTATATTTGTATTGTGAGAATTTATTCAAAAGGGACGTTACGTAATTTTTGGAAAAAGCATCCTGATTCAGAACAACAATTAAAATCATGGCACCAGACTTTTCAAAAAACCGGGTTTAAGAATCCAAATGAAATAAACCACTATGGATTAAAAATCCATAGTTTTTCAAAGGCAATAAAATTGCCAACAACTGTTGTGTTATTTTGGTAATTGGATTACTCGGTTAAAACCCAGTAATAATCAATAACTATTAACATTGCAGGCTAAAATATTTGTAGAACCTAAAGTAACTGTAATAAATTGCAGGGTTTTAACCTTTAACTAGATAATAAAGTCTCTTTTTGGCTCTGCAGATATAGTAAGTGACGGAAAAATCGTTTTTAATATCTGTGGGAATCATTACCGACTGATTTCCAAGTTTAATTATAGCAAACACCTTGTGTTTATTTTGTTCGTAGGTTCACACAAGGAGTATGACAAAGTAGACGTTAAAAAATTATAAAACTGAAGAAATGGAAATTTCAATCATTAAGAACGAAAAACAATACAGAGCATACCTTAATCGTATGAATGAAATTTTTCACGCGGAGGATGGCACGCCCGAAGGTGAGGAATTGGATTTATTAGCTCTTGTATTGGAAAAATATGAAGATGAGTATTATCCTATCGATACACCGGATCCTATTGAAGCCATCCGTTTTATGATGGAACAAATGGGAATGGATGATAACGATTTGGGTAAAATCCTAAGCAGCCGAAGTAGAGCTTCGGAAATACTTAACAAAAAGAGGAAATTGAGCATTGCTCACATTCGTAAACTAGCGGAGCATCTGAAAATTCCTGCTGATGTCTTGATTAAGGATTATGAGTTGGCATCATAAAATTTCTTAGTTGTTCAATTTTTTCTCTTGTTCATGTTACATGAACACTTACGTTTTTGAACTATAATTCACTAAGAGACTAAAGAAATATAGCCCTTATGTTGCTCTTCTCCCTGTTAAGCACATTCTCTTTTCCCCTATTTTAAGATACTATTCTAGTTCCCATAGTTATATTTAAAAGCATATAATTTATCACTATTAATCAAAAATATATGTAAAACCATATAATTTAGTATATTTGTCCTAAATTATATTTAAAAACATATAATGCATAGTTTATCTGAATTTGTAAAAGCCCGTAGAAAAGAGGTCAATCTCACACAACGAGAATTTGCCGAGCGAACGGGTGTTGCCTTAACCGTAGTTCGGAAAATAGAGCAGGGCAAAACAAACCTGAATATGGATAAAGTCAATCTCATACTCGGCATGTTCGGACATACGCTTGCGGCAGTCCCAACTACAGCATTAGAAAGTAAAAACAATGCAAACCGATGAGAAAGGCCATTATACTATATAATGACATAATAGCAGGAGAGCTTACAGAAGCTGTTGATGGTGATTATGTGTTCCAATACAATGGCGATTACATTGCTGCCTACCCAGAACAGTTTATAACATTTTCTATGCCTGTTCGGTCCATACCCTACACTGACAATAGACTTTTCCCTTTTTTTGAAGGTTTGATTCCAGAAGGTTGGTTATTGAACATTGCTACCAAAAATTGGAAGTTGAATCCCAATGATCGAATGGGGCTATTATTGGCTTGTTGTCAAAATTGTATAGGGGCAGTAAGTGTTCAATCCGTAACAGAAAATCATGAAAAATAAGTGTTTATACTGCTATGATAACTTAGAAAGCGAAGGTGATTTTCATGATGCCTGTAGTTTGGCATTTTTCGGGACAAAGGAAACACCCAAATTGGAATACTCGCTGAGCCAGATGTCAGAATTGGCAAAAAATGTCGTTGAGCGCAGTATATCCGTTCCCGGGGTTCAGCCCAAATTATCCATGTCCCTTATTAATGAGTTGAAAGAAGCAGGTAATTTTAGACTGACCGTTGTTGGTGCTTTGGGTGGTAACTATATCTTTAAGCCACCATCAACCGATTACGTTGAAATGCCAGAAAACGAACATGTGACGATGCGCATCGCAGCGGCATTTGGTATTCAGGTTGTACCTTCTAGTTTAATTCGGTTGCAATCCGGTGAACTGTCCTATATCACTAAACGAATTGATAGAACGGAAGGGGGCCAGAAAATTCATATGTTGGATATGTTTCAAATAACGGAAGCTTTCGATAAGTACAAAAGCTCCATGGAAAAAGTTGGTAGGGCCCTACGCGACCATTCCGCCAATACCCAATTGGATATGGTTTTCTATTTTGAGCTGACCCTATTTAGTTTCTTAACGGGAAATAACGATATGCACCTCAAAAACTTCTCTATGATAAAATCCACATCCGGATGGCTACTGGCCCCAGCCTATGACTTGCTCAATGTGGCCATCGTAAACCCTGATGACAAAGAGGAAATGGCGTTAACTCTTGAGGGAAAGAAAAGCAATTTGCACCGAGTACATTTTGAAAACCTAGGTAACCAATTAGGTCTAACGAATAAGCAAATTTCAGGTGTATTCAATCGTTTCCATAAAAAAAAGAAAGATTCGCTTAAATGGATAGCTAATTCTTTTTTGTCCGATGTTATGAAAGAAAAGTATATCGCTTTACTTAATAATCGATATAAGAGGATCTTTGATGAAAAATCAACTTCTGAGAAGTCATTATTCTTATAAATCAAAAGTCACCTATTCGGTGAGCACAAATTTCATGATCCCTGAAACTTCCGATATACAGGCATTTTGAAATATAAGTTCTTGTCCCTTCGCATCCATTCTTTTTTCGACATGACCCTAACAGCTCCACATTATAAAACCACCGATCGGTGGTTTTATTTATTATTGATACTTGCGGTTTAAAGGTTTTTCCCATATCTTTCAAAGGTTAGCGTGGATAGAAGTAAAAGGAAAGCAAATTCAAAGTTAAGAACAAGTGTAACCGAAAAAGACCAACTAGTAATTTAATTTGGTTTAACCCTGTAGGTAATGCGCCTGTTGGTAATTACATTTGCTTTCACGTTTAGGGTAACCAAGGCATCATTACAGAAACGGCTTTCATCCACAAATTCCATACTACAAAATGAGGGGCGTGACGAACCACTTCCATCCATAAAACGTCCAAGTAAAATGTTACCGGCCAAACCGGTATTCAAAGGAGAATAGGCCGGGGCCAAGGCAAAAATTGTCGTACTTCCATTGGCAGAATAGGTCACGTTTCCATTGATTTCATTATAACCGATACTGTAAGGCACATTGCCACTGACAAAATTCCCCAAATTTATGGTAAACGAATTAGCAAGTCCGGTCGTACCATTGATGACATCGACACGAATACCAACTTGGTTTCCAGTGATGTGGTAAATCCTAAAATTACCAGCAGTAATGATATCCGCGGTGCTTTCTTGATCTTCATATTCGAATGAGACGGTGAAGCTTGTAAAGTCAAAAATACCCCCCGTATTCGGAACATTGACATCAAAGCCTGTAGAGCCGCCAGAACCTGAGGGAAAATGAAGACCACACCCTGTTTGTGCCGCCAAGGGGTTGACTGATGTCGCATCTGGTCCAATCGCTGCGATGGTGAGATCTGGGTCATTAAAGTTAAAGCGGGAGACAATATCGTTAGGAGTGCCGTCGTCGCAAACACGGTAGGTAAAAGTATCGATACCTAAAAAACCCGTGTTAGGCGAATAGGAAAAGCTGCCATCGGCGCCCAATACCACCGATCCGTTAGACGGGGCGTTGACCGGCAAGGTCTGCACAGCAATTGTTGCAGAACCATTGGCATCGGTGTCATTGGCCAAGAGCCCATTAACTACAGAAATACTCCTAGGCACGTTATAACCCACATCATAGGTGTCGTCCACCGCCACAGGTGCAGATTTCTGTGCCTTTACCTCGGATGGTACCGCGGAAATCAGTAGCAACCAGAGGAGTGTAAAAAGTGGCTTTGCGAGCATATTATAAGGCTAGAGAAGGTCTAATTCCTCCTAAACTATTGGCTATTGGCTATTGGCTATTGG
>CAZRIE010000035.1:28669-37038 GCA_964600075.1 uncultured Flavobacteriaceae bacterium
CTATTGGCTATTGGCTATTGGCTATTGGGATATAAACAGAAAACCAACTAATATATTGTTCATAGAAACCAAATAGCAGGAACGGTGGCAATGATTATCGTAATCTCGACGTAAAACTCCAATGCCCCATGCTTTCCAATAGCGTAATCTTACCGAAGATTAAAACTTCCTATTTTTTTGGTCTACATGCTTATTTTTTCGACAAAAGTAGTTAGGTAAGCCGTTAATCGGCCATGCGTTTGCTTGAACGATTAGATTACTTTGAGATCGTGCTTTGCAGGAACTTTGTACAAAACAAAACGATATGAAAACTTTATTGTTCACTGTCAAAAAAGAGTTTACCAAAGACAATTTGATTGCGGCCGTTAGCTGTTTGATTCTATCTACTTCTATTTTCTTTATCATGAAGGTAATAGGACAATAGAACAATTACCTACTTACTTGAAAAAGTGGCGTATGCTACAAAATTCCATTAGAAGCTCCGATCTCCTAAAAATGAGATAATGTTAAGTTTAGGCATAAAATCTCTTTAGCGCAAAGCTGTTTACGATAGATTGTGGAAAAATCTAATCGCTAGCGGCATCTGGCCAATAACATCCGTTGTTTGAACAAAACATTCCAAAATTACTGGTCTTCCTATAATTGGACGTAGAAAAGGCTACAATGCCCAGATGTCTCCTGCCTCACTCCTTATAGAAAAGGGGACTTCAACCTGCCAGAAAGTTACCACGACAATTCGAAAACCGAAGTAGTTAAGAGTATATTCCTCACAGCAGCTCTGCACGGCTATTTAGGGCTTGTATTGATATACACAAAAAAGAGCGGCCTTTTGCTAAAACACTTCATCGTAATTCTTTACTTTTAGAACTCGTTTAAACTTTTGATCACTTGGCCGAATCTTTTCGTCTTATGGTCTACCCATAGCATTGGGAACACCTTTATAATGAATAACATGAATCTTACAACCTACTTCACCTCAAAACTTTTTATCGCCCTTTTAGCTTTTTCTATAACCCTGACCTTCAATAGTTGTCAAGAAGCTAGTCCGATCGGGCCTTGGGATTACGAGGTCGATTTTGGGGATGACAAAGCAGCGGGTATTCTTAAAGTAAAAAAAGAAGGTAAAGATTATACAGGGACATTAATATCCTTCGATTGGGGTACCATTGATTTGGAAAAGGTGGTCATCGAAACGAATAAGCTATCGGCGAATTTTGAGCTTTTTGGAAAAAAAACAAACCTCGAGGGAACCATATCTTCCGGAATAGTAACTGGAACGCTACAAATCAAAGACGAAATTTTTCCTTTCAACGCCGCACCGCGCTCAGACAATACCGTCGAAATTGATCGTTCGGACATTACGTATATTTTGGCCAAAAACGATCTTTCCGATTCCGAGATCGGAATCGATCATGCCAGTATTATTGGCAAAGAAGACCGGGAAACTATTAAACGGGGCGAGCGAATTTACAGTTCCAATTGTGTCAATTGTCATGGAACACCGCAGATAGAAGGCTCCATTCCATCCTCCCTCAAGTTTTGGAACCAACCTTTTAAAGCGGGTAGCGATAGTTTTTCAATGTACCAAACCATGACTAGAGGTGTCGGTTTTATGCCTCCACAGCCTACCCTCACACCTCAAGAAAAATATGATGTAATTACCTATGTTCGAGAGAAATTTGTCAAGAACAATGAAAATGAAACCTATATTTCTAATACGCCAGGATATCTGTCGGGCTTGCCAAAGGGCACTTCCCTAGGTCCTGAATCGAAGCCCTATCAACCTTGGGCCGATATGGATTATGGCAACTTTTTTATCAACACTTATGAACTTGTAGACGAAGAGACCGGCATACCGAGGTATCATTCCCCAGGCCCTGCCCCCTACCCGGACGAAGATTATTCTAAGAATAATTTCGCCTACAAAGGAATTGCCGTTCGTTTAGACAAAGGCCCTGGGGGTATCTCAAAAGGCAAGGCCTGGATGATTTTCGACCATGACCTGATGCGCGTTGCCGGAGGATGGACCGGTGAGGGGTTTATTGATTGGAACGGTATTCTACTTAACGACAAACATGAGACCTATCCCCGAACTATCGGAAAATTACATTTCGAAACACCGGTGGGGCCGGGTTGGGCCAACCCAAAAACCGGTTCTTTTGATGATCCCCGAATCAGGGCCAGAGACGGCCGCGCATTTGGTCCGTTACCTAGAACCTGGGCAGATTATAAAGGGTTGTTCCATTTTGAAGACCATATTATCATTTCCTATAAAGTAGGCCGTTCGAACGTTCTCGAAGAGCTGGGTATGGAAGAATTTGAAAATAAAACGGTGTTTACGCGAACACTGAATATCGATGCATCCCCCTCGAATTTAAAAATGAGGATTGCCCCAAGCACACATAAAGTTGTCTTGACCGGTGCCGGCGCCACGCTGTCGGAACAGGATGGTTACCACATTATGCAGGTCGACCCGTTGAAGACTGCAACGGTAAAACTGTTTATAGCCAATTCTTCTACAAGTGATTTGGCCCCGCTCGCATCTACTTCTGAGGCTCCGGTCGTATTAACGAAATATGTTTCGAATGGAGGCAAAGCGCATTATCCTCAAGAACTAAAAAGCGCCATTACTCCCGGGCCGGAAGATTCGATTTTCGCAGTAGATCTACTGACCCCTCCCTTTGAAAATCCATGGGCCAGTAGAATGAAGCTTAGCGGTATCGACTTTCTAAGTGATTCGAATAAAGCTGTCGTCTGTACCAGCGATGGTGATATTTGGTTAATTAAAGGCCTTACTAAAGGCGAAAATATCCTCTCGTGGAAACGTATCGGATCGGGTCTTTTTCAACCCCTGGGCATTAAGGTGCTAAATGACAAAATATTTATCATTTGTAGAGACCAGTTGGTGTTGCTTCATGATTATAATGGAGATGACGAGACCGATTTTTATGAAAGTTTCAATCATGACCACCAAGTAACCGATCACTTCCACGAGTTTGCAATGGGTCTGCAAGCCGATACGGAAGGAAATTTATACTATGCGAAAAGTGGTAGACATGCCCGTGAGGCATTAGTACCTCAACATGGCACTCTACTTAAGGTGAGTAAAGACGGCTCAAAGACCGATATCATTGCCAAGGGATTTCGAGCGGCAAACGGCGTTTGCATCAATCCCGATGGGAGTTTCTTGGTTACCGACCAACAAGGGTTTTGGAACCCTATGAACCGCATCAATTGGGTCGATGGAAATAATCAGTTTTATGGTAATATGTGGGGTTATGACCCACCACAAGATAGTACTGCTGTGGCAATGGAGCCTCCGATGGTATGGGTAGACATGGAGTTTGATCGTTCACCATCGGAATTGCTTTGGGTAGATAGCGAGCAGTGGGGAAAATTGAACGGAGGCCTATTAAGCTTTTCCTATGGCTTCGGTAAAATTCAATTGGTATTACCTGAAAAGGTAAACGGCCAAATGCAGGGCGGGGTTATCGATTTACCCGGCATAAAATTTTTGACAGGGGTAATGCGCGGAAGGTTCAATCCTTCAGACGGACAGTTATATGCCTGCGGGATGTCTGCCTGGGGAACAAATCAAATGTTACGGGGCGGTGGGTTGTATCGCATACGATATACCGGTAAAAAGATATCGGTTCCTATCGCATTGGCCACTTCAAAATCAGGTCTTACCTTAACTTTTGGCAGCAAACTGGATGGTAAACAGGTAACGAATATAAAAAATTATGAAGTAAAAACATGGGCTTTGGTTCGCAGCAGTGCGTATGGCTCCGACCGCTATGATGTTAAGACTTTGGATATTTCCGAAGTTGAAGTCTCCACTGATGGTCAAAGCGTCTCCCTATTCTTAAATGATATTGCCCCTACCGATGTCATGACAGTTTCTTATGACTTGGTAGATTTGGAAGGAAATGCTTTAACAGGAAAAGTTCAAAATACCATTCACAATTTAAGTAAGGATTAAAAGGCTGTTTTGAAACCTATCAATTCGGGTTTTGGCGGTAATAAAATAAGGGTTGAAATTCCAATATAGTAAATGATTGAAAACGCTGTAGAAAATCAGTTGGGCTTTTTAATTGACAAAACAATTTCCTAAGCTAGATAATGTTTTCCATTATTAATGGAATTGTCAAAACAGTATTCGCGAATAATATCAAATACCTTGAGCAAAATTTACTTCTTCTCGTCTCTTTCTGAATAGATGCAGTATCAAGTCGGCTACCAATTCCCTCCTCTGGTTAACGAATTTCCTGTGTTTTCAAATGCTTCAAAAACTCTTCTGGAATTTTCTTTAGCAGTACTGGTTTGGGGTAAATCTAAGGTGCAACTTCGTAATTCAATAGGAGAAGGTCTTGTCCTGTTTTTTGAGCTCTTTCTTGATGCCTTCATAGATATCCTCTTTTATTAAAACGACATCCTTTCTGGAGCAGGCCCTTAAGGTCGCATAGTACAATACATTTACAATTTCCGCTCCGGTAATCTCGTATTTTTCGGCGATACGTTTCCAATCGATATCGGTACTGGCCTTCATGTTCAAAGGCAAGCTTTGTGTCCATAATTTGTAACGTTCGGTAACACTTGGCATTGGGAAATGGATGATATTATGGAATCGGCGTAAAAAGGCATCGTCAATATTGTTCTTAAAGTTGGATGCCAAGATCAACAAACCTTGAAAGTCCTCGATCCGCTGTAGCAAATAGGAAACTTCCTGGTTGGCAAATTTATCATTGGAACTTTGCACATTGGTGCGTTTGCCAAAGAGGGCATCGGCCTCGTCAAAAAACAAGATCCAATTTTTTCGCTCGGCCCTGTTGAACACCATTTCGATATGCTTTTCGGTTTCCCCGATATACTTAGACACCACTTGCGACAGGTCGATACGGTATACCGGAATTTTAAATTTCTTACCCAGCAAAGAGGCCGTCAAGGTCTTTCCCGTTCCGGCTTTACCATAGAATAAGACGCGGTATCCCGGCTTGATCCTTCTTCCCAAGGTGGGGTCTTGTAGCACCTGTTCATGATGCGACATCCAAATTTGGATATCATTGATGTGCTCTGCGGTCTGCGGATGCAATACCAAATCTTCCCAAAGCATGGAGGTGTGAATCTTCCGTGCGGGGAATTCCAAACTGTAGACCGGGGCAGCCTCCTTTCCCAATAGTATTTTTTCTAGCCAATCCGCATCGGGAACAAGTCGACCCGCCATATTGGGCTCTCCGTGCGGTACACCATCGACCTGCAGTAGGGCATGGGTGGCGAAGAGGCCATCGCTATTGAATATTTTTTGATACGCCAAACGTGCCTTTATATCGAGTCCGGCCAATACAAACAATGCGGTTTCCCCAGTAGGGAGGATGCCCCTATGTTGTTGCCCTTTGATTCCGCCAAAGGCTATGAATTCTCCTCCTTGGGGAAGCGCTTTTGACATGACGTCCTCGAAAAAACCAGGTCTTATATAAGGGATGATCGCTAGGAACAGCACCAGTTTCTCCGCAAAGGAGAAGTCACCTTCAAGTTGCAAAATATTGTCCAAAGCTCCGGTAAATTCATCGGTTTCGTACTCTGTCAACAGAAATTTGGTCTGAGCTTGCTCGGCCGCTAGGCGGTCCAAGATCAATTTGCCCAGTGTATCGATTCCCAGGGCAAGCTCAGCCTGATTTTTTGATACGATCTTCAGCTTACTTTTCATTCCTCCCATAGATACTTCACTTAAGAATTTGGTTTATGTCTTCTTTGATTTTAAGGGAACATATCCTGTATAAGATACCACAAAATCCCTGCTTATAAAAGCGATATCCCTACAATCAAGAAACCGCTGGAGCTTCCGGAGCAGCTGGCGGAGCGGCCGCCGACTCATCTTCACATTCCAAATCAATATTCACATTAAATGGATCCAGCGCCGCACTGGCTGCATTGGCAGCGGCCCTTCTTGCTGCTTCGTTTACGTTGTGCAATTGTTGTGCATAGGCATCTATGCCCGTGCTAGGCCCGGTATAGTCTATCGGCAATGTTACGGTGCCGTTATACTGGTTAAAAGCGCCCACATGTTGATCTTCATGTGGCGACAACGTGTTGGTAATGGCATCCCGTACCCGATCTTCCTGACAGGGGGTTAGTCCGGTGGGAACACCTGGCAAGGAAACCGAGGTGGATACGCTGTAATCGATAGTGTATTGCCCGGTATAGTGCCAGCAGTCGCCTTTCGAGCAGCCCGGTCCCTCGGTAACCGCTGTGCGCTGCAAGCCACTACTTCTTCCATTACCCCCGTTATAGGTGGCATTGGTAACCCCTTGTATGGAAATCGATTGGCCAAATACCATTTTTGTGGTCGGCTGTCCAATATATTGGATTTCGGGAACATGCTCTGGGGCCAAAATGCGTTCCTCTTCCTGTTCGGCTTCCTTTTCCATGGCCGTGGCCTCCGTGTCGGCCACTTGACCCCCCTCTTTACTCTGGGTGTTTTCTCCTTCTTTCTCTTCCTTGGCGGGTGCCGTACTTCCGTCTTCGGGCATCATTTGAATAAGGTGCCTGCCGTTTTTCTGTTGTTGTACGTGTTTCAGTTCATGGGCCAATAGCTGTTTGGCCTCCACACTGCCTTCTTCAAAATAAGCCTTGTTCATTACGATATGGTTTTGCCAAGTAAAGGCCTTTGCCCCGATTTCCTTGGCGGCGTTGGCGGCCTCCTTATCGTTATGGATTTTAACATCGCCAAAATTATCGCCCATCCTACCTTCAAAAAAGCTCCTATTTTGTTTGGAAAGCGTACTTCCTTTGGCGCCGATGTTGTTCATATAATGGCCGAAGAAGCTTTTAGAGCTTTGGGTCGATTGGCCGTCTGACTTTTTCTGCACCCCTTTCTTTTCCTCGCCCTCACATTTTTCGCATTTGCGCTGTACTTGGGCTTCAAAGAAATTTTCGTTCTGGGCTTTCTTTTGGGCCGGCTTTTGTCGTTTTGCCCGTTGTCTTCGATTTGATGATTTATTTTTCATGAGTCTTTATTTTAAATTCTTATAGTCAAGCTCTTTTTATAGGGTGTCTATTAAATAATTATTCTGGATCCTCCACTAGTTTATCATAATATTTATCTTCCAATATTTTATCTTTAAAACCATCGGACCCCAAATATTCGACGCTTAGAAATTTGCCAGGGAGCGCCTTCAAATCCTTATTAATTTCTGTTTGCAAGACACCACTCAACTCCTTTTTCATATCCTGATCAAATTCTGTACTGGTCGGGTTATCAGTATCAAATTCTTTTTTTAATAGGTCCTTTAATTTACTTCCCTGTGAGGCTTCCTCTTTTATTTCGGCATTTATCGTAAGGTTGAAGGAGTCCTTCTTCTTGAATTTTGCCGCCATTTTATTTTCAACATCCAACATATCTTTGGTGTTGTATAAAGGAGAGGATGGGTAAATATTAAGTCCTCTGTTTTTCCCAGAACCTCCAAAGCGATCCCCGATAAGATGAGCATTGTGGAAGCCTCCTTTTGCAGAATCCGTAACTCCGCGAGGATTTCCTTCAGGCTTAAAAACCAAGTCTTTCCCAACCACTTTACGTGTTTGTATGTGATCCTCATTTTCCTTCGTTACCTTTTTAAAGGAAATGTCTATGGTAAAATTGGGACCTTCTTTGCCATCGAAGGTCTTGGTAGAATAGGTTGCCTTATAGACACCACCATCCTCGGCAACATTAATTTGATCCGGAATATAATTTTTATGGTCAGGCACATAGGCTTTTTCCGGACTAGGCATAAGCATACCTCCTTCAACAATGGCAATACTCATAAATTTATCTGCCATTCCACTTTGTCTTACGATTTTGGGTGAGGCTACCCCTTTGTTCTCCGTTGTTCTTATCCCGTATACTTTTTTGTCATCTACTTTATTTTTGTTAGTTTCCAAATCGTTAATAAACCGGGGTAAAATAGCCTTATTATCATCGACAACCTTAGTGTTTAGATAAATCTCAAGGATTTTTACACCGCCCATGAGCTTGCTCACTAAGGGAAGCAGCGCACCCATTTTAGTCTCCAATTTAGCATCCAACTTTTTAACTTTGGCGTTATCGTTTGTCGCTTTTATTTCAGTTCGAATACCATCGATTTCGGTGGAAAGGTTAATGGCATTCCCAATTGTTCCGGTCAGGGCAGCATCGGTATTTTCGGTCTTTCTTTTCTCTAGGAAATTGGTTAGCGGAGTAGGTTCGCTAGCCACCGTAAGTACAGCGTTGGTTTCACTTCCTGCAAAATATAGCTTGTGTGTTTTGCCATCAGCGCCCCTAAAATTCCTTTTCTTCTTCCACCATTGAAGTACGCTGTCAATTGCCCCCTTCACCTTGGCCTTCCCTTTCT
>CAZRIE010000036.1:0-37016 GCA_964600075.1 uncultured Flavobacteriaceae bacterium
AAAGCTGCATTTACTGCCTTTTTTTGTCTTGGTTCTTGGCTCTATTTTCTATCCATTAAATGTGTTCTTTAAAAATTTAAGTCCTTCTGAGGCAAAATCATCCTGATTTTCCGCCAAGTTTTTCCAAATACAGACGGCACCGGCCAATTCCTTGATTTCGGGGGTAAAGCTTTCAATTACCACGGCTCCTTTATAATCAACATCTTCAAGACCTAATTGAAAATCGTTCCAAGGGGTGAGTCCCGTTCCTGGTACTCCACGGTGATTCTCGGAAACTTGAACATGAATCAATTTGTCTCCCACCTTTTTTATGGCCTCGCGTATATTTTTCTCTTCAATGGTCATATGAAAACCGTCAAGCAATACCATAGCTTGTGAATGATTAATATCGTCAACCAATCGCATAACGTCTTCAGCGGTATTGACCATATCGGATTCAAATCGATTTAGAGGCTCAATAGCTATGTATGAACCGAAAGCCTGCGCCATTTCGCAGACCCTTTTTAGGTTCTTGACCGCACGTTCCCATTCTATTTTTCGCTGTTCCTTCGAGACCATTCGGGCCTTTCCAACTGCGGAATACATAGGACCAGCAACAAAATCGACATTCCATTGATTGCAAAGCCCAAAACACTTTTCCAAATAGTTAAAACAAGTTTCATGTACCGTAGTATCTTCGTGGGTCAAATCTTTGGTCGGACCAAAAACCCCACAAACGGTTGGTTCTAAGCCATTCGCTACCAAAGCATTTCCAACGATATCAGCATCAATGAGGTCGGGGTCTTCTATGGGAATCTCTACGACATCAAAACCCAATGCCTTAATTTTTGGAAACAAAGAAATCGATTCGGTCGTGAACGGCGATTGCCAAAGCCAAGTGCTCACTCCGTATTTTATTTCGTTTGCCATGTTTTATGTTAGTAGTTTGTATTCGTGTTTAGGTTTCATTTGTGTATTGGTTCCTCTTTATTAAAATTTGCTGCCAGCGAGAACACCCCCCTGCCCCCTCAAAGGCGGAATCCAAATTTCAACCTTCGCACCTTGTATTTCGTACCTCGTACTTCATATTTACAACTTTCATTCGACAACTTTCATAACCCCTTGCATAATGCGCCAATGCCCCGGAAAAGTGCAAATAAACGGATACTCACCGGGTTCCGTTGGAGCCATAAACCGCAGGATTACACTCTCCTCAGGATTCACGATAGCCGTGGCAAAAAGAACCTCGGGCATCTCAGGAATGTAATTTTTTTTCGCACCCGTAGGATCTAAAGCCATCTTATCTGCCGCCACCCCAACTTTCTCTTTTTGGCCTTTTTGGACAATGACCATATTATGTTGCATAAAATCGGTATTCTCAAAATTTATCGTGACCGGTTTCCCCGCCTCTACTACAAATTCGGAGATGTTATATTTTAGTTCATTGGTAACCGTACCGATATTAATTATTACCCCTGTTTCCAAAACATCGGAAGAAATATCGTTTACCGAACTGATTTTGCCGATGTAATTCGTCACAAAAGTTTCGGCAAGCTCTTCTCCGTTCAAAACCGGTAATTCGGAATCTATTGAAACAACCCGCTTCGCTATAAAATTCGGATGTTCTTTTTGAAATGCCTTGACAAACCCTTTGATGTGTTTTGATGCCGCAATGTATACCCCTTGTGATAACCATTTATCGTGCTTTATTTTTTTCTCTTGGCTTAGGCCATAAAGTGTTTTTCCTATCTCGTCGGAAGGGTTTCGTTTAGAGAAATATAACAAGGCCGCCAATTGAACACCAGCATCATTATCATGCAATGCCCCCGACAACTGTATCGCCTTATCAACTTTCGTGGTTTTCGGAAGTATTTGTATGGCAGCTTTACGAACAGCCGCGACCGGATGAAACAATGCTCCCCTAACAACCGCTGTGGCTTCTTGATTAGAAGATACCGCCCCCAGACCTTCAATCGTCCAAAGCGCATGTAAAGCACCTGGGTTCTGATCTAATGACTTCATCGAACCATCGTTGACTAGCATATACAAGTGCTTTAATATATCGTCATTAGCACGTTCTATCAAAAGACGTTGCGCTATCATACGCCAAAACATATTGTTGTTAGTAAGCGCCTCTAACAATTTATCTGGATCTTCTTTGCTCAGAAAAAGACTGTCCTGTTTTTTATACGATTTGGGTACAACCCGCCAAATACGGCCATGCGCCTTATCGCGCAAGGGATTGACATAGGCATTACCTGAACCATTTCTGGCATCAAAACCTCCACGATCCACACGTGGTGTCGGATTATGCTGCACGATAAAATTGTACCAATCAGCAACCCAAACGGCACCATCAGGGCCAACTTTGGCCTCCACTGGAGAAACCCATTCATCGGAACCTGCGAACAGATTACCTCCATCTTTCTCTAGATACCCTGCACCATCTCTCTCGATTTTTGCAACGTGCACTACCCCGCCCGTGGGCTCGCAAACAAAGGCAACCTTGTTCCAATACGAACTAGGGTATTCGCGTGCCGTGTAGAAATGATGGCCAGCCGCTGCCGTAAATCCACCGAAAACATCGACCTGTCTATAATTCGCTGTAATAGGCTGCATATCATAATGGCCATCGATTTTCAGACTTCCTTGAACTGTAATCCCTTCGACATTAGTAAAGTTAGGGTTAGGTATACCCATAAAAACACTATGTGTGTTGTTCGCCGTAGAGGCAAAAATGGAATTATCCTCCGTAAAACCTAATCCCCACGTATTGTTACTTGTATTGGTGAGAAATTCAAAATTCTCAAAAGCTGTATCGAAACGATACATGCCTTGACGAAATTTATGTTTCTTACCGAAAATAGTTCCTTCGAATCCTGAATATCCTAGAACTCCATAGATTTTATTATCTATACCATATTGAAGGTTTGAGGGGCCTGCATGCGTATCGTAAGTACCCCAACCATCGATTATCGTTTCCTTGATATCGGCCTTATCATCCCCATCGGTATCCTTTAAAAACAGAAAGACCGGGGCTTGTGAGATAATAATTCCGCCATTGGCAAACGTAAAGCTGGTAGGAATGTTCAAGTTGTCGGCAAAGACCGTAACCTTATCTGCCCTACCATCTCCATCGGTATCCTCAAGAATTTTTACACGATCGTCTCCAGAGCCCTTATCATCGCGAACGGTATTTGGGTAATCTACGGTCTCAATGACCCAAAGACGTCCTTTTTCATCCCAATTCATCGCAATAGGATTAATGATGTCAGGTTCTGAGGCAAAAAGCTCTAAATCAAATCCCGCGGGCACCTGAATTAACTTAGCAGATTCTTCAGGTGATAATGGCAATTGGTATTTTAAAGGTGGGTCACGCTTTTCGTAATTGGGAATGCCTACTCGTTCTTCATAGGCCAACTTGGGAATGTTCTTTGAAAATTCCGCCCAATTACTTTTCACGTTGTCACTTACTGCCCATAAAATACCTTGCTTGACCAAATTCTGAAAACCGGGGTTTTCCCAAGTTCGCTCATCATGCCCATAAGCGGTATAAAACACTTTTCCTTCACCATGCCGTTTTACCCAAGTCCATGGTTCGCGGCATTCTCCTTCTATTCGCTCCATTAAAACTGTTATATCATCGGCAATTTTATCATGTACATAAGTTTCGTCCCAAGTGGAAAACGCTTCCACGGACTTCATAATCGGATGTTCTTTATCGACAATCGTAGTGGTAAAAGTGCCTATTCCATGGCTGCTGAACTGACCTCCGACCAAATCGACATATTCAGGCGAATCATTGAAACAAAAACTCGCACAATGTAAAGGGATAAATGCATGGCCTTCGGCCACATAATCCATTAAGGCTCTTTCTTGCTTGGGATGTCTACCTTCATGATTTGCATATATAATTACGCCATCGTATAACGCTAAATTATTGGTGTTTAGGTCATCGACATTCTCTGTATAGGTTATATTGATACCATCTTTGGTTAAAGCGGAAGTCAAAATCGGGAAATAGGCCCTTGAATTGTGATGTTCGATGGAATGGCCCAGAAAAAGGAGTTCGATACGTCTGGGGGAATCATCGAGATTTACTTTTTTTTGGTCGGATTTACATCCTACCAGAATAAGCATCGGAAAAAACAAACTAATGATTCTGGTCGCAATGGTTTTCATATATCGTTATCTTAATACCAATTTTCGCAATGCTTTATTTATTGCTTGTTCAACTTCTTGATCAAGTTTACCTCGTCTTGCCGATAGGGCGTGCCATCTTTTCTAAACACTTCGTGAAACCATTCTACAGGTTCGCCGCCATCTTCGATAGGTGTATTCCAAGCATACTTGGTGTTCGATTTACCCGCGACCAAGCCCCAATTGATAGCTCCGATATTCTCCTTTTTAAGAAGCGGTAATATGTTGGAAAACCTACTATTGTTAGTTCGAGCCATATACTCGGTACAGATCATCGGCCTGTTGTGTGTCTTCAAAAGATTGATGACATATTGGTGCTTTTCTGTATCCTCGTAATTATGGTAGGTAAGAATATCTGAGTTTTCAGCCTGAAAGGTGTTGAGCTCCACAAAATCCCATCGCCATAATCCCACCGTGAGCGGTTGGCTGGGGTTGACTGCCCTGCCCCACTGAAAAACCTTTTTTAAGAGTGGCATTGAAGTAGTGAACTTTCCTGTATTTCCAGGCTCGTTATACAAGTCCCACATCAATACGCGTTTGTCGTCGGCAAAGGTTTTCAAAATATCCTTTACATATACCTCTAAGGCTGGGTAACCTATTTCATCTTTATGCGCAGGGTCTCCCGGATCCTGAATCCAACCTGAATTATGAGTACCAGTTATAGGATCGGGCTGTTTGCCAATTTTTGGACTCTTGTTCCATACGTCGTCAAAAAACACGAACATGGTTTTGATACGATGTTTGTCGGCAATGTCTAAATAGGTTTCCATTCGTTTTTTGAATCCTGCTGGATCGACCTTGTAGGCCAAACTATGCAGATATACCCGCATAGTGTTGAAACCGATACCCTCGGCGTACCCCAATTCACGATCTATAGTTTCGGGGTCGAAAGTGTCTTCTTGCCACATTTCCAATTGATTGATGGCCGTACTCGGATTAAAGTTGGCGCCTGTCATCCATTTATGCTCGCCGTACCACACACTAGCCTTTTCTGAAGACCATTTGTTTTTTTTTAGTAGGTTTTCTTGGGCGTTGACAAACCACACTACGAATAGTAAAAGTGCCGTGATTATGGATTTTTTCATGTTTTTATATTTTAAAGTTCAGCTTTTAGTTCAGAATTACGGATAATTTGATAAAAGTACTGGTTTCTCTTGGTGCCATGGAAAGCGCATTCCTAATATCAATTGGAATCAAAACCCAAAATGATTCATTTTTGGCTTATCATTTCATAAAGGGAAAACACTGTGGCTCGGTAATTATACCCTATACATTTAATTTGCCGTCAGGTACTATTTCCATTTAATTCACGAAAACATGATGGAGCCTTCTTATAGTCTTTTCCATATTCTGTATTGACTTCCTTCGATGTTCTTGAAAAAGACTATCAATTTTAAGGATTAAAAGCGTTAAAAATGAACACTCAACTATCCCATATTGACTGTATTATGACATAAAATTCAACTTTTAATGGTTTTATCGATAAATTAGTTCCACCAAAAGTCCATTTAAACATTGAAATCAGCCGTATACAAATCGCCAATTCCACATACCCATGCCTTTATAGTAAAAAGGCTCAAGGAGTCTGTTTTTGACCCTACATGGCATTTTCATTCGGAGTATCAAATTTTTATTGTTCTAAGTGGAAAGGGCACGCGGTTCATAGGTGACAGCATAACTCCCTATCAGCAAGGCGATATCACATTTACCGGACCCAACCTACCGCATCTCTGGAAAAGCGATATTGACCACGCCGAACAATCACCTTTCGAGACGTCTGAAGGTGTAGTGGTCTACTTCAACGAAAGTCTTATCGGAAGCCATCTGTTACAAAAAGAGGAAACCATAAAACTAAAACAGCTTTTCAAAAAAAGCTTGCGTGGCATAGAAATAACGGGAGCAACTGCAGGCCGAATTGAAAACAAGTTGCTCAAGCTTCTTAAACTTGAAGGGTTTACCGGAGTATTGGAATTAATGGGTATTCTCGATCTGCTTTCCCAAAGTGATGATTTAAAAATTTTGGCAAGCCCAGGATATACGAACACCTTAAAAGAAGGTGATACCCAAAGAATGAATACCGTTTATGCCTATATAATGAAGCACTTTAAACAAAAAATCACCATTACCGAATTGGCGGTGCTCACCAATATGACCCCTACTTCTTTTAGCCGTTATTTTAAGACCCATGCGAATAAAACATTTTCTGAATTTATTACTGAAATACGCATCGGGCATGCATGTAAAATGCTAATCGATAAGAAGATGAACGCATCACAGGCATGTTATGCCAGTGGTTACCAAACCTTATCGAATTTCAATAAACAATTTAAAGCATTGACCCAAAGAACGCCTACTGCCTATATAAAAGAATTCGCTTATTAAGTTCTTTAATTCGATTAGTTTATTTACCTAATTTCGCCCTGATGGTCAAAAACCTACAATTGCGTTTATCGCTAAAAGAAGAGGCTCAAGAAGGAAGCTTAAAAAATAGGGCTGCCAAATACTTGGGGCTTTCGGAAAACGAATTCTCCCTAAAGATTCTTCGGAAGTCTATCGATGCGCGTAAACCTGCCGTAGTCTTCAATTACAAATTGGCCGCTTTTATTGGGGAGGATGTACCCAAGCAATCCTATACTTTTAACTATAAAGACGTTTCTAAAGGAAAATCGATACATATCATTGGTTTTGGGCCGGCTGGTATGTGGGCGGCCCTTCGATGTTTAGAATTGGGCTACAAACCGATTGTGCTTGAGCGTGGCAAAAATGTTCAGGAACGAAGGCGGGACATAAAAGCCATCAACCAGGACCATATCGTTAACGAAGATTCTAATTATTGCTTTGGCGAAGGCGGTGCGGGCACCTATTCAGATGGCAAACTATACACCCGTAGTTTAAAACGTGGCGACGTCCGCCGTATTTTTGAAAGCTTGGTACACCACGGTGCAACCGAACAAATTCTCATCGATGCGCACCCCCATATCGGTACAAACAAGCTACCGAAAATCGTTCAAAACATTCGAGAAACCATATTAAAATACGGAGGGGAAGTACATTTCAACACTAAAGTAACAGATTTTATAATAAGCAATAACCAACTGAAATCCATTATTTTAGATGATTCAAAAGAACTCGAAGTTAATCGTGTAATTCTAGCCACTGGGCATTCTGCACGTGATATTTTTTATTTACTTGAAAAAAAGAAAATTGCCCTCAAAGCGAAGTCCTTCGCGATGGGTGTTCGGGTGGAACATCCGCAACAAATTATTGATTCTATTCAATATCACTGTTCGGGCAAACGAAACGAATTGCTTCCGGCAGCAGCCTATAGTTTGGTGCACCAAGTCAAAGGTCGCGGCGTGTATTCTTTCTGTATGTGCCCAGGTGGGTTTATTGTTCCGGCCGCAACAGCTCCTGGTGAGGTAGTCGTTAACGGAATGTCACCATCGAAACGCAACAATCAATTTGCCAATTCTGGAGTAGTAGTAGAAATTAATGTGGATGAGGATTTGTACAAGTATGAGAAGTTTGGCGAGCTACGGGGATTAGAATATCAAAAAGATTTGGAACGTTTGGCTTTTACTTCCGGTGGACGAACGCAAACCGCTCCTTCACAACGCCTTACCGATTTTGTTGAAGGCAACTTATCTACAGACCTCAACCCTAGCTCATACCAACCTGGATTGAAATCCTCCCCTTTGCATTCTTTGCTTCCAAAGTTAATCGGAAGTAGATTGCGGAAAGGCTTTGAAGAATTCGGAAAAAAAATGAAAGGCTATTATACCTCCGAGGCAAATATTGTTGGTGTAGAATCACGTACGTCATCTCCGGTCACTATCCCAAGAAATGAAAATTTGGAGCATCCTGAAATCGAAGGCTTATATCCCTGTGGAGAAGGTGGTGGTTATGCTGGCGGTATTGTCTCGGCAGCTATGGACGGGGAAAGGTGTGCGGAGGCTGCGGTTGTAAATCTTTAAAATCTTAATTGCCTCCAATCCTATAGGTGATTCTTCTATTGGTAATCACATTGCAATTACTGATAGTAAGTGTGGTAGTAGCCGTAATATTCAAAGGGGGATCTCCTGACGTACCGCCATATTCAACGACATATCCTTGCGAGGCATAAGCTCCTCCTCCTCCTCCATTTGGCAAATCGTTCCAAGAACCAGTTACACCCGGGCTACTAATTACCGATGCATCCGCTATGTGAGCGTAATTTTCACCTCCACAACAATTATTTGGTTCATTTCCGTTCCAATTGGCAAAGGTCAATTCTGTTCCACCAATGCCACCATTCCAAAATTGCGTTCCTGCTTCGGGCCCAGTAACCCAACGCCACTCGCCTTCAACGGCCACATCGTTAGCTCCGATCCAGCCAAAACCGCTCGCCTGCGCACCTGAAAAATCAGCCTCTTCTTGCGAGGTTAGCGTAACCAAATAGCCTTGTAAGCCAAAATAGCTGCGATTGCCCGCTGCAATTTCAGCATCGGTCCACGTAATACCGGAATCTGCGACAAACTCATAGTAGTGATTTGTAGAAGGTAAAAAATTTGCCTCACCGACCGTAATGGAAAATTGCCTAATACCCGTTGGGTTCGCTGAACTTGAAGAAAATTCTGTTGCAAGTACCGCCGCCTCAAATTCTGCGTAAGTAGCGGGACCTTGTAAAGTTAGTTCTCCCTGAACAGCATCCCAAGTTGGTGTAATACTTGGATGGCTACCCGTCAAGGTCAATAGGTCTTCGCTATTGACATACCCACCGGAAATTTGAATATAAACAGCTGTTGTCGTGGTATCGTCAGGATCAGTAATGGTAATGCTTTGCGCTATGGGCTGAGAGCCTCCTGGACAATAGATCTGATTACCGGAACCCACTACTAGGGGGGGTTGGTCTGGTATTTGTGTCGTAAAGAGTACATTGTCAATGAAATAACGATCGTCACCACCATCCCAATCGCCATCGGTCGCTACAAACCGTATTGCTGAACTAGAACTTATTTCGCTAGTATCCAAATCGTAACTTAAGCTATTGGTACCCGTCACGGTGGCAACAGTTACAAAACTCGTACCATTGAACAATTGTATGTCCATCGATTCGTCTCCACGGTTGCGGTCGTAATCTAAGGTCAAGGTCACATCTGCATAACCCGACAAATCTAAACTTCTTGTGATATATCGTGTATCAAGATTTATAAAACGAAGTTGGTTACTGTTTACTCGAATACGACCACCAGTGGGATTGGTAGTTTCACCGGTCTCCGTCCAGTTTCCTAAGAAAATTTCCGACCCATCACTATTCGAATAGAGTTGCGCTTCAAACTCATCGGCAAAGGTATCCTGCCCGTGGAGTAGCGGGAAATGCAAAAAGACAATAACAACTAGTAGTAGCGTTCTCATTTAAGCATATGGAGAAAAAGCATTTTAAAGATAAAATTACATGATAAGCATTACCTTATATAATTTATGTTGCCTAATGTTAGAAATGTGAAGTGAAATCATCAAATGTTGTCGTGATTGACGTTTTAGAGATGCGCTTTTACCCAATATGATTATTACTTCGAATTTTTATCCACCGTTTAAGCGTACCTTTGCAGCTTATAAATCACTATGACATTTAAAGACCTCGGGCTAGCCGAACCTATCCTCAGAGCCGTTGAGGCAGAGGGTTATACCACTCCTACACCCATACAACAGCAGGCGATTCCGATATTACTCAAGGGCAAAGACCTTTTGGGTGTTGCACAGACGGGTACCGGAAAAACGGCCGCTTTCGGGATTCCCATCCTCCAACACTTATATCGTTCTCAAAACGGACAAAGCGGGAAGCGCAGAATAAAGGCCTTGATCGTCACCCCTACCCGAGAGCTTGCTATACAAATCGGGGAAAGTATTACTGCTTACGGTAAGCATACGGGACTTCGTAATACCGTCATCTTTGGTGGTGTAAAACAAGGAAAGCAAGTAAGTACATTGAGAAATGGGGTGGATATTCTAATCGCCACACCCGGACGTTTGTTAGACCTCATGGGACAGGGCTTCATAACCTTTCGGGATCTTGAATTCGTTGTACTTGATGAAGCTGACCAAATGTTAGATATGGGCTTTATACACGACATTAAAAAAATTATCGCAAAACTACCCCCGAAAAGACAATCGTTGTTCTTTTCGGCAACCATGCCAAAAACCATTGTTGAACTATCTCGAAAAATGTTGGGCGATTTCGAAAGAGTCACCATAAAACCTGAACAGGCAACAGCTGAGAAGGTTGAGCAAGGGGTCTATTTTGTTAGCAAAAAGAACAAACCAAAACTATTGGCGCATTTGTTACAGGAAAGACCTAACGATTCGGTATTGGTGTTTTCGCGTACAAAACACGGTGCCAATAAAATCGTTAAAAAACTTTCGCAAGCCGATATTCGCTCTGCGGCCATTCATGGGAATAAATCCCAGACCGCCCGCCAAAAGGCGCTTGGCGATTTTAAAGATGGTAAACTTCGTATATTAATAGCAACCGATATTGCCGCCCGAGGAATCGATGTTGAAGAACTTTCGCTCGTTGTCAACTACGACCTGCCCAATGTTTCAGAGACCTATGTGCACCGTATCGGAAGAACCGGAAGAGCCAGTGCAAGTGGAATTGCCCTGTCTTTTTGCGATAAGGAAGAACGGCCCTATTTGCGGGATATAGAAAAATTGATTAGGCAAGAAGTACCAAGAATGCCGGAACATCAGTTTCTAGATGACGGCACAGAAGAAGAAACGGAATCCGATGAAAGACCGCCAAGACCTCCGAGATCACAAAATAGTCGAGCACGGAATGTGAATAGATCTGGAAACAGGAATCGCTCTGGGAATTCGAACTACCGAGGAGGAAGCAGTCAGAATAGAAACCAGAATACGCGCAACAAATCGCGAGGAAGGGATTAGCCTTTATCAAGCCTGTCGAAACAAGAAAACCCATGGAAACAACACCATGGGTTTTTTTATTAGCTATCAAAAAAAGTATTTCTTGATCAACGCGCTTTTCTAATCAGCTGGGCAATGCACACATACTTCATATCCCTAGCGGCTATGCCATCTTTCATCGCTTTGGTCTGAGTGGACGACGCTTTATTTTATTTCATAGTAATACTTGAAAAGAGGATGAAGAGGTAATTTGAGTATTCGAATGTGCCGTTCAAGTTACAAAAGAATAATGGACTCAAATAGCTTTAGATAGTCTGTATACGTGATAGCAATAATTCTTTATGCGATTTACTCAAGGGAATGACCTTGCGATTAATTTCAAGATGGTGATCAGCAACAACGTTCAATTTTGAAAGATTCACAATAAATGAACGGTGTACTCTTATGAACAGGCTCTTTGGAAGTCTGTCCTGCATAGTCTTTAAGGTAGTGGCCAATACGTATTTGCCCTTATCGGTCACTAGGGTACAATAATTTCTGTCAGCTTCGATATAATTAATGTCGTTCAGCAGTAACTTTTCCATTTTACCATGGTGTCGTACAAAAATGCGGTCTTCGAGCACCTCAATATTCTCATCGATACGCTTAGGATTATTATTGGTTTTTAGCTGTTCCTTAACCAATTCAATCGTTCGCTGCAAGTTCAGTTTATTAAAAGGCTTAGCTATAAAAGCCATGGGGTGCGTTTCCTTGGCCCGGCAAAAAGTGGCTTCATCACTATTGGCCGTAAGATATATGACAGGAATATCATGGTCTACTTGAATGGCTTTTACGGTATCGACACCATCTAGCGCACCCTTTAGATTAATATCCATCAATAGTAGGTCTGGAGTATTCGCCTTGGCATGCAGAATGGCTTCTTCGCCCCTTGACTCAATTCCTGTGATTTCAAAGCCCAAATTAGTTAATTGAAGGGAAAGGTTCGCCCCAATAATCATATCGTCTTCAACAATCAAGATGCGCAACGTTTCTATCATAGCTATGCAGCTTTATGAAGTTGAAATTGAAAGGAAACAGAGGTGCCTTTCTGGGTATTAAGAATCATTTTACCGTCAAGTTGTTTGGTTAAAAGTTTGATTAATCGCGTACCAAAACCAGAACCTTGAACTTCATTATTCATTGCCATGCCTACTCCATTGTCCGTAACATCCAATTGCAATATACTCCCCATATCTTTCAAGCTTATTTGAATATTACCTTGCTGCCCGTTGGGGAAAGCATATTTAAATGAATTCGTAAATAATTCATTGACTATTAAACCTATAGGTATAGCCATATCAACATTAAGTTCAAGTTTATGCATCGCTATATCAACGGTAATTTGCTCTTCTGCACCAAAGGCATCTATAATATAAACCGAGAGATTTTTAAAATAATCCTTCATTTCAATCGAGGCCAGGTTCTCGCCCATATATAGCTTTTGATGGATCATGCCCATACAATGAACGCGATGTTGGCTTTCTTGTAGGGCCTCCACAACATTATGGTCTTTGATTTGGGCCGATTGAAGAGAGAGCAGACTAGAAACTATTTCAAGGTTGTTCTTGACGCGATGGTGTATTTCTTTCAAGAGAAATTCCTTTTCCTTGTTCTGTTTTTGTAAAAGCTTATTTATCTTAAACTTATTCTGTATAGCTTTATATGACAAAAGTAATAGCCAGAGCAAAAGCACCGCCATGATAATAATCAAGTTTCGAATCGTGCGTTGACGCTCTATCTGGTCTACTTGTTGTAGTATAGTATCATCCTTTTTCGCAACATCAAATTCTGTACGGAGTATTGAAGTATGTCTATCCGCCTCTGTCGTAAAAATTTTACTTTTTAGGGTTTCGTACTTGGCCAAGGCTTTGTAGGCCTCTTGATAGTTGTGGTTTCCGGCATAGGCCTTACCTAGGGCCTCATAGGCCTGACTAAGATAATACTCGTCTCCAAAATCTTCGGTCGCTATGGTTATACTATTTTTTAAACTCTCGATGGCGGGCACATATTCTCCACGAAGCTGCTGTAATTTTCCGAGAGACAGCCATGAACGCATCAACATAAAATCGTTCTGCAGCAGTGCGGCATACTTCAGTGCATTTGTACTGGCTTCCTCGGCTTTTTCAAATTCGTTCAAATAGGCGTATAAATCAACCAATGAGATATATACATCGGTCAAATTGTTATGAAAGCCATAGCGTTCACCAATAACAAGGGAATGCTCGTAATACTGCTGGGCTTTCCGGTATTCGCTTAGAGACAGATAGTTATTACCCACAACATACAGCGTAAAGTCATAGTCGAGATCGATAATACCAATTTCTTCGAAGATTTTTAAGGATTTTAGGCCGAACTCCAGTCCTGTTTCAAATTTAGATTGCTTCCAAAAAAGATTACTCAGGTCGCTGTAGGCCATGGCAATAGCTTTCTTGTCGTTTATTTTTTCACCGATTCGAAGCGACTTCAATGCATAGTCCGCAGCCTTGTCAAGCTGCCCCCTCCGCTCGTAGACATACCCTAGTTGCGTATTGAGAAAGGCCAAGTCCTTTTCCTTAACCTTGTCTTTTGCAGCTTCAAGAACCACTTGGGCGCTATCGAGTTTTTCCATTCGCAGGAGTATAGCGCCTTGCGTAATCTGAAACCGTCCCTCCCACAAGGTATTCTTTTGGGCAGAAGTCAATTGTAGTCCTATTTCAGTGAAATCCATTGCCTTGACCAAATTGCGGGTGTGCCAATAATAGGCCAGATCGTTGAGAATGGAAAATTGTAGGGAATCAATGGTTATTCTTGGATAAGCGTCTTCAAGAACATCTAGATAGGAAGCACCAAAATTATCGGTCTCAACGAACACTTTTTTGTAAGGCTTTTCGCTATCGAAGTCTATAATTTGGGTAACAGCTACGCCACTATTCAAAAAAGAAAGCAATGTAAGAACTACAGCTTTGTGGTAAAAGCTTCTCATTTCTTGGTTCAGTTGTTGACGGGGAGAGAACGTACTGTTAAATATACAACTTTATTGTCAAATTGTGTTTGATAATTGAAATGGGCCATTCGGACAATAAACAATGGCATTCATCCCTATATGCTCATAAAATAACTAAAGAAGCAATTCCTTATGCTAGAATTCAACTAAAAAATAGTTAAAGCGATTGGGAATATGAAGGTGTCTATTATAGTGTTATTAACTTTTATTCTTTGTGTCATCGCCTGTGGTGAAAAAAGGCAGCATCAGCTATCTGCCTTGGCCGTAATCGCCAATGATAGTATGATTCATACCAATTTGAATACCTATGTTGATTTCTGTTGGAACAAACACGACACTACTTTATTAAGCCAAATCGCGACCGAAAATTTTACCAGAAACCTAAACGGAATACCAATAGCAACTACAAAACGAGAGATGCAAGCCCATATGAGCGTATTTTTCAAAGCCTTTCCCGACTTGGAACTGAAACTCGGAAAGTCATTTACAAAGGATAATACCGTATTTCTACATTGGACCACTTCAGGAACTCACACAGGTGTATACGGCGAAGTTAGTGCCACGGGTAAGAAAGTACAGGTCCACGGTCTTTCACAGCTGTATTTCGATTCAGAAGGAAAATTGTACGCCGAAGATGTAGTTTTTAATGAATTAGACCTTTTACAACAGCTCGGGTATACGTTGAACCTGCCAGTTGTTGAGTGAAAAAAAACAATAATAACTTTAAAATCAATTTAGTATGAGAACAATTAAAAGCAAGCTATTCTTAGTTCTAATGTCAATGGCCATAACCAGTGCTATTTATGCCCAAGATGAAAAATCCCAGGCCTTTTGGGTACATGAGGATGTCGTAAAACCATCTATGGTAGCAGCATACGAAACAATCTGCAAAGAACTGACTTCAAATATGAAAAAACACAACATTCAGGAAATGAATGTTATCGTAACCAATACGAACGATAATAGGTATCTATGGGTGAACCCTATTGAAAACATGGCTCAAATAGACAATCCTGTCTTTGCCACCTTGTCAGAAAAGATGGGCCCAGAAGCTATGGGCGCATTATTTGATCGAATGGACAAGTGTTATGATATTGAACAGAATTATATAATACATCTCGATAAGGAGCTCTCCTATATGCCCAGTGGTATTACGCAGACCCCTGAAGGGCAGGACTATCGAAAATTTCATTACTTCCATTACACTCCGGGAAATAGTGCCGCAGTAAAGAAAAAAGTACAAGCAATAAAAAATTTATTTGAGACCAAAAAATCAAAATTGGACTACAGGGTATACCGGAGCGGATTTGGCACTAGGGGAGCATTTTATATGGTAGCTATTGCTGCCAAGGATGCAGTAGATTACGCAACCAAAATTGCGGGAAATAACGAATTAATGGGTGAGGAATGGCAAAATACCTATTCGGATTTTATTGGCTCTCTGGAAAAATATGAATCTTTCGAAGGGCGTATGCGACCTGATATGGCCTATTCGCCTTCAAAATAAATCTTGTAAAGCTCGGCCCTTGTATTCATAGGCCATGTTCTTAGTGAATCATAAATATTAATCAACAGGCAGGTTAGCAGTTTTGGGGGAAATTGAATGGTAATGTTTATAGTAGATTTCAGAAATAGTGTTTTCAATAGCAAATCGACCTAATCATTACCATTAGTAACCTGCCTTTTTTTAAAAAGATTCAAAATTATTAAATATATAAAGTAGAAACGTTAAAAGCAACCACTATGAAAACAACAATTCAGTACGCCAAGAAATTCATACAAGCACTACTGCTTTTTGTTTTTCTTTTTAGTTTCAAAATGAATGCCCAAGATGAAGAGAACACGGGTATAAGTACGTATCAGTACAGACAGGTGCCGCCTGATCAAATGGAAGAATTCATTTCAAGGGAAACCAAATATTGGAGTAAAGTTGCTGAAAATGGAGTAACCAAAGGAAATCTGATATTTTGGGCCTTATTACAGAAAGTAGGCGGTTTTGACCAGCCCAACTCCCCAAATATCTTATTCATCAATACATATAAAGATATTGACGCGGCGGAGAGCGTCTGGGACCCCTCGGAGGTTTGGCCCAATGTTGCCATGGATCAAATGGAAACCAATTCCATGGGTAAAGTGACCCATACTGTATTTGTAAAACCGGCTGTCTGGGTGGAGGCAAACAATGCGGTACCGGAAAACGATTTTAAATTTGTTAAAATTATTTATCACAATGCCTCTAACCCAGGTAATTTAATCGAACTAGAAGACAAACATTGGACTCCTTTTATTCAATCATCCATGGATAGTGGTAAAACCAAACAGAAGGCCTGGGGAAATGCTATAATCCTGTCTCCCACCGGTCCTCAAGTGAAGGCCAACACGATTTCCTATGATATCTATTCCAGCTTAAAGGAAGCACTGGATCCAACGTGGGATCAGAATACCGTATTTCCAAACGAAGGCCTCGACGAGATTGGAACTCTTGAAATGGATCAGCGAATGAGCTATGTCTACAGGATAGTAAAAATGGTAGCTCCTCCAGCGCAGTAGTATCACTTCCACTGGCTTTATAGGTCCTGGCCAAATAAAAGGATATCATCCCTTTCATTCACTCTCAATGAAATATTGATTTCAACTATTATGGCATAAATCAACTATAGATGTGCAAGGTGAAAAAATAAAAATCTAATACTAACAAAACGCTCAATTCATGAAAAATTCAAAAAAATTAATCGCCAAATCATCAATGGCCACACTTGTATTTGTTGCCATGGTCTTGGCAATTCAAACGGAAGCATTGGGGCAAGACCCCGCAGTGGTAGATGCCAAACATTACACCATAGAATTCGAGAATGATCAAGTTCGTGTGTTACGCATCAGTTACCGTCCTGGAGAAGAATCGGTGATGCACGAACATCCCAATGGCGTTGCCGTATTTCTAACCGATGGAGATACAGAAATGAAGTTAGCCGACGGCACCACAATAGAGGACACAAGTAAATCCGGCGCAGCTATTTGGGCATCTGCTGGAAAGCATTTACCAAAAAACATAGGAGACAACAAGTCAGAACTTATTCTGGTGGAGTTGAAGTCACAACCGGAATAGAAGGGAAATCTAAGCTATAACACTAAAAATACGATCATGAAAAAAATATTTCTAACAGTGCTTGTTGTAGCTTTTGCTACCGCATGTCAACCAAAAGTTACAGAACGTTATTCAACTACCGGGCCTGAAGTCGACCTCGTAAAATCATTGCTAAACGATTATCAAAAAGGTGATTGGGAAGGCTGGCTGGGCCATTATGCCGATACCGCGAAATTACATCACAATACCCCGGAAGACATTTCTATGACTGCAAAAGAAATAAACGAGGCTTTAAAAGGATTACTCGCCGCTACATCTTCTTATAAATTCGATGATGAGAGTAGGTACTATGAAAAAGTCATCGATGATGAAGGATTGACCTGGGTAAACTTCTGGGGAAACTGGAGAGGAACTATCGCTGCTACTAATAAGGAATTGGTCATACCAGTACATCTCACTATGAACATTACTGACGGAAAAATACAGGAAGAACATGCCATGTACAATTTGTCGGAATATACGGCTGAAATGCAAAAAATAGAGGCTGATGCTAGCATGTCCGCAGATGCTAAAGCAATTCAAACGAGTATTAATAATATCACCAAAGCTTGGAACACCAATAATAAGGATTTGATGTACGCCAATTTGGCTAGTAATGTCGTGAGAACGGCCAACGGTGGTATTATGGTCAAAAATCAATCGGGTTACGGTGATTTTATGGATATCTACCATAGTGCCTTTCCCGACTTCAAAGTAACCTTGGACAATATTAAAATAGATGGCAGTAACGTTCTAATGAATTGGACCTGCACAGGAACAAATACCGGAAATTTTATGGAAAATCCTCCTACCAATAAAAAAATCAAAACACATGGTTTTAGCATTTGGAAATTTGATACCGAAGGTAAAGCCAGCAGGGAAGATGCCTTTTATGATAATCTTATTGTATACGAACAATTAGGATATACTATGCCTACTCCAAAATAAATCATATCAAACCTTGCAGGCCGGCATATCTTGATTATTTCGGGGAAAAAAGGATGAACGCCTGTGGGGTTTTTAGAAAGCAAAAAAAATGAAACCTAGTATTGAAAGTATGTATAGCGCCTTTGATTCAGTTAATATTCCCCACTGTTCTTTCCGCTATAGATAACCATATTTCATGAAATGAAGACGAAGGACGATGGCAACCCTTACAAAGGGCCGGATGCCGTATTAAACGAGATTTTGACTGGACTTGCTGCCTAGAGGGAATATTTTAAGTCGCCTATATAAAGCTGCACGAGATGGCTGATAATCAAGTATTGGCTACCCTGCGGTATCATGGCAAATACCTAAAAACTGGTACTTCAATAGATGCCCAAGCGGCACATCTTTGGACCCTTAAAGAGGGTAAAGTAATCGGCTTTCAGCAATATGCCAAAACCAAACAATTCGCTGATGCCATGAACAAATAATAATTGATTCATAACAAACAAAAATAGTACGGAGAAGCTGAAAACCGATTATAGTAGGCCTAACAAAATATATAGAATAATCATGAGCAAAACTGTAGTAACACGGCACAAGGTAGGAGATTTTGACACTTGGATCAAAGGCCATCAAGACAGACTTGAAATTTTCGGTCCGGCAATGTCAGACCTAAAAACTTTTCAGGATGCAGACGATCCAAATTCGGTGGTTTTGGTTATGGAAATAACAGACATGGACAAGTTTAAAGCTATTTTAAATGATCCAGCTACCGAATCTCTAAAAAATAAGCATACAGTACTAGAACCAATTACGGTTTCAATGCCAGTTGAACCTTAAGCTTTTGAGCAATTCACTTACATCCTGCATGGTAAAAGCGATTAATGAGCGCTGATAGTTTTATTTCAAAAGCATGGACAGTAGGAGCTGGCTGTTCATTCATTTTATTTAGTGATGGTTACAATCGGAAGACTAGCTTGCCTGAACACAGCGTTTAACTAAATCAATTATACCATAACAAAAAATGAAAACAGCACTGATAACAGGAACAAGTAAAGGTATCGGCCTTGAAACGGCATTGACCTTTGGGCGCGCCGGCTATAAAGTATTTGCAACCATGCGAAATCCCGAAGGTGCTCAAGATTTTAAACAAAAAATTGACGACGAGTCCCTAGATATTACGATTTCTGCGATGAATGTTGATTCAGATGAAGCCGTCAAACAAGCTATCGAAGCTATACTCGATGAAATTGGCACCCTCGATATACTCGTAAATAATGCAGGCATCGAACGCCATGGTTCTGTCGAAGAATTACCCATATCGGATTTTAAGGCTATTATGGAGACCAATTATTTTGGGGCGATTCGATGTATAAAAGCCGTATTGCCTCGAATGCGCAAAAACAAAAATGGGTGTATCATCAATGTTGCTTCCGTTGCTGGTCATATTTCAAGCAGTCCATTGGGGGGGTATGCTGCAAGTAAGTTTGCCCTTGAAGCCCTGAGCGAGGCCCTGGCACAGGAGGTAAAGTCCCTTAATATTCGGGTAGCGATTGTAGAGCCAGGAATTATCGCTACTCAAATGGCTAGTGATATAGCTATTGAAGGAAATTCGATATATCCTCATTCTAAGCGATTTGCCGGTCTGTTTGCCGCCTCCCTTCAAACGCCCACACATCCATCGATGGTTGCGGACAAAATTTTGGAAATCGAAGACAGCGGAACTTGGCAATTAAGGCACCCTGTTGGGCCTGATGCACAGCCCTTTTTGGAATGGCGGGCATCTATGACCGATGAGGAATGGGTGGATTGGAATGCGGCAAATGATTCTGATTGGTATGAGGCGGTTGAAAATACATTTGGTTTGAATGCCAGAAAGGAAGAACAACCTACAAAACAATAAGCATGGAAAACACAACAAAAAATCACGTAGATCCCTCAAAAATTATGCAGGTGGGCATGGGGTTTTGGGCATCAAAGACTTTGTTGACAGCAGTCAACATGGAACTTTTTAGCATCCTTGCCAAAAGAGAACTATCTGGAAAGGAAATTCAAAGCAAACTTGGGCTACATAATCGTAATCTCTATGACTTCTTGGATGCCCTGGTAGCTTTGGGGTTCCTAAAAAGGACAGGATTAAAAGAGACTAGTATTTACAAAAACGCGGAGGATACCGATCTGTTTCTTGACAAGAACAAGCCAAGCTATATGGGCGGAATCTTGGAAATGGCTAACAACCGCACTTACCCTTTTTGGAATGACCTGGAGACAGGCCTAAAAACAGGCTCGCCACAAAATGAGGTCAAAAACAATAACGACAACCCTTTTGACGCCATCTATGCCGACCCAGAAAGGTTAAGAGAATTCATTAGAGCCATGACCGGCGTACAAATGGGAAATTTTATAGCCTTTGCAAAACAATTCGATTTTTCAAACTTTAAAATGCTCTGCGATATTGGAGGTTCAAGCGGTGCCCTTTCGGCTCAAGTGACCCTGAACAACGCGCACATGAAATGCACCTCCTTGGACCTACCTTCCGTGTCGCCCATCGCCCAAGAAAATTTGGACGCCATGGGGCTGGGCGATAAAGTAAATGTGGTTTCTGGAGACTTTTTTACCGATAAATTTCCGAAAGCCGATATCATCACAATGGGAAATATTCTTCATGATTGGGGTAAGGCGGACAAAAAGATGCTGATCAAAAAGGCCTTTGAGGCATTGCCTATGGGAGGCGCCCTTGTGGTTATTGAAAATATTATCGATGACAACCGCAGTGAAAACGCGTTTGGATTGTTGATGTCTTTGAACATGCTGATTGAAACTCTTGGAGGTTATGATTTTACAGCAGCAGATTTTAGCGAAATCGCTAAAGAAGTCGGTTTTACACAAATATCCGTAATGCCGCTTACCGGCCCCACAAGTGCGGCCATCGCGATAAAATAATTGACAACCAAAAGAAATAATATCATGGAAAACAATCTACCGCCCAATTTAGCCATTACCCAAATGATTTTTGGATTCGTCACGGCGAAGGCAATACACGTTGCCGCTAAACTCAACATTGCAGATCTGATTGCTTCAAATGGGCCTATGAGTGCCTCTCAATTGTCAAAAAAGACAATGTGTGATGCAGAGGCGGTTTACAGAGTCCTGCGTGCTCTGGCCAGTAATGGCATTTTCATTGAAAATGAAGACGGCCGTTTCTCATTAACCCCGATGGCAGAATGCCTTCAAGAAAATCATCAAGACAGCATGAAGGCCATGGCAATAGCTGCAGGAGGACTTTTTTACAAGGCGTTTAATGAACTTGTCTTCACTGTTCAAACTGGAGAGCCCGGTTTTGATAAAGCCATTGGCATGGGGCCTTTCGCATATTTGAGCAATAATCCGGAAGAAGGAAAAACTTTTGATCGTGCCATGACCAATTTCCATGGCGGTGAAACTCAACCCATGATCGATAATTATGATTTTTCGGTTTTTGATACTGTGGTCGATGTGGGAGGAGGAAATGGGGATGTTCTTTCCTCGTTACTTGAGCAAAATCCAAAAGTAAAAGGGATATTGTTCGATATGGAGGAGGTAATTGCAAGAGCCAAATCAAATATAGCAAATAAAGGCTTAAGCAACCGCTGCCAATTGCAGGGGGGCGATTTTTTTACATCGGTACCTCAGGGCGACAGTTATATTTTGAGGCATATTGCACATGATTGGAGCGATGAAGATGCCGTGAAAATTCTAATCAATTGTAGAAAGGCCCTGAATCCTAATGGCAAGATATTGGTAGTAGAGGCGGTTATTCCCAAAGGGAATGACCCACATCCTTTTAAATGGTTAGACCTTACGATGCTTATGATCGGGGGCAAAGAACGGACCAAAGAACAATTTGAAGCGATTTTTACGCAAGCTGGACTGAAATTGACCCGGATTATACCGGTAACACCAGCCATCAGTATTGTTGAAGGAGAGCCCAACTAACGGGTATATTTTAAACAACCAACGCATAATCACCTACTGCCACAGCAGCCAAACAATTATATTAACCAATAAATATATAGAACCAATGAAAAAGTTATTGTACACCATGTTATTACTGCCATTAGTGATAATGGCCCAGGAAGCTCAAGAATACATGATATTCGAGAATGCCATGCTTACCGCGCACCCCGCAAAGATCACCGAATTTGAGAATGGTTTGGCAGCCCATAACAAGAAATACCATGCCGAAGGAGTTTTCGCCTCCCGGGTGTATTGGATCACCAACGGCGACAATTCGGGCAAGTACGTTTTGGCCACCGGCCCATTACCTTGGAGTGCTATTGACTCCAGAACCGATCAGACGGAACATGCTGAAGATTTCAATACCAATGTTGCCCCCTACTCTATGGCAGATTGGAACCAGACCTATTGGAAATTCGAAGCAGCCTTATCCAATTTCCCAAAAGACTTTACGCTCAGGGCCATGCATTTGAATATGTTCGATATTTCTCGTTTTCAAGGTAAGAAAGCCATGGACTTAATGGAAGATATCAAAAAAGTGATGGTCGAGAAATTTCCTGAAGATGCTTACGGCATATATACAAACGAAATGCCAAGCACCAAAGAAGGTAGGGATATGGTCTTTATTTCTTTCTTCGAGAAATCGGCCTGGATGGGCGAGGATAATGAATTCGAAAAAAAATATGACGAAGTTCATGGCGCGGGAGGTTTCGCCGCCTTCTTAAAGGAATGGGGAGAAGTCACTAATGGTGGCGAACAGGAAGTATGGCTCTATCGAGATGATTTAAGCGGTAATAGTGGAGAAATAAAAGTAGAAACCCGACAATAATTCAACAACTTTAATTTTCATCTTAAACAGATAACTTATGAAATCTATTAAAATTTGTAGTTTGGGCCTTATCCTGCTCATTGGAATGCAACGGGTAGTTGCCCAAGAGACGACCGCAAAAAAATATGATAACCCGCAATGGTATAACATTGTGCATGTAGATTATCTTCCTGGAAAATACAACAAAGCAAGGAAGGTTATTAGCGATTATCATAAAAAGGCCAGTGTTAAGGCAGGTACCCCAGGACCAGTTATGACCTTAGAGATGAACTCAGGTTCTTATGACATCATGGCTGTATGGCATATGAAAGATGGTATTGAAAGCCTCAACTGGGAAACCAGTCCGGACAATATCAAATGGAGAAAGGCCATGAATGAAATTGCTGGTAGCGCGGAAAAGGCAACTGAAGTTATCAAGGAATATCAATCTTATATCGCATCCAGTAGCACCAGTATTGCACGATTGGAATAAATCTAGCCCTCTTGCTATCGGCGGTGCATAAGCAAATTTGGGTTTTCTGATGTAAAAAAATCCGTAAACTTAACAATGACCGCAAGACCTGGGAGCTACTTTCAGGTCTTGCTTTGTTTAATCTGAAAACCAAAAGATTGTTTTGAAATATGTGATTAGAATTTTTATAGGTGATTTTTAGTGCAAAATGAGGCGATATTTTTAAACATAGCCATAGCTACCGTTCAAAATTTCAACAAAATAGTGCGAAAAAAGGAGCATAAAAAATAATCAATGTATTTGAAAACAGTCTCTAAAAACATTCACCAATGGCCAACGACAACCAAATACAATTTAAACCAATTCGGCAAAAGGCCCGTATCAATTCATTGGATGTAATTCGAGGCATTGCAGTGTTGGGCATATTACTAATGAACATCAATGGAATGGGGTTGCCTTTCGCCTACCTTGACCCGACTATTGCTGGAGGTTCAGATGGTCAGAATCTTGGCGTTTGGATTACCAACAACATGCTTTTTGAAGGTACGATGAGAGGCCTGTTCACTCTATTATTCGGGGCAGGTATTATTCTACTCACTTCACGTCTTGAAAGAAACGGTGCAGGAATCAAAACAGCCGATATCTATTACCGAAGAATACTTTGGTTATTGCTTTTTGGTTTGTTTCATGCTTATATCCTGTTATGGCATGGAGAGATTCTCTATCCGTATGCCCTATTTGGACTCATGTTATTTCCCTTCAGAAATTCAAGCGTCAAAACACTTTTGGTTTGTGGTGTGGCATTGACCTGTATCGGCATTGTTTGGGATGTTTCCGATTACACGAGTTCTTTAGAAACCCGAAAAGAAGGTATAGCCGCCGCCTTACTAAAAAAACAAGGCGATTCACTTTCCAAAGAACAACAGGCGGCATTTGATGCCTGGGAAAAGATACATAAGAAAAAAACACCCGAAGAAGTCAAGGAACAAATTGAAAAAATGCATGAAGGGTATTGGTCGGTTTTAAAAACCAATGCTAAAGAAAACGTATTCATGCAAACACATTTTACCTATCGCTATGGGCCTTGGGATATCCTAAGTTTTATGCTCATCGGAATGGCGTTTTTTAAGTTGCGTATTTTTCATGGCGAGAAAACCAATCTTTTTTACCTCACCATGATGATGACGGGGTATTTAATCGGCTTATCAATAAATTACTACGAAATCTGCTTGGAAGTACATTCAAATTTTGAGGTGATGGCCCAATCAAAAGCGGGTCAGACCTATCAGGTTGGTAGACTTTTCACCACTTTGGGTCATGTAGGCCTGTTTATGCTTTTTATAAAATCTGGGGTTTTAAAATTCCTGCAAGATGCCTTGGCCGCTGTAGGCAAAATGGCCCTGACCAATTACTTGATGCATAGTATCATTGCCGCTTTCCTGTTTTTCGGTTTTGGGTTTTCATTGTATGGCCAGTTAGAACGGCATGAACTCTATTATGTGGTCGGCGGAATTTGGGTGCTACAATTGATCTATAGCCCCATATGGTTCAAATACTTCCAATATGGCCCAGCGGAGTGGTTATGGCGTTCATTGACCTATAAACAAAAACAACCCTTTTTAATCAAACCAAAAACTGAAGAGGCTATATGATGTTATACCCCTAGAACGTCATAATTATAAAAAAATAGTTATGGTATTTCGTTTGCTTTACCAACATAACGTATTGATAATGAGCATTTATTGATTAAATTTAGAAATACCAAACCAGCCAAGTATGAAAATTCAAGGCACCCTCATTTCGTTTATTGCTATACTCTTTATTCTATTCAGCTGCGGCACCGAACTCGAACTCGGTTCGGCCCAGCACATTGAAACCGTTACCAAGCAAGTAAATGCCGATCGCTTGGAAAATGCCGACAATACGTCTGAAGATTGGTTAAGCTATGGTAAAAATTACAGGCCCTATTTACTGATTTTTTCATTATGGGTAATCCATCAAATTACGTTCAATTTTATTTTTTAATGCGGAAAAGAAAACAACCTCTACTAATCTGTATGTGCTGGAGTCTTCCAAAAGCCCACCCAACCTGCGAATGGTAAAGGCATTTACACCTGAAAACTTTACGGTCTTTATGAAAGAGGGGCTTAGTGTTGGAGGCCAGGAAGCCATGAAGGATGTTTCTGAGAAGCGATTTGTATCTTACCGATAAAGAGACTGAAGCGCTATATGCCTATTTAAGCTCCCTTGATTAATCTGTAACCCAAAAAGAAAAGTTGCAAAAAACTTAAGGATGTTCAAGTCGTGATAATGAAATAGGATTAAAGCAAAACTAGGGTAGCGATAATAAATGGGCTATATCCATTTGTTGGCCTTAATTAACAAATAATATAACATACCCTGCAGATGAAAGAACAAACTGATATAAAAAGCAAATTTATAAGAAGCCAAAAAGCCCTAGCGTTAAAACCTTCATTAGGTATTGGTACTGGTGTTTCTAAAACGCGTATAGTCAATGGGTTATCTTGCGAGACCAGAGAAGGAGATTGGTTGTTTAAAGCAGATATGCCCAAACAGGTAGGTGGCTTTGCTTCAGCATCGAGCCCTGGTGCTCTTGGTCGGGCAGCTTTGGGCAGTTGTTTGGCTATTGGGTATATGATGTGGGCATCTAAACTAGATGTACTAATGATAGTTTGGAAGTAGAAGTTAAAGCCGATTATGACGATGGGGGGTTGTTCGATACGTCAGCTGCCCCTCCTGGTTACTTGGAGGTTCGATACCTTGTAAGAATTAAAAGTCCCGCATCACCTGCTGAAATTGAAAATTTATTGAATATAGGAGATAAGCATAGTCCTTATTTAGATGTATTTGCAAGAGCACAGTCTTGTGTAAGAGAGGTGGAAATAATTAATGATAAAAAGAAATTATGAAACCAGATTTACAACGCAGGGTACAGCGGTATGGCTGGGATAAGGCTGCCGAATATTACGAAAATAACTGGCAGGCTCAGTTAAAACCGGCGCATGATCTTCTTATGGAAGTTTCTAACATACAACCAACGGAACGTATTCTAGACATTGCCGCCGGAACAGGGTTAATTACATTTAGAATGGCCGAAAAAGTTGGACCATCTGGCAACGTATTGGCGACAGATATTTCAGATGAAATGGTAAAGATTGGAAACAATATTGTCCATTTCAAAGAGATTATTAATGTAATCTTTGAAAGAATGGATGCCGAAAGTCTTTCTTGTGACACTACTACCTTTAATCTAGTCACCTGTGCCCTTGGCTTAATGTATTTTCCTGATCCTGATGCTGCTCTGGTTGAGATGTATAAGGTACTGAAGAAAGGTGGCCGTGCTGTAGTCGCCGTCTGGGGATCTAGAAAAAAATGTGGTTGGTCCGAAATATTTCCTATCATTGATGCGAGAGTGAATACGGATGTTTGTCCCATGTTTTTTAACCTCGGAGAAAGTGAGGTCTTAAAATATCCTTTCGAAAATGCAGGCTTTAAAAATATTTCCTTATTGAAAATTGAAACTAAATTAACCTATGCGTCAGCCGAGGAAGCTTGTCAAGCATCATTTTTAGGTGGTCCAGTTGCCATGGCATATTCGAGATTCGACGAAAGCACCAGAAATGAGGCTAAAATAGAATATATAAAATCTATGGAACCTTTTAAAACCGAAAACGGATACGAAATACCTGGAGAATTTGTAATCTGCAGTGGTGTGAAAAATTAATACGCTTAAGATAGAGATAGCGATGGCCGACTACGCATGTAAAACGAACACTTATGAACGGGTTAACGCTGCACCATTTGACAGTTTTGGCCTCAATCTTTTATCGCGTTCAATTAGTTGATAATGAATACATTTAAGTATATTTAGAATACCAACCGAATACATATGAAATCTTCAAAACGTTCCTTATCATTTGACAAGTCCGGCTATTATTTTGTAGCGCTTTTTGCACTTGTAATTGTCGGTTTTTGGCCTTCCTATTTTGCAAAATTCTTTGACGGCACGGCCGATTTCACCTTCTACTTTCACTTTCATGCCTTTTTTGCAACACTATGGGTTTTTATGCTCATTGCTCAACCCATTCTAATCCGGAAAAAGAAATTTGAACTGCACCGAAAAATCGGAAAGTTGTCGTATGTACTTGTGCCACTTATTTTTATTTCGATTATCCTTTTGGCCCATAGTACGCTTAGAGGTCCAAAAGAGAATTTGGGCCTCGAATTATGGGTACCCTTTAAAGACTTATTAATTTTTGCGATCGGTTATGGTATCGCCATCAAATACCGACATACTATGGTCATTCATGCTCGAGGTATGATCGTAGCGGGAATTGTGCTCATCGAGCCAGCATTGGTCCGTCTAATTCTGTACGTATTTTTTCCGGATCAAGGCTTCGCGCTCAGCGGATACATAGGTATGATCGTACTACTTTATGCACTACTTATAGGGTTAATAATAGCGGAGCGAAAGCAAAAAGTGGGCAGATGGGTATTTCCGTTGGCTTTAGGGCTTTACGTATTCGTGCATTCTGTGCTGGTATTTCGACTGAAAATTCCAGGATGGCAATCCGTTGCCGAGTGGTTTGCCGCTTTGCCATTGACTTAAATTCTTATAAACATAATCGTATAAAAACAACCAATTAAACTAGCATACCATGCAAAGAAGAACATTTACAAAATTGACAGGCCTTAGCGCCATAGCCTTATCAACAACAGGCTTTATCAAGTTCAACGGTAAATCGTATGTAGGCGATTGTGAAACGACCACCGACATTTTAGGTCCCTTTTATCGGCCTGATAGTCCTGTACGTGATAATTTGGTCATTGAAAGTATGCCTGGTGACCTGGTAGAACTATCCGGCATTGTACGTCATAAAGATTGTAGTACTCCATATAAAAATGCAAAAATCGAGCTTTGGCATTGTTCAGCAGACGAGATCTATGACAACGAGTCCGATGAGTATAGATATCGCGGTACGATTCATTGTGATGAAAATGGCAAATACAGCTTTAAAACCCAAATGCCCGTACCCTATGATGTAGGGAACGGCACTATTAGACCAGCACATTTTCACATGATGGTATCCGCCCCGGGCTATCAAAGTTTGGTGACCCAAATTTATTTTACTGGCGATCCCTATCTTGAAAAAGATTCATCTTCCGCCTCTGAAGAAGCCAAAAAGAGGATTCTTGAAGTAAGCAAAGAAGATGATATGCTAAAAGTGTATTTTGATTGTAATATGAACGAGCGTTTGAAGCTTTCCTACGATTCTCTTGCTCAAATTATTGGAGCATATAAAAACGATAAAACCGGTAACGTAAAAGAGTTTTTTGAAAGAGATGGTCTATTGTGGTTGCAAAATCAAGTTTTCGGAGAGAGCTTTGATTATGTTGGGAAAAATAAATTTGAGTACCCCGGAATGATCAATGGCGCCCACAGAACATTACAGTTTAACCTAAAACAAAAAGGAACTATAAAATTTAAATTGATTAGGGCTTTGGAAGCAGGAAAGGAAACGGAGGAATCATTTACAAAGGTTTAAGACCGACCTTAAAACAATTCCATAATAACTGTTAGATATAAAAGCCTCCATTTATGAAGAGAATAAGTATTATTACCCTGGCCTTGTTATTTTATACTGCCACCTACGCCCAAAAACCACGTGCCCGTGACTTGGGCGTTCCTTTTGATGGCACTCCCGGCAAATTAAATGCCATTACGGATGTACTAGGTGTTGAAGTAGGCCACAGTACCATTATTTCCGGGAAAGACGAACATATTATTGGAAAAGGACCTGTACGAACTGGGGTAACGGCCATCTTTCCTAGAGGTAAATCCAAAAAATTCAGTCCCGTCTATGCCAACTGGTACAGCCTGAACGGAAACGGAGAAATGACCGGCACCACCTGGCTCACGGAATCTGGATTTTTAGAAACTCCAATTATGATTACGAATACCAATAGTGTAGGCGTGGTTAGAGATGCCGTTTTAAAATGGTATGTAGACCATGGCTGGTATGAAGAAGGAGAAGTATGGTATACCTAACCGGTCGTTGCAGAAACCTATGATGGTTACTTCAATGACATCTATGGCTTTCATGTCAAAGAAAAACATGTGTACGAAGCCATTGACAATGCCTCTGGAGGAAAAGTTTTGGAAGGCAATGTAGGTGGCGGTACGGGAAAGGTTTGTTTAGGTTTTAAAGGAGGTATTGGTACCGCTTCAAGAATAGTCCAAATAAAGGATACTACCTATAGCCTGGGGGTTTTGGTACAATCTAATTTTGGTAGTAAAAGAAATTTCACTGTGGCGGGAGTCCCTGTAGGAAGAGAATTAAAAGACACCTTAAACTACAAGATAAAAGAGCTTCCTAAATCAAGGCGACAAGAAGGAGATGGATCTATTATCGTAATCCTTGCAACAGATGCGCCCCTACTACCACATCAATTAAAAAGAATAGCACAAAGGGTTCCCCTAGGAATAGGTATCGTTGGTGGAAGAGGCAGTAATGGTTCCGGAGATATATTTCTCGCGTTCTCAACAGCCAACGAAAAGGCATTCCATAGAGATGAGAATACAACGGTAGAGACCCTTGCCAATGACCGAATTACACCCCTTTTTGAAGCCACAGTACAAGCAGTCGAAGAAGCTATCATTAATGCCATGGTCGCGGCAGAAACCCTAGAAGGCATTAATGGAAATACGGCCTATGCCCTACCCCATGATTTGTTGATCGACGTTTTGAAAAAATATTACAGGATAAAATGAAAAGAATACTGATTTTACTACTATTTCTACTTCTTCTAAGTTGCAAACCAGTACCATCTCAAAAACCTGAAGATCCTAAAACCGACAAAAAACAAGAACTCAGCGGTGCTAAAAAGTTCTTTGCTGAAATGGAGGCAAAAGCACTTTCAGAACCCTTTAGAGGTATTGAAACGGAAAACGGAAAAGAATCTGGGCTATTCCCCATAAAATCATCAGGAGTTTCAACCGTTCCGATAAAAAAGGCCGCCGAATCGTTTTTAAGCAGTTTAACACAAGAACAAAAGCAAAGAACGCAATTTGGTATCGAAGACGAAGAATGGCGGAAGTGGTGTAATGTAGATAATGGTATCTATGATCGACAAGGTGTGAGTCTAAAAGAAATGACCGAACCACAAAAGAAAGCGGCTTTTCATCTGATGCAAGTTTCATTGAGTGCCAAGGGGTTACAATTGAGCAAGGATATTATGAAGACCGACCAAACACTAAAAGAGTTAAACAATGGGGATGCCGCCTATGATGAGGAATTGTATTTCTTCACGCTCATGGGCACCCCTTCGCCAACGGAACCTTGGGGATGGCAATTAGACGGTCATCACTTGGTCATCAATTATTTTGTGCTCGGAGATCAAGTGGTCATGTCGCCAATTTTTATGGGCGGCGAACCCATCATTACCACATCTGGAAAATATAAGGGTAATACCCTCTTTCAAGACGAACAGAATCTCGGATTAGACTTTATGCAATCGCTTCCCCAAGAAATTCAAACAGAAGCAACCCTTTCGACCTCAAAACATAAAAACGACATAAAAGCCGAAGCCAGCAAAGACAATGTAACCTTTAATTACGAAGGTGTTCCGGTTTCAAAACTGCCTGAAGCGCAAAAAGTAAAGTTGGTGTATTTGATTAGGCAGTACATCAACAATATAGAAGAAGGACACCATCAACTAAAAATGGAAGAGATTATGGCCCATTGGAATAGCACATATTTCGCCTGGGTAGGTGAAACTACAGCTGATGCCGTTTTCTATTACCGTTTACACAGTCCGGTTGTCTTAATTGAGTTTGACCACCAAGCTGCCGTTGGCGTACCGAACAGCCCTAAAGGACCTATTCGAAATCATATACACACCATCCTTAGAACTCCAAATGGCAATGACTATGGTAAAGACCTCTTGCGGCAACATTTGGAAAAAAGCCACAACCACTAACCTAAGATGAAAACATTTCCTTCCGCCCATACCATTTTATTAATCATATCAGCTTTTGCAGCCCTACTTACTTGGGTCATCCCAGCAGGTAAATATGCATCGCTGACCTATGACAGTATGGAAGGTGTCTTTATGAAGACCATGAGTAACAAGGTAGAAAAACTACCGGCCACACAGAAAACCTTGGAAGAGCTTAATGTCAAGATTCCATTAGAAAATTTTACTTCCGGAGCCATCTATAAGCCCATCAGCATTCCAGATACCTATCAATCTTTGGCTCCAAGTCCACAAGGCTTTTTTGAATTTGTACAAGCTCCCATAAAAGGTATTATTGAAACAGCCGATATTATCTTTCTGGTGCTTATCATCGGTGGGTTAGTCGGGATTGTCGAAAAATCAGGTGCCTTTAGTGCAGGGATAAGCTGGTTATCGCATATATTAACAGGTAGGGAATACATTCTCATTATTAGTACGACATTACTCATTTCGCTGGCAGGAACCACTTTTGGTTTCGGTGAGGAGACCTTCGCTTTTTTACCCATACTTATACCGGTGTTTCTGGCGGCGAAATATGATGCCTTGGTTGCTATAGCGTGTGTCTTTTTGGGTTCTCAAGTCGGCGTTATGGCGTCTACCACAAATCCTTTTTCAACAATTTTAGCCTCTGATGCCGCAGGAATAAAATGGACCATTGGTCTGGAAGGTCGCATCGCAATGCTGGTCATTTGCATTACCATAACCATTGTTTTCCTTTTGCGCTACGCTAAAAGGATAAAAGCCGACCCAAAAAAGTCTTTGATTTATGATCAAAAAGAGCTAATGGAAAAAATGTTCAGTGTTTCAAAAGACATTGAAGTCCCGCCACTCACAAGCCGGTTAAAACTAATATTACTAGCATTTACCCTTTGTTTTGTAATAATGATAATTGGAGTCGCGATACTCGACTGGTGGTTCGTAGAAATGACCGCCGTTTTCTTTTTTGGAGCCATCTTGATAGGTTTTATGGCCAAGATGAAAGAAACCAAATTTATCAATTCATTTATGAGGGGTGCAGGAGAATTATTGGGTGTAGCTTTTATCATAGGCCTTGCGAGAGGAATTTCTATTTTAATGAGCGATGGCCTCATTAGTGACACTTTTCTCTATCAAGCTGGCAACCTTACCGAAGGAATGGGAAAGGGCCTCTTTATCAATGCGCTATTTGGATTATATAACATAATTTCTTTTTTCATATCCTCTACTTCCGGTACGGCCGTACTTACCATCCCCATTATTGCCCCACTTGCAGATACGGTAAACATCGGTAGAGAAGTTATTGTAAATGCCTACCAATATGGTCATGGACTTTTTAATTTAATCAACCCAACTGGGCTCATTTTGGCCTTTTTGGGCGTTGCACAAATAGGCTATGACCGATTTTTAAAATTTATCTGGCCGTTGCTCGTGATTCTCGGTATAGTCATAATGCTATTTCTAACCCTATCTGTGTATTAAAAAAAATCAATGCAAAATTCTTTGGAAAAATTCGCTGCCCTCTTTCCCTAAAGGGATGCCCAATATTTAAAATTTTGCCATGAGATAAAAACGAAAAACGACTCCCTCAAAATAACCGGAATATATGAAGGGGCGATTCCCGAAATTTTTAGGAATGCTAGTAAACTTCATTCACAAATGACCGAAACCGATATTATTGTTTGGGAGTATCTCAAAACCAAACCCCTTGGTCTTAAGTTCAGAAGACAACATCCGATTAATTGTTATGTTCTGGACTTTTACTGTCGTCGAAAAAGGCTGTCCATCGAAATTGATGGCAGATATCATAACAACCTCGAAGAAAAAAGAACTCTTGAAATATGCGAATGATATCATCCTAAAACCTTCTTCGCGGAGGTCAGTTTATGGTTTTTTACCGGCAGTTCCCGGATCCGAAGCCCGGTCGCGTCAAAAATGGCATTGGTGAGAGCTGGAGCGATTCCCGGCGTACTAGGCTCCCCTGCCCCACCTGGATACTGACCACTATTGATGATATAGGTTTCAATCTTTGGACTTTCGTTCATACGCAACATTTGGTAGTCATGAAAATTACTTTGCAGCACTGCACCCTGATCAATGGTGATTTCACCATAAAGGGCCGCCGTCAAGCCATAAATAATACCGCTTTCCATTTGCGCTTCAAAACCATCGGGATGAAATGCAAATCCTGGATCGGCCACACATACCACCCGGTGTACTTTCGGCTTATCATCGATTACTTCAATCTCGACCACCTGTGCCACGATGGTCCCGAAAGATTGGTGAATTGAAATACCACGGCCCCAGTTTTCCGGAAGGGTGGCACCCCAGTTGGCCTTCTCCGCAACCAGTTCCAACACCTTCAAAAATCGGGGAGCATTCGAAAGCTGGCTTCTTCGGAATTCAAAAGGGTCTTTCTTGGCGTGATGTGCGAGTTCGTCGATGAATGATTCCGTAAAAAAACCATGCATAGACGAATCAACACTTCGCCAGTACCCCCAAGGCACATGGGTTTCACTTACCGCATATTGAATGGATTGATTCGCCACATCATATGGAATATGTGGAGCCTCTTCTGGATCGTGCTTGAACAGGAACTGGTTGTTCCACGCCACTATTTTACCTTCTTTGTCAAGACCAGCTTTAAAACGGCTGATATTTGCTTCCCGGTAGAAATCTTGCCTAATATCTTCTTCTCTAGACCATATCAGCTTCACAGGATAATCCACTTCCCGGGCAATCTTTACGGCTTGCATGGCCACATCGTCAACGACCCTTCTGCCAAAGCCGCCGCCCAGGTACTGATTGTGCACTGTTATTTGATCTGGCTCCATATCCAATAATTCTGCGGCGCTGTTTGCAAACCCTAGCGGGTTCTGACTGCCCACCCAGAGTTCGCATTTAGTAGCGGTCACATGGGCAGTGCAATTCATGGGCTCCATTGTCGCATGTGCCAAATAAGGTACTCGGTATTCGCTCTCGACCACTTGGCCAGAGTTCATTAATGCCGCCTCAACATCTCCTTTTTTTACATCTTCCTCATCTTTTCCTGCGGCTGAAGAAGCATCCATATCCCGTACATATTGAGCATATATGCCATCTTGACTTACGGTTTCATTAGCAGTTTCCTCAAAAGTGAGCTTCACTTTCTCAAGAGCTTTTTTTGCAATATAGTAGCCATCGGCGACTACGGCAACTGCGTTGTTCAACTTAACTATTTTGTGTACGCCTGGTAGGTTCGCGGCCAAACTGTCGTCAACCGCTATTAAATTAGACCCAAAAACCGGGGCTGCCTTGATGGCGGCATATTTCATGTCGGGAAGCGTGGTATCGATGCCAAAACCAGCGGTCCCATTTACTTTGGCGGGCACGTCTAAACGTGGCTGGGAAGTACCCATCAAGGTAAATTCGTCTGGCGTCTTTAATGTAGGTTTAGCAGGCTGTGACAATTCCACTGCCTGTGCTACAAAACTTGCAAAAGGTTCGGAACGATTGCTTGCCACATGGGAGATATAGCTATTCTTTGCTGCTAATTCTTCCAAGGGCACCTCCCACTGATCTGCAGCGGCTTGGAGCAATACGGCCTTAGCGGCAGCACCTGCCAATCGCATCGCCAGCATCCCTGTAAAACGGACAGATGAACTTCCGCCAGTCATCTGTAACCCCATTTGCTTTGTGATGGTTAGAAAGGCACCATCCACCGTATCGACTAAGAACGAGGGGACATCCTTTCCTCCCAGAATAAAACCTTTTCCCAGTGCATAATTAGCATATTCCTTGTTAGCCGGGGCCTCCATCATTTGAACTTTGTTCCAATCGGCATCCATTTCGTCGGCAAGCATCATCGGCAGGGTCGTATGCGTGCCCTGACCCATTTCCGCATGCGGTACCACGACAGTAATCGTATTGTCAGTGGTTATTTTGAGCCAGATGTTCATTACAGTTTCCCCTTCTTTGGCAATCATGCCTTTCACTTTACTTGCCCGATTTCCGGGTCGAATCGCCACACCAAGCACCAGTGCGCCGCCAGTAAGTACTCCTGTGCTAATAAAAGCCCTTCTAGTCCACTTACCCATTGGTTTCGATTTTTATGGTTGATGTCAATGCCAACTCGGCTGCCGTTTTTTTGATTCCCTTTTTAATGCGTGAATAAGTACCGCAGCGGCAGATGTTGCCGCTCATGGCCTGGTCGATATCCGCGTCGGTGGGCGAGACGTTGTTTGCCAATAAAGCGTGTGCCGATACGATCTGGCCAGACTGACAATACCCGCATTGGGGAACCTGTTCTTCTATCCATGCCTTTTGCAGCGCATGCAATTCCGTTCCCGAAGCTATACCTTCAATGGTGGTAATCTCTTTATCAACCGCTGCTTGTAAAGGGGTAAGACAAGAGCGAATCGCTACCCCGTCCATTTGTACGGTGCAGGCCCCACATTGGCCTATACCGCAGCCAAATTTTGTTCCGTTCAATCCGCATTGTTCACGGATAACCCATAATAATGGTGTATCGAGATCTACGTCGACCTCATATATCTGATCGTTAATTTTTAAAATCATGGTGTTATTTGCTACTGGCAATCCCTTTTGTACGGGATGCCCTTATGCTTAAATTTACACTAAATGCGACGATATAGGCCCTTTTTTACTTAAATTATTGGTATTGAAGGTTTTAAATAGACAACAATGCCATACTCCATTCAAACCTAATCGAGATTTTGAATGGAGTATGGCATTGTTATTATATAGGTAAATGGACAATGCATAGCTTAGCATTAATTCATACCTTAGAGGAAACAACTGCTAACCACTACCCTATCAATATTCAAATTATTCGGCCGTATTCGCAAAAAAAATGATTTCTAAAAACGAATTCAGCAAATACCTTCTTTATGCCATTGTAGAAATTGTACTTGACATCATTGGTGTTTTAATTGCGTTACAAATCAATAATTGTAATGAAAAACAACAAGAATCGGGTTTGGCCAATAGGTAGTATTGACAGAATTCTTAGCACCGTGGCAGTGATTTTAGCAAAGGTCAATAACCTTTAAAAAGTAATGGTATGAAGAAAATAGTTTGGGTGATTCTGATTATGGTAAGTGCTAATTGCTTTTCTCAAAATGCATCTAAAAAGGATGAGATAAAAATTAAAAAAATAGTAAACCAATTTTTTGAGTCTTTGAACAAGCAGGATACCATATTATACAAAAAAATGCTACTCCTAGAAGGCCAAGTATGGTCTATAAATAACACTCTTGAACCTAGCAGCTATTCGATGCGCTTTTTTAGAGACGACCTGAGGACTTTTGACCCCAAAGAAATTTTGGAAGAAATACCTTTTAGTTATGATATAAAGATTCATGATGGCAATGCGATGGCATGGGTGCCTTACGAATTTAGGGTAAATGGAAAGTTTACCCATTGCGGAATAGATATTTTCACATTGACAAAGACGAATGATGGCTGGAAAATCATTAATGCATCCTATACCAGAAATTTGAAGGGTTGTAGTGAATTAAAATAGCTAAGCCCGATGTACAATACAGTGTTTGGACAAAAGAAATAACAA
>CAZRIE010000037.1:0-34446 GCA_964600075.1 uncultured Flavobacteriaceae bacterium
ACATAAGGGAATGAAGTAGGTATAATTAAGATATTCTTGTCCCGTAAAATGGCCGATTAATAGAACTTTTTCCTTTTGTAATATACTCTCTATAGAACAGTCCCATTTTTGTTCTCTATTTTGGTGGTTGTTTATTCTTTAGGGCATGGAATTTGGCCCCGAAGTTTCGAGCGGAGTTTGGAATTTATAACTTCTATTTCTCTCCCTCTTCCTTTATCGAAACATCCCTTCGGAATGGAATGAATAGGGGGTCGACATCTTTGGTCTCACCGATGACCGATTCGATTTCCCTTTTGAGGTAGTTCAAATGGGCGATAGTCAGCCGATCCGTCATCACGGGTATGGTTCTCTTTATTTTACCCTGTAGTATCAATAAATTATCCAATGCCAATGAGCGTACATCGGTATTCGAAGTATAACCTTCAGAAAGCTTGGCCAAAATACCTTCTACAAGTCCTTCTGCTTCGTCAGGTTTGTACAGCGTGATCAAGTTCGAAACATATGACTTTTGAAGTTTTCTACGGTAGGCGTTGGTTTGATAGAAAACGTTCATATCGCCCCAGACCAATTGCCCGAGATCGTCCATATATTCTTCGGGGGTATAAGGATCTTCGTTTTCGTAACGTTCGGCGATAAATGTCATACGGCTCAAGCGGCTTCCACCGAGTAAATTCACCATTACACTTTCCATAGTTTTGGTTACCGACTCTTTTGATTGCGGCGATTGTATCGCGTTCAAGATATCGTTACGCAGCAACCATTTGGGTTCCTTAAAAATATAATTCTCCAAGAAGAGCAAAGCCTGTTTTTGGCGGTCCTTATCCACTGGACGATAAACTTCGCCCTCTTCGCCCATAGTCTTTGGCGTAACGTAGATACCACCGATATTCTTCGATACGTGAAAAATATAATCACTGTATTGGCCAACTAGATCCTTATAAACTTGATCTAAGTTAGCATAATCATCGCTACTGCGTTCTTTCGTCCATTTTTTGAGATAGGGTGCGATTCGTTGTAGGTTGAGAATGCCGTACATACTGGCCTGCATGGCATCATCGCCCAAGTCTTCCGTCTGGGAGCGGGGGTCAAAATCACGACCCTCACCACCGAACCAAAGTCTCGGGTTGGCCTTGACACTATCTACGACCATTTGGCTTAACAGGTCTTTTTCGTCGTTCAAAGAAAGGTCTTCCGGAAAATGCGAGTACCCCCATTGGATTGCCCATTTATCATAATCACCGATGCGGGGCATCAAATCTTCTGTAGGTATACTGTCTTCAGGTTGTGCAACGTAGTTAAAACGGGCATAGTCCATAATTGAGCTGGTATGACCATTATTTTTCAACCACTCGGCATCGCGTAGTTTTTCTACGGGAGTTGCCGAACTAGCACCCATATTATGTCGAAGACCCAAGGTATGGCCCACTTCATGTGATGCAACAAAGCGGATAAGGTCGCCCATCAATTCGGTCTCGAATTCCATTTTCTGTGCGCGTTCGTCAACGGCACCTGCCTGCACCATGTACCAACTGTGTAAGAGGCTCATCAAATTATGGTACCAGCCGATATGGCTTTCCAAAATTTCACCGCTTCTGGGGTCTACAATATTGGGGCCGTAGGCATTTTTAGAAGGGGAGGCAAAATAACGTAGTACGGAGAACCTTGAATCTTCAAGACTCATACTATTATCATTTTCGGGCCACTGCCTGCCGATAATGGCGTTCTTGAAACCGGCTTGTTCGAAAGCTACCTGCCAATCGTTGATGCCTTGGATAAGGTAGGGGCGCCACTTTTTGGGCGTTGCCGGATCGATGTAATAAATTATCGGTTCTTTGGGCACGACCAATTCGCCACGTTTCCATTTCAGCAAGTCTTCCGGCTTGGGCTCTAACCGCCATCGATGTATATACGTATTACGGTCTACCTTCTGCTGGTCGTCGCCATATTCTAAATACGAACTGGCAAAATAACCTACGCGTTCATCATAAAGTCTTTTGCGCATGGGTTCTTTAGGCAAAAGAATAAACGAGTTGTTGATTTCTAAAGTAACGACCCCGGCTAAAATAGCCGCAGGCAGTTGTTTGCGTTTATCTTTCCCCGTTTTTGCCTTATAGGTCTTTACTGTCTTGATTTCGGTATTGATGGGAAAGGAATTGATTTCCTTTATATATGATTTGTTCTTTTCGAGTGATGTTAGTTTGTAGGCGTCTTTCTGATCACTGCTTAATGCCAGTAACGGATTTTCTCCGTTGACAAAACCTGTTACGTCGATGACGTACGAATTTTCATCTTCGTTGTGCGCCTTGATGTCGAAGGCCTCTAAAATTGGTGTAATGTTCGAGTTGTTGACCGCTTTTGATATCGCATCGTCTTCGCTGGCCGAACTGACCAAAGTTGAGATACGTAGAAAAAGATTATCAGAAGGCCCCTTTTCAAAAACAATCGTGTTTTCCGAGATTTTCTCCCCACCATAATTGCCTGCCCCTGAAGGCGTTTTTATAAATCGGGTAACGACCAACATCTCACGATTTAATAGACGATCGGATATTTCGAAATAATACTTGTCACCGACCTTGTGCACATCAAAGAGTCCATGGGTAGAGATAGCTTCATCGGTGATAAGACGGTCATAGGTTTTCGAACTATTAAGTGCAAGACTTTCGGTTTTCCCAACTTTATCAGATTTGCTGACAACCCCTATGCTCCCACATGAAGTTGCCAAAGCCAAAAATCCTAAATACGTGAAAAAACGCTTCATTGCTATAAAAATTTACCGTCCGTTTTATATTGCCAAATTTGGCTCGGTCAGCACGTCCCAATTAAATAAACGCCCACCTGACCAAAGTTGAGCAGGTTATCGGCTTTATATAAGTAGCGAACGTGTCAATTTATACTTTAGTATGGTTTTGGTCGGGTCAGCTCTGCTTTTAACACAATATTGCTAAGGTCGTGAATGGTTAAAACTCATGACCGTGAATATATACGCAAGTCTTCACAAGAAAGACTAGAACGACAATATACAATTCTGGGCTATGGAAGTCAATTTTAATAGGAAAAAATCTAAAACATCTTCTTGGTCTCTTGGTTCAAGGTTTACTTTCGGTCAATGCAAATTCGCCTTTAAGCATCTGTATTACATTGATCATGGAGCGAATGTTGTGGTAATTTACCTTCCAGATTTGAGCTTTGGCGTCGTTTTTAGCTTCCGGATCGGTATCGAGGCCTTCATGGTACCAGCCTCTATATTTAGGATCGATAAGATAGCTATCGAGATAGCCCCATTGTTTTTCGAATAACTCATAATAGCGTTTTTCTTCGGGATGTAACTCCGCCATAAGCAATAGGGAATTCAGGCCTTCCGCCTCCGTCCACCAGACTTTTGCATGGTTTTCGATTGTTCGTTTTCCGGAGGCGTCCCAATAATAGCCGCCGTCATAAAACCCACCTTTTTCATCGTCCCAACCCCATTCAAGGGCATGGTCGACCATCTTTTTCGCCTTGACAGCTGTAATTGTATCGTTTTGCAGCCAAAGTACATGCGAAGCTTCGAGCATTAGAAATGCGGTCTCCACATCATGACCAAAGGAAACATGGTCAAGATTAAAATGTGTTTTGCGATAGGTTTCCAAAGAATCCCGAAGGGAAACCGGCTTCCAATCTCTTTCCAGATGAAGGGTCAGATATCCTTTTTCGGTAGTTATGGTATCGCGGACCAGTAAGAGCATTTCTTCCAAACGCTTTTTTAAAAGTGGGTCTGGCCAAACTTCATAAAGTGCCGTAAAACTTTCTAAAAGGTGGATGGAAGAGTTTTGGTCTTTCCAATCTTTACGAATGAAGTTGTCATAATTTTTATCGTTTTCCTCTACGTCGAGCATCCAAGAACCATCTTGCTGCATAACGTCAAAATACCCGCCATAAAGCGAATCATGGGAATGTTCCTCTAGCCAATGAAACGTCTTTTTAGCCAAGTCAAGGGCCTCCGAATCGTTTGATATTTTGTAGTAAGCGGCCAGACCATAAATAGCGAATGAATTGCCATAGGCACTTTTACCAGTAGAACGTACTTTTAACGAATCGCCTTCGAGACCGAGCAGGGTATGAAATCCGCCATTTTCAGCATCCCACATCTTATCCCTTAAAAACCTGTAGCCATGGGAGGCGAATTCCTGATATTTTTTATCCTTGTAATAGTGTGCCAATATCGAAGTTGTCCAAACATGGCGTGCCTGACTGACCAGCATCTTATTCTGTTTCCCTTCCTTAGCCCATTTGTAATTGAAATCGGACCAAAATCCGCCGTTGACGGAATCAATAGTCTTTGGGTACCAAATGTCTACAAGCTCATCTAATGAAGTTTCTATTTGCGCCCGTAGTTTATCTTGATCGGCATTTTGGGTTGCGTCTTTCTCCTTACAGGAAAAAAAGAATGATATAAAGACAAGTCCAATGAACCCTAGAAAAGAATGGATATTAAAAGGATGCTTCATTTTATGTAGCTTTATATGAATAAACAGTTGTGCATATAAAGCTACTTAATAATTCTGATAATGTTTTTGGCTATTTGATCAAAATCATCACTGCCCCTAATGCGGTCAATACCAAGATCATCTTTCGGTAGAAATCTTCTTTGATCAGTTTGACTAGGCGAAAACCTACAAAAATGCCAATTACGATTCCAGGAATCAATTTAAGGTCGAACAATAACGTTTCTCGGGTTATTGTTTCCCAAACGAAAATATGAAGGGGTAACTTCAAAACGTTGACAATTAAAAAAAGCCAGGCCGCAGTTCCGATAAATTCGTTTTTGGGTACCCGCATCGCCAAAAAGTAGATATTACTGAAGGCACCGCCCAGGTTTCCGATCATGGTAGTGATTCCGGCAATGGTACCCACGAAACCTGCGAACGCCCAGTGTGTAGGCACGGCCTTTGATTTTCTCCGGTCCCACCAGTACATCATTCCAACGCTCACCAAGATGATCACGGCCATGGCGATTTTAAAAATGCCTTCGTCTAGGTCGTTCCCAATAAAAACACCGATTAGGATACCAACAAGTATCCAAGGTAAAAATCGTGCGATATACCACCAGTTGGCGTGCCTGTTGTAATAAATGACCGCAAAAATATCACCGACAATCAATAGCGGAACGACAATACCCGTTGAAGCCTTGGCATTGAAGGCAAGGGCCATCAAGGTGACATTGACAATGGCAATTCCTTTTATGCCTGCTTTTGAAAGTCCGATTACGAATGCCGCTGTAAAGGCAAGAGCCCATGCCGTGGTTGAGATATCGAATGTAGTGCTTAAGAACAAGAATGAGGTTTAACGGACGAAACGTAAAAGTATCCTAAAAAATAATATCTTTATCGCTTAACCAACAATCAAACTAACGTCCATGGAATTATCTACCCTCGATTATAGCCTTATCATTATTTTCTTTTCGATAGTTCTAGGAATCGGAATCTACGTTTCAAAAAAATCAGGTAAGGATTCTTCCGAGTTTTTTCTTTCGGGCAGAACAATGCCTTGGTGGCTTTTGGGCCTTTCAATGGTCGCCACAACGTTCTCTACGGATACACCCAATTTAGTAACCGATTTAGTTCGAACCAAAGGTGTTTCAGGTAACTGGGGATGGTGGTGTTTTTTGCTTACGGGTATGTTGACCGTTTTCGTGTACGCGAAGCTATGGCGAAAATCGAACGTTAAAACTGACCTAGAGTTTTATGAATTGCGATATGGTGGCAAACCAGCAAGTTTCTTGAGAAAATTCAGAGCGGTTTATTTGGGTGTTATTTTTAATGTAATCACTATGTCCGCCGTTACTTTGGCCGCTATAAAAATAGGGGGTATCATGTTAGGCCTCGAGCCCTTGGAAACGGTCATTGGCGCGGGTCTGATTACGGTTGTTTTTAGCGCTTTAGGAGGTTTCAAAGGCGTGGTCTATACCGATTTTCTGTTGTTTTTTGTTGCCATGGCCGGAGCTATTGGTGCTGCCTATTATTTGGTCAATATTCCTGAGGTTGGGGGTATTGAAGCGATGATGGCAAACGAGTTAGTTACCTCGAAAATGGATATTCTTCCTGATTTTAGTGACAAAAAAATGTTTATGACGCTACTAGTTGTTCCCTTGGCGGTACAATGGTGGAGTTCTTGGTACCCTGGTGGAGAGCCAGGTGGTGGTGGCTATATCGCACAAAGAATGTTGGCTGCTAAAGACGAGAATCATGCCATCGGCGCTACTTTCTTTTTTAATATCATGCATTATGCCTTGCGTCCCTGGCCGTGGATTTTAGTCGCGTTGGCCTCGTTGGTGGTCTATCCGGATATTGCAAGTATTGCAGAAGCATTCCCGAATGTTGCAGAAGATAAATTAGGACATGACTTGGCGTATTCGGCAATGCTGACAAAATTACCAAGCGGACTTTTGGGCTTGGTACTTGCGTCTTTGATAGCGGCCTATATGAGCACGATTTCAACACAATTAAATTGGGGGTCCTCATATATAGTTTTTGACTTTTATAAACAGCAGATCAATCCTGAGGCTTCCGAAAAAAGATTGGTAGCAGTTGGAAGGATATCAACGGTAATTTTAATGGTTTTGAGTGCTTTTTTAGCTCTGGCAATGCAGAATGCACAGCAAATCTTTGAATTACTTTTGCTTTTTGGCGCAGGAACGGGACTCATATTTATTCTACGCTGGTTTTGGTGGCGAATTAATGCTTGGACCGAAATTTCCGCTATGTTCGCTTCTGGTATTTTGTCCATACTACTAAAAGCAACTTCTTTCGGGCCATTTTTATTTGCAGTGGAAACTGGCGTATTCCCAGAATGGGGAGAAATACCCTTTGTTATGCTGGTCACCACGGCTATTTGGGTAATAGTAACATTTACGACGAAACCAGAATCTAAAGAAGTACTACAATCATTTTATAAAAAAATACAGCCGGGAGGGCCAGGATGGAGCAAAGTTGTTAACGAAGCCAAGGAAGATAACATTGAAATTGATACAGGAGAAAAATGGAGCGTACCCTCGGGCATCACAGCTATGCTTTTAGGGGTAGCCTTGGTTTATAGCCTGATGTTCGCAACCGGCTACTGGATTTATGGCCGAACTACCTCGGCTCTAGTACTAACAGGGATAGCTATCGTTTCTGGTTTTCTGTTGCTCAAGGCATGGGGCAGGATGAAGGAAAATATTTTATAGTACGATTTCTTTTTTTAAAGAGGGGAGCGTATCTAACTTACAAAACATACCATTTACAGGAAATTGGCGTTATGATTTAACCAAATCGTAACCAAACCATGCCTGCTTTATGAGATGTTTCTGCCTGTTTGTCCTTCTTGTACTATTCAATCTACCCACCGTTTCTTCTCAGGAAAATCAGGAAATAGAAGCCTATTGGGAACTACTTTTTAAGAACGAAAGGCAAGAAGCGCTCTCAAAATTTCAGAAAAGGAAAAAAAACGACATTCATGACCAGCTTATTCATGAAATCTTAAAAATTGAGAACGGCACCTTTGCAAATCCCGATGGATTTATAGAAAAAATCAGCAGCTACCCTGATTTTGAGTATTACCTCTACGCCCTTTGGAACCAAAACTTCTTTTTTGATACTTATCTCAGTACAGGTTTCAACAAAAAGAACTCAAAAAACATAAACGCATTTAACCTGAACTTGGTTAAAACCCCAACTGTAAAAGAATCGCTACGGTATTTGAAATCTGCACTCGCACAACATCACGATGACTGGGAGACTTATTATGAACTGAATTCGGAAATACCAGCAATCAAGACATGGCAGTTTTGCGGTAGCTTCGAGAATTTGAACGGTGGTGGACTGGCTACCGAATACGGCCCGGAAAAAATAGCGATTTCGCAAACGGATTTCAATGCGAATAGCAATGGATTCGTAAATTGGTATACACTCAAAGAGCATAAAAAAGAAGCCTATCAGTACTATTCGAACCATTCAGAGTATGGTAGCGGGGTGAACTATGCGCAGACTTTTTTCTCTAATCCACAAGCACGGAAAGCTGTCATCCGGTTTGGAAGTTCAGCATTTACCAAGGTTTGGCTGAACGATATACTGATTTATGAAAATACCAATGACGGTATTACCGATTTGGATGCTTACAATGTAGAAGTGAATCTTCCTCAGGGCAATAATCGTCTTTTGGTAAAAAATGCAGACAAATCGGGCATTGCTTATTTCATTGTTAGGATTACCGATCTAGAAGGCAAGGCGCTGAACGATTTGAAATTTGATAGTTCATACATTCCTTATAACGAAAGTTCCACCGCTAGCCTCAGTCCAAAATCAATTGATCATCCCGTAGAAGCTTTTTTCACCAATAAATTAAAGCGTGACCCCAATAATTTTTTAAACAGATTCTGTTTGATCAATACGTATCTGAGAAACTCAAAATATACCGAAGCCAAAGCTATTTTACTTCCATTGCTCGAAGCTTATCCGAACAGTTCGTTCTTGAGAAAATACCTTATCGAGACCTACACCAAAGAAAAAGATTATGCCTCGGTAAAAGAAGTGCAAAAGAACATCGAAAACGACGATGAGTCTTACTATTTGTCGTACCTCTATCGCTTTCAAGATTCACGTAAACTGTTTAAGCTTCCAGTACCAGAGTTTAAGAAATTCATACAAGAGTTTTCCGCAGCAACCGATAAGGAGATTCTAAAACAATCGGCTGCAATGCTTTTAAGCTTGCGAAAAGAAGATAGGGCGGGAGTCAAGGAGCACTTAAAGTCGATTACCGAAGAACACAAAGATCAGACAGGTGTGCTGAAAATTTATCTAAATATCTATTCTAGTTATCTGAACGAGGATGATATGGCCATTCGACTTTTAGAAGATATCAACGTCAACTATTTTGATTATGCGGCCTTGAAATCATTGGCGGGGTTTTATGATAAACAAGATAAAAAGGATAAAGCCCTAATGTTGTTCGAAGACAGATACGATTTGGTACGGCACGATAATATCTACCTTTCGGATTATGTCGCTTATCTGCACAAGTACAAAAAGTACGGAGAATCGCTTCCGTATCTGGATCAATTACTTGAAAACTACCCCTATTCTTTTGTAGGTATGGAACTTAAGGGTACGGCATTGGAGCAAATTGGTAAAAGGAAGGAAGCCTTGGTCTGGTACGAGAAATCGTTAAAGCACAACGGGTCGAATTCGTCTCTCCGAAAAAAAATCGATGACCTCTCGAACGCGAAAGATTATTTTGAAGAACTCGTAACGGCGAACATTTACGGTTTTATGGCAGAAAATAGAAATAAGGGTATCCAAAGTAATTATGGTTACAACTATCTGTTAGATGAAAGCCTGTTACAATTGTATCCTGAAGGAGGTGGTAAATCACAGACCCGCTATGTGGTCGAGATTACTTCTGACAGCGGAATAGAATCATTAAAGGAAGTCAATCTAGGCCTCAGCGGTAACTACCATATTTCAAAATCGGAAATTATTAAACCGGACAAGAAGATTGTGCCCGCTTCTAAAAGTGGTTCTAACTTAGTTTTCAACAATCTTGAAATCGGTGACATTATCTATGTAGACTACCAAAGCAGCTATTCAAATAGCGGAAGATTCTATAAAGATCATGTCGATTATTTTCAGTTCGGTTCGTATCATCCCATATTCAAAAACACACTTAAGGTTTTGGTGCCAAAAGGGAAACGGTTCGAATATAAAGTACTCAACGGAGACATCGATTACAAAACGGAGAACATAGATAATTATGTGTACCATCACTGGGAAACTACCGATCAAAAAAGAATGTCACAGCAAGAGAACTATATGCCGAGCCTGAGCGATATTGCAAAAAATGTACATATCGGCACCATTGGTTCTTGGGACGATATTGCCAGTTGGTACTCCGATCTTGTGCGCCCGCAGATTATTGTAAACTCAGATGTTGAAGAAGCGTTTCGAAAGATTTTCCCGAAGGGTACTTCGAGTTTTTCCGAAGATGAAAGGGCATCGCGTATCTACTATTATATCATGAAGAATTTCAGCTATAGCCACGTCGGTTTTAGACAGAGTGGTTATGTTCCCCAAAAGCCATCAAAGACCATAAAATCGAAGTTGGGCGACTGTAAAGATTTTTCGACCCTCTATGTAACCCTGGCGCAAATGGCCGGGCTAAAATCACACCTGGTCTTAGTACTGACCTCTGACTACGGTCAGAATTCAATGGTGCTGCCCAGCCAAGATTTCAACCATTGTATCGCTAAGGTATTTATTGACGGTAAGGCCCAGTATCTAGAACTTACCGATAACAATATGCCCTATAAGGCTATACCCACCAGCTTAGAAAATGCCACAGCTTTGGACATACCCAATAAGTGGCTAAAAGCAGTATCTTCTGGAATCTACAAATTGAATAATATTACGCATACACCAACGGTACTGGAAAGTAACATACAATATGTGTTGGGCAACAAAGAACACAAGCTAAAAATCGAATCGGTGCTCACCGGAAGCATTAATTCACATTATGCCGGTGTTTTCAAGGAAAAAAATTACGAGGTTGTCAAAAAGAATATTACTGATGATTTTCAAGGGAGAATTACCGAAGATTTTGTTTTGGATAGCGTGCACAATATTGAATATGACTTGCGGTCGCCAGTTATCAAATATGTATCTGATCTGACCATAAACGAGAAGATAGACGAAATAGGTAGTATGAAGGTGTTTAGTATTCCTGCGGTAAACAATGCGTACAATTCTTCCATCATTGAAGAGGACACGCGTAATTTTCCCATAGATTATCTTTTGTATGAAAATGCAGACATCTATAAATCGAGTTACAATATCAAGTTAAAAGATGACGAGCGATTTGTAGAAGTTCCTGAAAACGCGGAATACAGCTTTAAGAAACATCATTTTCAGATTGCCTATGAGTTGGCAAAAGAGAACGAGCTGTATATCACCATAATGGCGAAAACTTCAAAGGAGCGAATTGCAGCGGATGATTACAAAGCTTTCAAGTCGTATGTAAAGCGGGTACTTGATGCCAAGCAGCAATTAATCGGTTTCAAAAAACAAAAAAAGGAGACGAAAGTGAGCTTTTCGGGCAAGAAATAATAGATCTTTTTGTCTTTCCGGCACAGTAAGAATATTTCAACCCAATGCATGCACCAATCATTTGTTGGTTGGCTCTGGCAATCAGTCGTCCCATCAGTCGCTAGCCAATAGCTGCGGAATACTTCATTGTGTTTAGTTAGACAAACTGAGAGTTTTGTTACACCCTGACTCCTGTTCTTTTGTAGAAATTTTGGTATTGGCTCTTGGTTATTTAAGCGCGGCAGTTTAGATTCTTCACGAATAGTATTGAAATAAATACCTACCTTTATTTTAATAACCAAAACAACCAAAAAAGTGAAAGACAGAATTCTCTCCGTAGATATTTTTAGGGGTATGACCATCATTTTAATGATATTGGTCAACACTCCGGGCACACACGCTGCAGTATATGCGCCCTTTTTGCATGCCAAATGGCATGGCTATACCCCAACTGATCTTGTGTTTCCTTTTTTCCTATTTATTGTGGGTACTTCTATAGTTTTCGCCTACAGGAACAAACCTATCAACTGGGGCACGTATAAAAAGATTAGCGTCAGAACCCTAAAACTGATTGGGCTCGGACTATTTTTAGGAGCGTTCAGCCTTAGTTTTCCGTTTGTCAAAGATTTTGCGGATATTCGGTTTCCCGGGGTTTTGCAGCGTATAGGGGTGGTCTTTTTCTTTGCTTCCATCCTATTTATAAATCTAAATTGGAAGACCCTCATTGGTCTTGCCGTTGTTTTGTTAGTAGGGTATTGGTTGCTTATGGGATTCATTCCCGTAAACGGCATGGAATCTACGCTCGAGAGAGCACCGAACAATCTGGCTAATTATGTAGATGTACAAGTTTTCGGCACCCACAATTATAAAGAAGATTATGACCCCGAGGGTCTATTAAGTACTATTCCTGCTATCGTGAGTTCGTTATTGGGAATTTTCACAGGACTCATATTGATTTCAAAACAAACCAAAAAAGCAACGATTTTAATGGGAATCGGGGGGGCACTCTTACTTATCGGCCATGTATGGGATTTGGCCTTTCCTATTAATAAAGCCCTTTGGACAAGTAGTTTCGTATTGGTAACCGCTGGCTGGGCCAACTTGATCTTAGCACTCATTTACTATTTGACCGATGTCAAGGGAATTACCTTCGGAAGTATATTCAGATATGCAGGAGCTAATGCGATCATCCTGTATTTTCTATCTAGTTTTGTAAGTAAAATTTTAGGTATGATAAAAGTGGGTGAAGACAACTCTTTGCACGGGTGGCTCTTTGATACGATATACGTACACGATTTTATGTCAATGCAGTTGTCTTCTTTGCTGTATGGACTGACCGTTGTAGCTTTTTATTGCCTGCTTGCCCACGTGCTGTACAAACGGAAGATTTTTATTAAGGTCTAGCACAATGAGTCGTTTTTATGCTTTGGGGTATATTCTGATATTACTATTGATTACGACCTCTTCCAAATCTAAGTTTTCCATGGAAAAATCTCCAAAGAATATTTTGGGTACAGAATTGCAGTCCTGTTGCTTCGAACCCAAAACAGGGTTCTATCGAGACGGTTTCTGCAAAACAGGCGAAGAAGATTATGGCACCCATATTGTCTGTGCCATCATGACCGATGAATTTTTAGAATACACCAAAACCAAAGGTAACGACCTTTCAACTCCAAAACCGGAGTGGCAATTTCCCGGTCTCAAAGCAGGCGATAAGTGGTGTCTTTGCATTTTGCGGTGGCTTGAGGCAGAAAAATCAGGTAAAGCCCCGAATGTAGTTTTAGAAGCAACACATCAGAAAGCGTTGGAGTACACCGATTTCGAAACGTTGTTGGAGTATAAGTTATAGTGATATGGTCAGCTGAACGGCCGCTTTCTAGCTAGGAACAAAAATCCCGCAAACTTTCTAAGACTTACTCCCTTCTTTTGGAGCTGCTAGAGGAGGGTTTTTCAAAAGCCCATAATATAAATTGCGGAAAAACCTTCCCCCATGTTGGCAGATCGTGTTTTCCGCCTTTTAGCTCTACATATTCAATATCACCTGGATAGGAATAGCCCTTGGCTTTGAGTTCTTTGATTACATCTAAAGTGTCGTCGATGGCATCGATGACGCCATTTTCATTACGGTCCGCTTTTTCGTCTTCGGTGCCGGTCTGAAGCCAGAATTTTAAATGTGGTGCGTAGCTTCTGTTTTTGATGACATCGAGAATAATCCGGCTTCTATCTGCAACGTCCTTTTTTACATAGTCTTTTTTACGCCACCAGAACGAGCCGCTAAAGACACCTATTTTACAGAATAGATTTGCATGGCGATAGGCGATATCGAATGCCGATAAGCCTCCCAAAGATAAGCCGCAGAACACCCAATCCTTAGCGATTGTGGTTACCTTGAATTCGCTTTTGAGAAAAGGAATGAATTCTTGGATAATAAATTTTGAATATTCAGGGGCACTGCCCCCCCTTCCCTTAAAATCTGCAGAGGAAGCAGTACCATATTCATGGATACGGTTTTCGTTACAATCGATCCCCACATAAATGAACGGACGTAGGGTTTGTAACGAAAATGCCTTGGAGAGTGTTTCCTCTAAATTCATTGGAACAAAATCTTGACCATCGTTCATTAGGAGTACCGGGAATTTTTCGGTCGACTTCCAATAATTTGATGGTGCCATAAATCGGAACCTAACTTTTCGACCCAAATACTTGGAGAAAAAATGGCCTTTGGCATTAATAAAATCAATCTGAAACTGCATAGTTTTCCGTAAGGGAGTGCAAGTATACTTGTTGCACATGAAATTTGCGGAATTTTTAGGAATTTATTTTTTCTTTACCAAGGCAAAATTTTCAAGCATAGCTTTAGCTACGGGCTAAAATTTAACAAAGGAAAAGGGAAAAAGAAAGATTGAAAAACCTTAAATTTCATGTGTAACGAGTATTTGTAAGAATCAATTTTTTTTAGTATTCGTATTAGAAAATAAATTACTTTTGCGCGCCTTAACATATTGAGTACTAATCATTTTTAGCTATATTTAAGACAATGGCGAAAGTTGAACACATACCGTATTATTCAAATACTTTGGGCCGCAACATAAATGTTGAGGTAACAGGGCATTGGGGGCATCCAATTTTGATGTTCCCGTCTTCAGGAGGGCAGTACACCCAGAATACCGATTTCGGACTTGTAGGTTCGGTAATGCACCTTATCGAAGAAGGGCGCATTAAGTTGTACAATGTAGAGACAATAGATATGTTATCGTTTTACGATGATAATATGAACACCGAAACAAAGATCCACAATTACGAACTTTATATGCAGTTTTTAGAAAATGAGATGATCCCGTACATTCAAAAAGAATGCAATACGCATCGCATAGCTACTGCTGGAGTTAGTTTTGGCGGTTTTCATGCAGCAAATACGGCATTTCGGTTTCCTGATGCCATCTCTCATTTGATTGCAATGAGCGCAGCTTTTAATATTCGTAATATGGCTCCCATGTCAGACGATATGCGTATTTATTACAATTGTCCCGATGAGTTTATGCAGGACGAAGAAGGATGGAAATACGATCATATGCAAATCGTATTGGGCACATCGGATTCGGATATCTGTAGGGATAAAAACCTTCACATGTCGGGCATTTTAAATGCAAAGGGAATCGATCATTGGTACGACGAAAAAAAATGGATCGAACACGATTGGCCATTATGGAAAATGGCTTTTCCGGAATATGCAGGAAGCTATTTTTAAAGCTAATGTCACCCAGAGCGCAGTCCGTAGCCTAAGGGCAAATAAAGAAAACAGGGCTATAGATCAAAAAAATAGAAGCCTTTATGGCAAAGAATAAATATTCAAAGCAATATAGAAACTAATAAAACATTCTCAAATAGGCGAGAATGACAAATAAAAACTAATTACATCATGGCAAAAAAAGTAGGTATTTTATTTGGGATGGAAGACACCTTCCCTTGGGCATTTATAGATAAGGTAAACGAATTGGGCAAGGGCAAGGTAATTGCCGAAGCCGTACAGATCGACAAGGTACAGCAAGGTATCGATTATGGGTACAGCGTTATTATTGATCGCATTTCACAAGAAGTTCCTTTCTATCGCGCGTACTTGAAAAATGCTGCCCTTATGGGAACTGCCGTTATTAACAACCCATTTTGGTGGAGTGCTGACGAAAAATTTTTCAATAACTGCTTATCGATGGAACTGGGTGTTCCCGTGCCCAAGACAGTACTCTTACCTTCAAAGGCCAGACCTGATAATACGACCGAAAAATCGTTCCGCAACTTAGTGGCACCTTTAGATTGGGAGTACATCTTCAACTACATTGGTTTTCCGGCCTATATGAAGCCTCATGATGGTGGCGGATGGAAGAACGTTTACAGAGTTGAGAACGCCGATGACCTTTTTGCAAAGCATGAAGAAACAGACCAATTGGTGATGATGCTTCAAGAAGAAATCGTTTTTGAGGAATATTTTCGGGTGTATTGCCTTGGGCAGAAGTATGTGCATATTATGCCTTATGACCCTAGACGGCCTTTTCACGAACGCTATGTAAAAGATTATGAGCCAAATGCTGAGCAGAAGAAGATTTTGAAAATCGTTCACGACTACACCCTAAAACTGAACAAGTCTTTAGGCTATGATTTTAACACAGTCGAGTTCGCGATACGTGATGGTGTGCCGTATGCCATCGATTTCTGTAACCCTGCCCCAGATGCGGATATTAATTCCGTAGGGCAGGCTAATTTTGATTGGATTGTTGAACATTCTGCGAAATACGCCATCGAAAAAGCGAATGCCCATAAGGGGAAACAGAACAATACCTCATGGGGTACTTTTGTCAAGAATTCCGTTACGCCGGTCGCATTAAAAAGAGGGAAGGTCAATCTAAAAACTGCCGCTGAGGCGAAGAAAACTTCAGTAAAAACTGCAATTTCATCTGCAAAGAAAGCTACTGCCCCAAAGACCAAAACGGCAATAGTAAAAAAAGCAAGTAGTGTAGCAAAGGCTCCGGCCAAACCAACTGCCAAACCCAAAACTACTGCCGTTAAAAAGGCTGCTGCTAAAGCAAAACCAAAAGCACGGACTACTGTCAAACCTAGTACGACGGCAGTAAAAAAGTCGCCCGCTAAGGGTAAAATCGTAGCAAAAACGAAAAGCACGTCGAAAAAGACCAAATAAAAGGAAACATTCACAAAAGATCAATACCATCGATATGCATAAATTCACGCTGGGCATAGAGGAAGAATTTCAGGTACTCGATAGCGATTCGTACAAGCTTCGCTCGCAAATGTCAAAGATTATTGATGGCGGTAAGGTGCATCTTCAAGAACGCATTAAAGAAGAGATGCACCAATCGATGGTAGAGATGGGAACCAACGTCTGTGAAAATATCCATCAGGTGAGGGATGAAGTTTCTTACCTGCGGCAACAGATTATTAAATTGGCTGACGATGAAGGGCTGAAAGTAGCTGCCGCTGGCACACACCCCTTTTCGCATTGGCATGAACAATTGATTACCCCGAAACCCAGATACGACGAAATCATTGACGAGATGAAAGATGTGGCGCGCGGAAATCTCATTTTTGGAATGCACGTTCACGTGGCCATACCCAGTAGAGAAGAAGGCCTGGAGATTCTCAACGTGGCGCGTTATTTTTTGCCCCATCTCTATGCGCTTTCAACGAATTCCCCTTTTTGGGAAGGGCGCGATACTGGTTTCAAGTCTTTCCGTTCAAAGATTTTTGATAAATTCCCAAGAACGGGTATTCCTCCGTTTTTTGCCAGCGTTGCGGAGTATGATAAATTTATCGAAATTTTGGTACGGACCAATTGTTTGGACAACGCCAAGAAAATTTGGTGGGATATTCGGTTACATCCCTTTTATCCAACCATCGAGTTCCGTATCTGCGATGTGGTCATGACTGTTGACGAGGTTACCTGTATTGCCGCATTGATGCAATGTATTGTTGCCAAATTACATAAACTGCATAAAAAGAACCAGACCTTTAAAAACTATCGGCGCCTACTCCTGAACGAGAATAAATGGCGTGCGGCACGATGGGGCGTTGAGGCCAAACTCATCGATTTCGGCAAAGAGGAAGAAGTTCCTTTTGCTAATCTGATGAACGAATTGTTGGAATTCATCGACGACGTCATCGATGGACTAGACTGCCGTACCGAGGTCAATTATGTCTACCAGATGTTAGAACAGGGATCAGGTGCCGACAGACAGTTGAAAGTTTTTGAGGAGACCAATGATTTGACGGAGGTTGCCAAATACATCGTACAGCAGACCGCAAAGGGGCTATAAGTTTAACATAGTTTAGAATCTAACGGTATAGTATATGCGTTATTTAGTACGTTACAATAAAAACGTAATTGCGAACTTTTCGGACAAAGGCCGGGAAAGCGAAGCAATCTATTGAAGTTAGAAGCTTCTCAATAAATTGCTTCGTCGCGAAAAGTTACTCGCAATAACGATTAAAATTAAAAATGCACAATACCTACAGAATAGCGATTTTTGATATGAATGCGGAGCATGCCAACGAAGGTATGCGTTGTATCAAGATGCTTGCGGGAGAATTTCTCGCTCAAGATGATATCGAAGGCAGTTACGATGTTTTTGAAGTGCGGATTGCAGGCGAAATACCGAAGCTGGAAGACTATGATATCTATATTTCTTCAGGCGGACCTGGGTCACCCTTGATTTCTGGTGAAGCTTGGGAAGCCGAGTATTTCGGATTGCTGGATTCTCTTTTGCGGCACAACCTATCCCGCCCGAATAAAAAACATTTATTTCTGATCTGTCATTCCTTTCAATTGGCCTGTTTGCATTGGGACCTGGCGAAAGTCACTAAAAGGCGTTCGACCTCTTTTGGAATATTGCCTATTTTCAAGACCAAGAGCGGGGAGCACGAAACCCTTTTTGAGGGTCTAAACGATCCCTTTTATGCAGTTGATTCAAGAGACTATCAGGTTATAGGTCCAAAAGAATGGAAGTTGGATACTTTAGACGGAAAAGTGCTCTGTCGTGAAAAAATACGCCCTAACGTGCCGTTGGAGCGGGCCGTGATGGCGATTCGTTTTTCCAATGAAATATTTGGGGTTCAGTTCCATCCCGAAGCAGATGCCGAAGGAATGTTGCGCCATTTTCAAAAAGAAGAAAAGCGGGAACAGATCATAAAAAAATATGGCAAGCACAAGTACTTTAATATGCTGGACCAGTTGGTGGACGAAAGCAAGATTATGAAGACCAACCATACTATAATTCCCCGGTTTTTGATGTTGGCTGTTGACGCCATCGAACGCAACAAACTACAATCTGTATGATACCTAAGACTAGGGAAACATTTAATAAAAATTTTAAGCAGGAATACTACGAAAATCTTCTGCACCATATCGAGGAAACCTATTCTGAACCCAGTGCCTTTCGAATTTCGGAAACCCCAGTTTTTATTGATAAAGAGCTAAAGGAAAAGGTTTTTTTGGCCTGTAACGCTATTATCGAACAATTGTGGCAGATCGATTTTCCTGAAATCAGACAGAAATTTATTCCGAAAGAATTACAATCGCCCGTACCTATGGGGAAACCTGACTTTCTGGCCATCGATTTCGGGTTATGTGATGATGGAGAGGGCGGTATAACACCTCAACTTATCGAATTACAGGCCTTTCCGACCCTGTTTTTTTACCAACCCTTTTTGGCCAAGGCTTTTTTGGAACTCTATCCGAATATCGAGAAGGAAAAACTACATTTTTATTTTAGCAATCTTGACGATGAAAGCTATAGAAAAGAAGTCGGTGAGGTGATACTTGGCGGTGAAAACCCTGAAAATGTTATTTTGTTAGAACTCTTTCCCGAGAAACAAAAGACCCGTATCGATTTCTGGTCTACCAAAAAAGCATTGGGCATTGAGGTAGTATGCATGACCAAAGTCATCAAAGAAGGTCGGAAACTCTTCTATGAAAAAGATGCCAAAAAAATACCTATTCATCGTATATATAACCGTGTAATTTTTGACGAATTGCAACGCATCGAAAATCTTGAAATCACTTTCAACCTAAACGACGATTTAGATGTCGAATGGGTGACCCACCCCGATTGGTTCTTTATGATATCAAAATGTATCATGCCACTCTTGAAACACAAGAACGTACCGAAGTCATACTATTTGAACGATTTCCCTGAAGAGCTAGATTTAAGCAAGTTTGTGCTAAAACCTTTATTTTCTTTTGCGGGTCAGGGTATTAACTTATATCCCGATAAAGAGACTATCGATAACATCGAGGATAAGCCTAATTATATTCTACAGCAAAAGGTAAAGTATGCCTCTTTGGTCAAAACCAATACCGAAAAGAAATCAAAAGTAGAATTGCGTATCCTCTACATCTGGAGCAAGGAGGAAAATCGCCTGAAGCCCGTTATCAATCTTACGCGCATGAGCAAGGGCGAAATGATCAACGTAACGCATCAGGTCAACGAAACCTGGATTGGGTCTTCTATTAGCTTTTTTGAGGAGTAATTATTTTTTTAGGCTCCCCACTTTAGAAAAAGAGGGGTGTCATGTTTAGGCGTGACGGGGAAATTGATTCGCAAACTTGTTCATGTACGATTGTTTGTCTTTCGTCTTGATGGGATTACCCACTTAATCCCTACTTCCGCAAGCGGACGCCTCCCTTTGAAAAAAGGGAGGAGCTAAACCATTCTAGCCCATCAACTTCGCCACATACTTCCCAATCACATCAAACTCTAAATTCACAGCGGTACCCACTTTATACGAATTGAACCGCGTATGCTCATAGGTATACGGAATTATGGCAACGCTAAAGGTATTTGTGCCTGAATCGATTACCGTAAGGCTGGTTCCATCTATGGTAATCGATCCTTTTTCTATAGTAGGGTTGCCTTTTGAAGCATTGTATTCAAACGAAAAAATCCAACTCCCGTCTTTTTCTTGTACCTCTGTACAGATTCCGGTCTGGTCGACGTGACCCTGAACGATATGTCCGTCCAATCGAGACCCCAGGATCATGGCGCGTTCCAAATTTACTTTTTCGCCAACTTTAAGGCGGCCAAGGTTTGTCTTCTGTAAGGTTTCGTCAATGGCGGTGACGGTATAGGTATCTCCATCCAAAGAAACTACGGTAAGACAAACGCCATTATGTGATACGCTTTGGTCGATTTTGAGTTCTGGGGTCAATGATGATTTTACGGTAATATGTAGGTTTCCGCCATCAAGATCCAAATGCTGTACTTGACCCAAAGTTTCGATAATTCCTGTAAACATGTTCCGTTTAAATTAAGTAATTTTGCGTTTAGTCAAAGTTGGCCCCAATGTTTGATTGAAGTTCATATTTTACCTCCATTTCGAGGAGGTGGGAACCGCCAAAAACGGTTTCGAGCGGGGCTACAAAGGTAAAGAATATCATGCAGGAAGAAGGAAAAATAAAACTGGGTATTTCTATTGGTGATTTGAACGGAATAGGGTGCGAAGTCGTACTTAAGACCTTTGAAGATACCCGTATGTTAGATTTTTGTACGCCCATTATTTTTGCATCGAACAAAACGATTTCCTTTCAGAAAAATGAGCTGGGCATCAACATCAATTATCACGGGGTACAAGATGCTTCTAAAGCCCTCGATGGAAAAATCAATGTTGTCAATGTTTGGAAGGAAGTGCCCATTATCAAGTTCGGTGAAGCTACGGTGGAAGCCGGTAAATATGCGATAAAGTCATTACGGGCATCAGTGGAAGCACTAAAAAATGATGACATCGATGTCTTGGTCACTGCACCCATCAATAAGAACAATATTCAATCGGAAGATTTTAAGTTTCCGGGACATACTGATTTTCTTGCGCAAGAATTCGAGGGTGAAAGTTTGATGTTTATGATAAGTGACGGACTCAAAATCGGACTACTGACCGATCATGTCGCAGTAAAAGATGCCCCGTCTGCCATCAACCCTATTTTGATTCGAAACAAAGTCCGGACAATAGAAAAATCGTTACTGATGGATTTCGGTGTCCGTGCCCCAAAAGTGGCCATGTTGGGTATAAACCCGCATAGTGGCGATAATGGCATCATCGGTAAGGAAGATGATGAGGTATTGAAACCGGTAATCAAGGAAATGTCAGATGCCGGACATTTGGTTTTTGGCCCTTATGCGGCCGATAGTTTTTTCGGTTCAGATGGCTATAAAAATTTCGATGCAATTTTAGCCGCATACCACGATCAAGGGCTTATTCCCTTTAAAACTTTATCCTTCGGAAAAGGAGTGAATTTTACAGCTGGGCTTTCGAAAATACGCACCTCTCCCGACCACGGAACGGCATATGAAATTGCTGGAAAGGGTAAAGCTGACTTCGGTTCTTTCAAAGAGGCCGTCTTTATGGCATTACAAATTTTCAAAAACCGCAAAGAATATCAAGAATTGACTGAAAATTCCCTACAAAAGCAGCGTGTTAGACGTTAACTGAATCGAAGGGCAATTCTACGCTGAGGGGCTTTTTGAATTACAAGAAAAAAGGATTGGAACTTTACTAAAAAATAGTATCTTTGCACCCGCCTTTATTAAGCGTAGGTATTAAAAAGTAGTGTTGAAATGATGAAGCAAAAGGGGTTTAGCATTCCTTTCTCAGGATTAAAGCAAGGGAAACACGATTTTCAATATACAATCAACAACGAGTTCTTTGAATCTTTTGGGTACGACGAGTTCAATGAGACAAATATAGTCTTGAACGTTACATTGAAAAAGATGAGCACCATGCTCGAATTGGAGATGAAAGCTCAGGGCGCAGTAAACGTCGATTGCGATTTGACCAGTGAACCCTATGAACAACCAATTTCATCGGAATTGGAATTGGTTGTTAAGTTCGGCGAAGAATACAATGATGAAGACGATGAAATATTGGTTCTTCCCCATGGGGAACATCAAGTAAATGTCGCTCAGTATGTGTACGAAATGTTGGTGTTGGCCGCGCCGGTAAAACGAATTCACCCGGGCGTATTAGACGGCACCTTGCAATCGGAAGCCCTGAAAAAGCTGGAAGAGTTACGGCCCAAGGAAAAAAAGGAAACGATAGAGGAAAACGATCCCCGATGGGATGAATTAAAGAAACTGTTAACGGATAAATAAGTTATAAAATGGCACATCCTAAAAGAAAAATATCGAAAACCAGAAGGGACAAAAGAAGAACGCACTATAAGGCGGTTGCACCAACTTTGGCAAAAGACCCTACTACAGGTGAGATGCACTTATTTCACAGAGCCCACTGGCACGAAGGTAAATTGTACTACAAAGGTCAAGTCTTGATTGATAAGACCGAAGAGGTCGAGGCATAGTACTTTCCGTACATAAAGAATTAAAAACTCTCGTATATAAATCGGGAGTTTTTTTATTGGGTATACTTTGGTTGATTCTGCATTCCATACTGCTATGAGGCGGCCGGTAACACCACTGCCGATTATAGGGCAAGACCCTGTTTCAGAAGTAATTTTGGGCTTCTGGTAACTAACGAATATTAAGTTTAACTATAATCTTAAAAACGCCTAGTTTTTAGACAAAAATTCGTTAAAAATGATTAATTTTCAAGAATTTTAAGGCATTTTTGAAGGTTTTTGATATCAAATCAACTTTAGAATGGGTAAAATAACGGCAGCGATTACGGCTGTAGGGGCGTATGTACCAAAATTTGTGCTCACCAACAAAATGTTGGAAGGTATAGTAGAGACCAACGACGAATGGATCGTTTCAAGAACCGGTATAAAAGAAAGGCGTGTTCTAAAGCCCGAAGAAGGTGAAGGTACATCGTTTTTGGCTATAAAAGCGGCCGAGGATCTTATCCGAAAGAAAAACATCAATCCTGAGGAAATCGATTTGGTAATTGTTGGTACGGCCACTCCTGACAGCATGGTTGCATCGACTGCGGCTTTTGTCGCATCTGAAATTGGTGCTGTTAATGCATTTGCCTACGATCTTTTAGCGGCATGCTCCAGTTTTTTGTTCGGAATGTCGACGGCTGCCAGCTATATACAGTCAGGCAGATATAAAAAAGTTTTGTTGATTGGTGCTGATAAGATGTCGTCGATTATAGATTATACCGATCGTACGACTTGTATAATTTTTGGTGATGGTGCCGGTGCTGCTTTGTTCGAACCCAATGAAGAAGGTTTGGGCCTACAAGATGAATATCTGAGAGCAGATGGCGGTGGCAGGCCGTATCTGGGTATGGATGCTGGGGGTTCTTTGTTACCAGCCTCTGAAGAGACCGTTAGAGACCGCAAGCATTTTATCTATCAAGAAGGAAGAACAGTCTTTAAGTTCGCCGTGTCGAAAATGGCAGATGTAGCAGAAAGAATTATGAAGCGCAATAACCTAGACCATTCTGATGTTGCTTGGTTAGTTCCCCATCAGGCTAACAAGAGAATCATAGACGCGACAGCGAACAGAATGGGCTTGGACAGTGCTAAAGTAATGATGAACATTCAGCGTTATGGTAATACCACCTCGGCGACCTTACCTCTTTTATTGGCCGATTTCGAGAATCAACTAAAAAAGGGTGACAATCTGGTCTTCGCAGCTTTTGGTGGAGGCTTTACTTGGGGTTCCATTTACTTAAAATGGGCTTATAACTAAAAAACCGATTACTAAACAAAATCAATTTCAATGGATATTAAAGAAATTCAAAGCCTGATCAAATTCGTTGCAAAATCGGGTGCAAGTGAGGTAAAGTTGGAGATGGATGATTTAAAAATCACTATCAAAACAGGTTCTCCTGAATCTAGTCATGAAACAACTTACGTTCAACAGATTCCTATGGCCCAAGCTGCAATGGCACCTGGTTTACAACCTCAGGTCCAAACCACGGAGGCTGCTTCATCAGAATCGGCTGCGGATAGTAAAAAGGATGACGACTCAAAGTACATTACTATCAAGTCGCCTATTATCGGTACATTCTATCGCAAGCCTTCTCCCGATAAAGAATCTTTTGTCGAGGTCGGAAGCACAATTGCCAAGGGTGACGTGCTATGTGTTATAGAGGCAATGAAACTTTTTAACGATATCGAATCGGAGGTTTCCGGTAAGATCGTAAAGGTATTGGTAGAGGATTCTTCTCCTGTTGAATTCGACCAACCGTTGTTTTTGGTAGATCCATCCTAAGGATAAATTCCAAATTCTCCCTGAAACTTCGGGGACTAGTCCCAAAAATATGATTTTTGGAATTTGTCACTTGCCTCGTATTTTCGGGGTTGGAATTTAAAATTTTAAAAGTATGTTCAAAAAAATATTGATTGCAAATAGGGGAGAGATAGCACTTCGTGTTATACGAACTTGTAAAGAAATGGGCATAAAAACCGTGGCGGTCTATTCTAAGGCCGATGAAGAAAGTTTGCACGTTCGTTTTGCTGATGAGGCCGTATGTATAGGTCCGCCCCCAAGTAGCGAATCGTATCTCAAGATTCCGAATATTATTGCAGCTGCCGAAATCACCAATGCCGATGCAATTCATCCAGGCTATGGTTTTCTTTCCGAAAACGCAAAATTTTCCAGAATTTGCGCCGAGCACGAAATTAAGTTTATCGGAGCTTCTGGTGAACAAATTGACCTTATGGGCGATAAGGCCACTGCAAAAGCGACCATGAAAAAAGCAGGCGTACCCATCGTGCCAGGGTCTGATGGTTTATTGAAAGACGTTGCCGATGCCAAAAAAGTGGCCAAGAAAATGGGCTACCCTGTGATGGTCAAAGCTACCGCGGGAGGTGGTGGAAAGGGGATGCGTGCCGTTATGAAAGAAGAGAAAATGGAGGAGCTCTTCGAAAGCGCCGTTCAAGAGGCGACTGCTGCCTTTGGTAATGGTGCCATGTACATGGAAAAACTGATTGAAGAACCGCGACATATCGAAATACAGATTGTGGGCGATCAATATGGTAAGGCTTGTCACTTATCGGAACGTGATTGCTCTATTCAGCGCAGACATCAAAAATTGACCGAGGAGACCCCATCGCCATTTATGACCGATAAATTAAGGGATGCTATGGGAAAATCTGCCGTAAAAGCTGCAGAATTTATAAAATATGAAGGGGCAGGTACCATAGAATTTTTGGTTGACAAGCATCGTAATTTCTACTTTATGGAAATGAACACCCGTATTCAGGTCGAACACCCGATTACGGAACAGGTAATCGATTACGATTTGATCCGCGAACAGATATTGGTAGCTGGCGGAGTACCTATTTCAGGCAAAAACTACTTGCCGAAACTACATTCCATCGAATGCCGGATCAACGCGGAGGATCCATATCATAATTTTAGACCTTCTCCAGGAAGAATAACGACCTTGCATACCCCAGGAGGACATGGGGTTCGTATGGATACACATGTGTATAGTGGTTATAGTATTCCACCGAACTACGATTCGATGATTGCCAAACTGATTACGACGGCCCAGACCCGCGAAGAAGCCATTAATAAAATGAAGCGGGCACTAGATGAATTTGTAATAGAGGGCATCAAGACCACGATACCCTTTCACAGGCAATTGATGGATCATCCCGATTATTTGGCAGGTAATTATACAACTGCCTTTATGGATGATTTTAAGATGGAGCCGAAACCGGAAGAATAGAATAACAGCCCCGACTAGTATCGGGGTTTTTTGTGCAATGAAATGAAACTGAGCTACTGGGAATATAAAACATGGCTTTATAACATCGATTTTACGATTGTAGGTAGTGGTATTACAGGCCTAAGCTGTGCTTTACATCTCCACAATCGGTTTCCCAATGCCAAAATACTGATTTTAGAAAAAGGGGTTTTACCGCAGGGAGCAAGTACCAAAAATGCTGGGTTTGCTTGTTTTGGTAGTATTTCAGAGATCTTAAGTGATTTAAAAAACCATTCCGAACAGGAGGTTCTAGAACTCGTACAAAAACGTTGGGACGGTATTCAAATACTTCGGAAGAACCTTGGTGATACCGTTATCGATTTTCAAGATTATGGAGGACATGAATTATTTCTTAAAAAGGATATTGATTTATTTTATCGCTGTTCAGAAAGATTGGATGAGGTAAACCAACTGCTACATCCTGTCTTTGGCAAAGAAGCTTTCCAGAAGCACCCCAACTCCTTCAGATTTAGGAATATACACGAAAACTATATTACAAACATCTTCGAGGGCCAATTGAACACCGGTAAAATGATGCGGAAGCTATTGCAACTAGTCAATGAAAGTGGCGCGATTATTTTGAACTCTGTTGTCGTACAAGAATTTACCGATAACAATACATCCATTTTGGTAAAAACAAATGAGTTTGAATTTGACACCAAAAAGTTGTTCATCGCTACCAATGGTTTCGCCTCTAAACTTTTGAAAGAAGATATTAAGCCTTCAAGGGCACAGGTGTTGGTCACTAAACCTATAGAAAAACTTGATATAAAGGGTACTTTCCATTTCGACGAGGGGTACTATTATTTTCGTAACATCGACAATCGTATTCTTTTCGGCGGAGGGAGGAACCTCGATTTGAAAGGCGAGCAAACCGATCGCTTTGAGCAAACCGATCTTATTCAAAAAAAGCTCGAAAATCTACTTAAAGAAGTTATTTTGCCAGAAACCCCATTTGAAATTGACAGAAGGTGGAGCGGCATCATGGGCCTAGGCGAACAAAAAAAGCCCATCGTAAAGCAAATTTCAAATAATGTTTTCTGTGGAATACGTTTGGGTGGTATGGGCATTGCCATTGGTAGTCTTATCGGTAAAGAACTGGGCGACTTGGCTTAGTCCTATGTGCCTTTCTGAAAGCTTTTGGGACCGAAACAAATTATAGATAACGTACATAACTTTAAGTTTCGAAAGTTTACTAGACTACATTGTAAGTCTGCCCTATTATAACTACTTTAATCCTATCCTATAGTAATCAATTTAGATTTCATGGCAAAAAAGACATACCTACGAAGCAGCGAATGGTTCAATAGTGACAACAAAAAAATGAATTTTACGCACCGTTCGTGGTTGCGTAATCAGGGCTATCCCGATGATTATTTTGAGGGTAAGCCTGTTATCGGTATATGCAATACTTGGTCTGAACTGACACCTTGTAACGGTCACCTTCGTGACGTTGCGCAAATTGTTAAAAGAGGTATTTTGGAGGCGGGGGGCTTTCCTATGGAATTCCCAGTGATGAGTTTAGGCGAGACGATAATGCGGCCAACGACCATGTTGTTCAGAAATTTGGCCAGTATGGACACCGAAGAATCGATTCGGGCAAACCCTTTGGACGGAATCGTTTTGTTAACAGGTTGCGACAAAACCACTCCCTCTACGGTTATGGGAGCCTGCAGTGTTGATCTGCCGACCATTGTCGTACCGGGAGGCCCTATGCTCAGTGGTCGTTTTCGAGGCGAAAAAATAGGCTCCGGTTCCATGAACTGGATGGTGAAGGAAAAGCAAAAAAAAGAGGGTTTTACCGATGCCGATTTTGTCGAGGCCGAGGTATGTCTGTCAAGAAGTATTGGTCACTGTAATACTATGGGGACCGCTTCTACTATGGCGACTATGGTCGAAGCACTGGGGTTGACACTGCCGGGATTCTCTTCGATACCTGCAGCCGATTCGAGAAAAAAGATGTTCGCCCAACTTTCTGGAAGGCGTATTGTTGAAATGGTAAACGAAGATTTAAAACTTTCAAAAATATTGACGCGAAAAGCATTTGAAAATGCAATTGTAACCAATTCGGCTGTTGGGGGGTCTACCAATCTGATCGTTCACTTGACCGCCATCGCGGGGAGGATAGGGGTCGATTTGAAATTAGAAGATTTTGATGCCCTCGGTAGTAAGGTGCCACTACTGGTTAACCTAAAGCCCTCAGGGAAGCACTTAATGGAAGATTTTTTCTATGCTGGCGGACTTCCCGTTGTGCTTAAGAATCTAAAACCCATACTGCATAATGAGGTGATTACCGTTAACGGGAAAAATTTTGGCGACAATTATACGAGTGCAGTTTGCTATGACGCTGATGTAATCAGTTCTCTTGAGAAACCGCTACAAAAGGAAGCGGGGATAGCTGTTTTAAAAGGTAATCTTTGTGAAAATGGAGCGGTAATCAAACCTTCGGCAGCGTCAAAAAATTTGATGAAACACAGCGGAAAGGCAGTTGTTTTCGAAACTATGGAGGATTACCATAATCGAATCGACGATCCCGATCTTGATATTGATAAGAATAGCGTTATCGTATTGAAAGGGGTAGGTCCCAAAGGGTATCCTGGAATGCCCGAAGTGGGAAATGTCGACCTCCCAGAGAAATTAATAATGCAGGGAGTGACCGATATGGTGCGAATTTCAGATGGACGCATGAGTGGCACTGCTGGAGGAACGGTAATCCTACATGTTTCCCCAGAATCCACGGTCGGGGGTAATCTGGCTTTAGTTGAAAATGGAGACATCATCGAACTCGACGTAGCCCAAAGAAGATTGCACCTCGCGGTTTCCGATGAGGAACTTGCAAAACGAAAAGAAGCTTGGAAAGCTCCAAAACCACTCGCTGATCGTGGTTGGGTGAAATTATATATCGACCATGTTGAACAGGCCGATAAAGGAGCCGATCTTGATTTTCTGGTTGGCGGATCAGGCTCAAAAGTAGAACGTGATTCACATTAAGACCTCATTTTGAACTCTACCTGCCGAAGGTATGGCAGAGCGTGGCAATACCGTTTATCAACATTCGAATCATTTAGCATAGAAGTAACAAAAAACAGATTGCAAGCCTAATAAAGCATTGGGCAATTTCAGGATTGCGATGACAAGAAGATGCCAACAAAACAACAACTCTATGATTTCTGCCAAACCTTTGTAGAAGGTCGAATTTCCCGTATCCGAAACAATATTAAAGACGTTCAAGAATCGTTGAGCTCGGAAACGAAAAGTAGCGCGGGCGATAAACATGAAACCGGCCGGGCAATGCTGCAATTGGAACGCGAAAAGATGGGGCAACAATTAGCGGAGGCAGAAAAAATAAGAATGGTGTTAGCAAAAGTTGGCCTAGAGAACAAGTCGGGAACGGTCGGCTTAGGTAGTTGGGTGAAGACTTCAAAAACGGATTATTTTTTATCTATTTCTGCAGGAGAATATAAAGATAATGGCCCTTCGGTATTTTGTATTTCTACCGGAACGCCTATTGGCCGATTACTACTAGGTAAATCAGAAGGGGATACTATTACCTTTAATCTTGAGGAAATAAAAATCTTAAAGATCGAATAATATTTCCTTTAAGAAACCATTAAAATTCTCGTTTTCCGAATTCACTTTCGATGAATTTCGATTTGTTCTTATTGCTATTTAGGGTATACGAAAGGTTGAGTATAAACATATCTACTTCATAGACATAGTTTGTAGTCGTAAAAAATTCGCCAGGTTGTTCGGTCGTAATGCGCTGTTCATTAGTATTTAAAAGGCCCAGATCTATATTCTGCCATTGCAAGGTAGCGACAAGGCGGTCGTCTAAAAAAGTCTTTCGGAAAGTAAGGTTCGGGGAATAAAACCTGGAATCTTCGCCTTGCGCTGTATTTCTTGCTGAAAGATAATTTAATGTGAATTGCAGTGAACTACTTTTGGAGAATGTATAAGTCGAATTGGCGTTAACCGAATAAATAAAGGAGTTGCTATCGACACTTCTACCATCGAATTCGCCATCTATTTGATAGGTGTAGAAATTCGCACCTAAAAAATTAGACCAGTTCTGTGTAGGTTTTAGCTGTGTTCCGATTTCTAGCCCAAGCGATTTTCCCTCTCCTACATTGGAATAGATTCGGTTCAGAATGGTATCGTTATATATGGTGTTGACACGATTTACTAGGTTTTTTGTTTTTCTGAAGTAACCTGTGACAAAAACCGAATTGCCACCTTTAAAGTTTTTGGTAACGCCCATTTCAAAGAGGTCAACAAACTCAGGTAGCAGGGTTGGGTCACCCTGTTCCAAAGTCTCGGAATGTTCTCGTTCGGGAAACGGGTTCATCTTGAATGTAGTCGTACGCTCTACCCTTTTACTGTAGGCAGCCTTAAATCTGGTGTTGTTTTCCGTAGTGTATTGCACACTTGCCGAAGGATATAATTTAACAAAATCATAGGTCAACGTAGTGTCGATCGTATTGTTCTTGTCGCGAAGGTCAAAATCCCTGTCCATGATTTCAAGACGTGTGCCTACTGCATATTTCCATTTCTCTTTTTTACCGTTGAGTTGCAAGTATCCCGAGTGAATCGTTCTTTTTAAATCTACCTCGCTCGAGAATTCAGGTACCAGTTCGAATTCATCGTTAATATCGGTTCGTCTTTCATAAATAAAATCGCCTTTATGGTCTAGGTTACGATATTGGTACCCTGTTTCTAATTGGCCCAAGTTAAAAGGCTTCCAGGCATAGTCGATTTGGAAACGTAGACCGTTCAAGGGGTTGTCGTTCGTATTGAATTCGTCTTGAATTAGGGTGGAGGTATCGGGGTAGGCCAAATTCCGATTGGTCGTAGGACCTCCTAGAAGGGTGTATTCATAAAGTAAAGAGGCCGATAATTTTGAGCTGTTTGGAAAGCTATGGCCGTAATCGAAACTCCCCAGGATAAAATCACCTCGGCGTATTCTCAGATTTTCATTGAAATATTGAAAGGTATAGATCCGTTCTCCGCCTTCTGCCGGACTGATGGCATGGTTATCGAAATACAGAATGTCGGCCGTTCTATCTTTGCTCCGCTTTCCGCCGTAAAAACCCAAAGAAAAGGAGTTTGTGCTATCGGGGGTATAATCTACGGTAAACCTTCCGTTGTAGTTGACTTCGTCAAAACTGCGTTCACCATCGGATGGAAATCGTGTAAGCGTATCTTCGATAATGGTAAAGGCGTCTCCCTCGCGTCTTCCTGCAAGATCGTTGCGTTGATAGCTAGCGCCAAGCGAAATATTCCACTTGTCTTTTACAATGTTATAAGTGGCATCTACACCATACCGTTGAGCAAATTCGGCATTGTCATAATCCTCGACCGATGGTAATCCGGCACGAATATTGATCTGTGCGAACGCACCATCTGCTGCTCCTTTTTTAGTAATGATGTTCAAAATACCCGCTTTACCTTCAGGGTCGTATTTAGCTGATGGTGCAGTAATGAGCTCAACACGTTCTACGGCATTTGCAGGTAACTGGTTCATTAGCGTACTGGCATTGCCCTGTAATGGTTTTCCGTTAAGCAATACTACGAAACCCGTACTGCCGCGAACGCTTATTTCGCCAAGTCCGTCAACAGTAACCGAAGGAAGATTTTTGATAACATCGGTCGCTGAACCACCTTGACTGTTCTGAAATTTTGTTGCATCGAAGATCTGTCGATCAATTTTATTGATGACCGTTGGACGCTCGCCTTCTACTATTACCTCGTTCAACTGATTTTGCCCAATTGTAAGGCGAACAACGCCAACATTGAAAGCAGCAGTTCGACTGGTTATTTTGATATCACGAATCGTTTTGATCTGGTAGCCGATGAAAGAAGCCTCTAAATAATAAATTCCGCGCTTGAGCTGGTCAATTATAAAATTTCCTTCCGTATCGGTTATTACTCCAGTAATCAATGCACCGTCCTCTTGATTAAAAAGGGCCGCAGTCGCATATTCTAGAGGTTCATCATTAATGCCCTCGACTATTCGCCCCTGTAACTGGGCCGTACATAGGTTGGAGAACAACATGAAAAAAGAAATAATAAGGAGAGCGGTTTTCAGGGTAATCGTTTAAATTCTATATAAAGATAGATATATCAAACTTCTGATTGTAGCATTCTAGAAAATTATAACAAACCTGTAAAGACTTTATATTTTGTACCGTTCCGGTAATATCAAAGCGTTTTCAAGAGCAGGTTTTTTTGAATCGATTTTTTTGACTTTGGAAGAAAGATGTAATATATTTTTAGCTAATACCTTTCATAGAAAGTAAAGTGGCGGACCAAACGATTATCGATGAGATAAAAATACCGATGGTATTTGCCCAAAATGCTTTTTGTCTTTCGATTTTGAAAAGATATGTAGCAATACTTCCGGCGTAAACGCCAGTGCCCGGTAACGGTATCATCACAAAAAGAATAAGGCCCCAAAACCCAAATTTTTGAATTTTTTCGCCTGAACCGATTTTTGCTTTGCGAGCTACATAAAGGGCCGATTTTTTGTAGAAAACCCAGCGCAAAAAATACCTGTTGATTCTATCAAGAAAAAATAACATTAACGGAAAGACAAGTACATTGGCCAGAAAGCAAACCACGAATACCAAATAGACATTAAGTCCGTTTAGCATTCCATAGGGAATTCCCGCTTTGGCTTCCCCGAAAGGAGAAAGACTCCAAAGAATGGCGATTACGAAATCTATGAGCACAGCTTTTTTTTGAAAGCTGCTAAAGTAATACTATGACACTCTTAACCGTTATATCATGTCATAAAAAATGATTAAAATTCAAAAGAAATTCATTCGTACGAATCGTTTTTTAGCCGACCTTGAAATGAATAAGGAATTAAGATTGGGTTTTTCTACTTTTTGTGTTTTCTAAGTTCGGCATACAATAAAAGATAACTATCTGTGTTTTAGACAGACACATTTTAATAACCCAAAATCTTTAAACCATGAAATTAGTATTCGCAAAATTATTCTTGTTGGCATTTGTCTCAATGACCGCTTTTTCTTGTAGCGTTAAGTCTGAATTGGAAGACATTGCCGATGAGCTTGAAGAAGAATTCAACACTGATGCAAGAACTGACGTCATCAAATTGGAAAATAGCAACTAAGACTTGTTTTATACATAGTAAAAAGGAGCCCTTTCAGAAGGCTCCTTTTTTTGTGGTGTGTCCTTTTATTGCAAAGACACTTTCAATGCTAGTTTTTAGGTACTGTACTATTAGCGCATTATCAGTGGCAGTCAGATTCATTGGGCAAAAAGGTTAGAAAGTGTCTTAGGGCTTTTGAAGAGTAGTTCAGCATAATCACTCACCTTTCGTTTGGTCTTGTAGTGCGAATCTACAAGTACATTGAACTTGCGAATAATCTCGACCTGATCATACTGCAATTTTTTCAAGATATACTGTTCCTTGGCCAATGTGGTGCAGATAATAATCAACCGCTTTAAAAGCATTTGCGGCATATCTCCTTGAATGTGGTCGGGCGTTGAAAATTCGTTGTCGAAAACTTCATATATTTTGTTGAACTTTCACTGTTGATCAGCTAGAATGCTTATTATAGGAAGGTCTTGGGTACCGAAGAATAAAATTCCGTTACGCGAAACCTCACTATCATGATTTCTTATGCAGTAAAATTCCCTATTAAAAATAAATGCTGTTAAGGGCGATGTTGCTTTTGTTTAGGAAACATGCTGTAGATAAGTTGTAGTGATAAGTTGATCAGGAAGCAGTGCGACCAGTTGACCATCGATTTCGACCTCAAGGGTTTTTTGATTTCTATTCCATAGGGTGCTAATATTTCCGTGTTGACCGAAAAGTGATTTTCGAACTTTTTAATGTCATCGGTAAGTCCCAAGAGGGGACCGATTTTTGCGTTGTGGAATTCAAATTTCATACGGCTTTAAAGCTGTTTTTTTTAACATGTAGCCTTAGTCCAATTTTTAGGGCCATCTTCACCTAAATTTTTTAAGGCTCTTCGTTAAACAATAATGTTAATCGTTACCAACAATTTGTTCAGTAAAAGCAGTTTGCGTACTATTGAAAGAATTCTTGCAAATATGGTCAACAATGAATGAAATTAAGCAGTACGATGAAGCGGCACACAAGTTTTATGGACTTCAGGATATAGTGGGCTTACCCTTGATTTCCTGGGATCAGTACGGCGCATATTTCAATACGGCCTGTAAGAACTATGAGGATATCGTTTCATTACAACAGTTGGCCAAAAACAATAAGTGGGCGTATCATACAGAGTTTGAAGCGGCATTATTCGACAAAAAAAGCGTAATAGTAGTTACTGACGTCAAGTTGACAATAGTACACGCCACAAGCAATATTTCATCGATGAACGGATACCTGCCTAAAGAAATTTTAGGCCAGAAACCAAACCTATTTCAGGGCCCAAAGACTTGTATGGAAACTGCGAAGCGCATAAGAACGGCGATAATCAACGAATTGCCTTTCGAAGAGACCGTGGTCAATTACAGAAAAAATGGTTCTGCTTATAATTGTTGGATAAAAGGTGAACCTATTTTCGATACCGCTGGTAAGCTTGTCAATTTTGTTGCCTATGAAAAGGAGGTAGCATAAACAATTCAAAATCCGAATTACAACATTCTCTGCCTCTCGCTTAGCATAAAATTCGAAAGG
>CAZRIE010000038.1:0-34209 GCA_964600075.1 uncultured Flavobacteriaceae bacterium
GTCCTAACCCCTAGACGAACGGGCCCTTGCATTATGCAATTGCGGATGCAAAAATACAATTATTTTTTACTATCGCAACTACTGTATATTATTTTTTAGTAGGCCTTTGCAAAGAGTACTCTTCTGACCGATGGTTTTCCCGTAACCATACAACTTCCAGCTTCATTTTTTGCATCTATAGGTATACACCGAATGGTCGCTTTTGTCTCTTCCTTTACTCTGTCTTCCGTTTCATTGGTACCGTCCCAATGGGCTGAAATAAACCCGCCTTTCTCTTCAAGAACAGTTTTGAATTCCTCATAAGAATCGACTTCGGTAATATTATCTTCTCTGAAATCGGCAGCTTTTTTATAAATATTTTTTTGAATATCCTCTAATAGAAACTCGATTTTCGAAACCACGGCATCCATTGGCACTATCACCTTTTCCAAAGTATCTCGCCGGGCGACTTCATATGTACCGTTGTCCAAATCGCGCTGACCAATGGCCAAACGCACCGGTACCCCCTTCAACTCATATTCATTAAATTTATAACCAGGTTTGCGCGTATCCCGATTGTCGAACTTCACGGAAACACCTTTTAGCCTTAGTTCCTTCACTAAAGGATTGACTTTTTCCGAGATAGCCTCGAGCTGATCCAGACCTTTGTAAATGGGGACAATGACCACCTGAATCGGTGCCAGTTTTGGTGGTAGCACCAAACCGTTATCATCGCTGTGGGTCATAATCAGGGCACCCATCAAACGTGTGGAAACACCCCACGATGTGGCCCAAACATACTCTTGTTTACCTTCCTTAGTGGCAAATTTCACATCAAAGGCCTTCGCAAAGTTCTGCCCCAAAAAGTGTGACGTTCCGGCCTGTAAAGCTTTGCCATCTTGCATCAATGCTTCAATGCAGTAGGTTTCGACGGCACCGGCAAAACGTTCACTTTCGGTCTTAATTCCTTTAATGACCGGCATCGCCATATGGTTTTCTGCAAAATCGGCATAAAGGTTCATTATCATTTCCGCCTCATCAATAGCTTCCTGTTCGGTAGCGTGTGCAGTATGGCCTTCTTGCCAAAGAAATTCGGCTGTACGAAGAAACAAACGGGTACGCATTTCCCAACGAACAACATTGGCCCATTGGTTGATCAACAAGGGTAAATCTCGGTACGACTGTATCCATCTTCGATACGTATCCCAAATAATCGTTTCCGAAGTAGGGCGCACGATAAGTTCTTCTTCTAATTTCGCGTCCGGGTCAACAATAATTCCACTTCCATCTTCAGCATTTTTCAATCTGTAATGGGTAACCACGGCACACTCCTTAGCAAAACCTTCAACATGACTGGCCTCTTTACTTAAATACGACTTAGGGATAAACAATGGAAAATAGGCATTCTCATGCCCCGTTTCCTTGAACATTCTATCTAGCTCAGCTTGTATTTTTTCCCAGATGGCAAATCCGTACGGTTTGATGACCATACAACCACGAACCCCAGAATTTTCAGCCAGATCGGCCCCGACGACGAGCTCATTATACCATTTTGAATAGTCTTCGTTACGCTTGGTCAAATTTTTACCCATTATAAATAGTTTGGCACAAAACTTGTGATTAGGTTAAAAAAGTAATAGGTAAAACTACTTCTTTTTAATATGTTCAACAATAAAATTCGCAACCATGATATATTCGCTAGACCTTCCCAAAGTTCGCATTTCGGCCTTTCTTGCCTTAACGGGTATTATAATGGCCTCATGCGGGCCTTATCAATCGGCGTCCTATTACGATAATGACGGTATATATTCCGGAAAAGACCAAGTTACTGTGGAACGGGCTCCACAAGCGCAACAAGAGAAGCAAGACAATACGTACTCCACTTATTTTGGACAAAAGGCGGAGCAATATGATCAAATGTTGGAAGGTGAAACCTTTACCGACGTTGATTCATATTCCAGTGGGGTGGAAAATGATAGTATTCAGTCAGGAAATTTAACCGACTATTACGACAACAACAATGATTACGGAGGTTATGCCGGATGGGGCGACAACGCCACAGGTGTTAACATCAATATTTATGATAACAACTGGGGCGGGGGAGGCTTTGGTTGGGGCTCACCTTGGTTATGGAACAACTGGGGTTGGGGCGGATACGGATACGGCTGGGGCGGAGGCTACTGGGGCGGAGGCTACTGGGGCGGAGGCTGGGGCTGGGGCGGAGGCTGGGGCTGGGGCGGAGGCTACTGGGGCGGAGGCTACTATCCCGGGTATAACCATTATGGTCACAGAAATTACGCGTATAATTCATCAAGGCGAGGTTACTATGGTAATACCAACAGCACTTCACGTAATAACACTTCGGGTAGCACTGCGTTACGAGGCCGGTCAAATACCAACGTAAGTAGAGCTACCTCAAGAAATGTGTCGAATAGTGCAAGGTCAGGAGTTGGCCGAAGCACAGCGACAAGAAGTTCTCGAAACTATGCGAGTAATAGAAGTAGTGGAACGGCATCTAGAAGAACTGTCGGTGTAGACCAAAACCGTTCGTACAGAACAAGTAGAAGTACTAGGGCTACTCCAAGATACAATAGCTCATCGAGAAGCAGTCAGGCTTATCGAAGTTCTACGTCAAGAAGCAGTACTGGCACCCGTTCTTCTGCACAGAGAGGTTCCACTTATAGGAGTTCAGGTAGCAGAACGGGAAGTAGCGCAACAAACAGAAGGTCAAGTTCTGCTCCAAGAACCAGTAGCTACAAGTCATCCGGGAGCAGCAGTAGAAGTAGTGGAAGCTATAGAAGCTCTGGTAGTAGTGCCCGAAGCTCCGGTAGTAGTGCCCGAAGTTCCGGTGGCTCGGGAAGGTCATCATCGGGGGCATCTAGGTCTTCAGGTGGCAGAAGTGGCGGAGGAAGAAATTAATCCCGAAATCAAAAACAACTTACTTTAAAATTGCTAGAAATGAAAAAATATTTCACTTTCATCGGTTTATTGGCGTGTATGATTACAAATGCCCAAAATATAAATGATGTGCTACGTTATAGTGCAGAAAACTTACAGGGAACAGCCCGGTTTCAAGGAATGGGTGGGGCCTTTGGAGCATTGGGCGGTGATTTATCGGGGCTGAACATTAATCCCGCCGGTAGTGCCGTTTTTAACAATAGTCTGTTCACTATGTCAGGCACTTACTTCTATAGGAATTCAGATTCTGAATATGGTGGAACGTTCAACGGTGCAAGCTCAAATTCGTTTAAACTGAACCAGATAGGGTCCGCCATGGTTTTTAAGGCAGCTAATTCCGATTCCAAATGGAGAAAATTATCCTTGGCCTTTAATTATGACATGGTTCAAAATTTTGATGATTTTTCGGTTAGTGGTGGTTCCAGTAATGAGGGCATTGACAACTATTTTCTCGATTTTGCACAAGGAGTTCCACTAGAGCCGTTAAAACTTCAACCAGACGAATCAGTCGGTGATGCCTATTTAGATATAGGTGCTACCAGAGGTCTAGGATTTCCGGCACAACAGGCCTTCTTAGGTTTTCAAGCAGGTATCATCGAACCCGTTGAAGACGAGCCCGATAATACCGCTTATCTATCGAATGCCGATTATGATGTGGTCACACAAGATTTTCGACGATTTAGTTCTGGATACAATAGTAAGTTCACGGTTAATGGCTCAACACAATATGGTGATAACCTTTATTTTGGGGCATCTTTGAACTTTCACACGATATTGTATAATCAGTTGGATCAGTATAGGGAGGATTATATTAATGCGGATTCTGAACAAAGAACCGTTTTTTTCGACAATAATTTGAATACCCAAGGAACGGGGTTTTCATTCAGTCTTGGTACAATTGCAAAACTGAACGACTTTATCCGTATTGGAGGAAGTTATCAATCGCCCACTTGGTATAGATTGAGTGATGCGTTTTCGCAGGGTATAGATTCCAACTATCCGAATCAAGATTCCGATTTCTACTTTTTCGACCTTATTGATGTCAACATCTTTGATTACGAAATTAAGACTCCAGGAAAATTCATCGGAAGCGTTGCCGCAGTCTTTGGCAAAAGCGGATTATTGAGTTTTGATTATGGATACCAAGACATGTCACAGGCTGAGTTAAGACCTTCTAGCGATCCATCCTTTGCTGATGAGAATGCATCGATTTCCCAGACATTGGGTACCGTATCTTCTTTTAGGGTCGGCGGAGAATACCGTATCAAACGTGTCAGCCTCCGAGGCGGTTACCGCTATGAGCAAAGTCCATATGCCGATGGAAATATAATTGGTGACCTCAATGGAATCTCCGGTGGTATCGGGTTTAATTTTGGTCCAAGTAGACTTGACTTTGCTGTCAACCGCACTGAACAAGATGTACTACAATACTTTTTCGATACCGGAATAAACACCCCTGCAATTTTAAGCAATACCAATACCAACTATACCTTCAGCTATACCTTGAACTTTTAAAAAAGTGTTAGGAACAGCTTTAGGTTAAAAAATGCTGAATAATCGGAACTTTATCTTTTTAACGAAAAGTTTGCCCTTGTGCATCTAGCGACAATAATACCGGCTTCTTGTTCATCATATTCTAACCTAAACCAGTAGTCCGATGATGGCAAAGATTTACCGTTTAGCGCGCCATCCCATTCGGTATTTGTGTCTAACTGTGCTAATAATTTGCCGTAACGGTCAAAAATATATACTACGGGATTCGTTAGGGTTTCTATTCCCTTAATGTTCCAGCTATCGTTCACGCCATCGTTATTAGGTGTAAAAAATTTAGGATAGCCTACTACCAAAAACTCCAAGGGTTCCGTTGTGCCACAACCGTTCTTATCATTAATAATAACCGTATTTATGCCCGGAGGCACATCATTAAAAACAGGGTCATCTTGAAATTCGCCTCCGTTAATGGCATATTCATAATCGCCTTCACCATCTACAATAATTTCGATATTGTTCATATCGGGGTCGAGTGATAAATTAGAGTTCAGTAGGTCTACCCTATCCAAAACGGGAATCCCAAAATACGTAATCAAGATATCATCGGTTACATTTCCAAAGCTAGTCGCAATATCAACAAAGTAGCGACCGGAATTAGGGCTCGAAACCATCATTTCTGTTGCCGAAGGACCTGACACCAAAGATTGGTCAACAGTACCGTCATCATCATAGTCTACCGACCAAGCGACATTTTGAATATCAGGGCCCGCAGGCGAATTCAAAGCACTTAATGTAATATCGGGATCGCCCTCGCAGGCAATAATATCCAAACCTAAAAACTCATCACGCAAAGTACAATCGAGCGCATTGTTCTGGTCTTCATCTACTGAGTTTCCTGTGAAGGTCAGCATGAAATGTTCGGCATCACCATCAAAATTCGTGTTGAAGTTATTAATGAGGATAAAATAAATTTCGCCGGGTTGCACATCTAACCATTCATCATAAGTATTCAAATTCTGTGTGGTAGAGGGAACGCCCACTTGATTATCTTCCGGGTTAACACCCAATCCTGTAAAGCGAGTACTATTTACTTCGTAATTACATCGTATAGGTTGGGCGGCTCCGCTGCTGATATTACCGCAATCGACATCTGGGCCATAGACGGCAAAATCCCACTCAGCGGTCGGTGTACCTGTACCACTAACGGGTAACGCCTCAATATCAAAGCCAACTTGCCCTCCGGTACCTGCCCTAAATACGAACCACGAAGTATTATGTTCGATGTTGGCACTACTTACGCTTCCTTTTTCCAAACAGCCTGTTTCTGTTATAATTTCAGGATCGAAATCGTCGATATCTCCGGTACCGTCCGCATATCCCATAATCGGTGCGTCGGCACAGACCGGAATAGCAGTTCTGCAATCTGGGGAATTTTGTGCATGCATTCCCGAATAAAAGAAGAATACGCAACATATGGCGCAAAGAATTCGCATAAGATGTAGGCTAAGAATATACTAGTAGCTATAACTCTTACAAGCCCAATTTAGTATGTTTTGTCGTAAAAAATAAGCAGTTTATCGATGAACTACAGCGTTCAAGCTCAAGTTCAAATACGATCACAAATTCAAAAATTAACAAATTCTTCAAAGGGTTTAAATTCTAATCCTTATTCCATAAACTGTTGATTTTGCTTACCGTTTGAGCGAAAAGTGATTGTTGATGTATTTGGCAGTTACGGTTTGTCCATTCGTATCGGTATAAGTGAGTTTGAACCAATAATCGGTTTCCGGTAAAGGCATTCCATTTACTAGACCGTTCCAACCTGAAATGTTTATATCCAGTTGCGCCAAAAGTTTACCGAAACGATCGTATATCGACACAGTTGGGGAGTTTAATTGCGCTATGCCTTCGATATACCAAAAATCGTTGGTACCATCCGCATTTGGAGTAAAGAATTTTGGAAAACCGACGATTACAATTTCTTCGCTCACCGAACCACAGCCTTTGGGGTCATTGATCGTTATCGTATGTATCCCGGGCAATAGTTCGTAAAATTTACTACCGCTTTGAAAAGGCCCATCGTCCAGTTGAAATTCAAAACCGTCTGCCAATTCAGTAATTACGGTCACCATATTATTATTTCGAAGGTCTTCTATTTCAATATTAATAATCTGTGGAGGGCTTGAAGTTGTGACCGTTACAGTTCTTGAATCATCACAGCTCAAACCTGACTGGGTATTGGTCGCTATTAGCGTATAACTTCCTGATTTCGAAACTGTAATGGTAGGGGTGGTTTCCCCAGTATCCCAAGAATAGGTATAATTGGCGCTCGGTTCATCTTCACCGATAGTAATACCCGAATCGCTCTCACATAAATATGCTTCTGAAGGAAAGTCCAAAATAGGTGTCGCTAAGTTTATCAAACGGAAACTTTGTGATACATCAAAACATCTCGGGTTGTCTATAGAACTAAGCCTTATATAAATCGTTTGGGAACCCGACTGAGTGGCATACTGTTTTGGCAGTACGTTCGATCCATTGGTAGCATCGGTCAACGACAGGTAGTAACTTACTAAAAAGTTGTTAGGAGGCTGAGTCCCTATTACCTCGGCATCTTTTTGAAAAAGGGTATAGGTCTCCGATCCAGTACAGGAAGCATCATCTGAAACGGCATTTGCAATCGGCATTTCCGAGAAAGCGACCTGAACCTCACTGATAATATTTCCCATTGGGTGTACAACTTCGACGCGATACAAAGCTGATGTTGTTGCCGAAAGAGTGGGGTTATGTTCCCCAGCAATCTGGATGAAACCGCTTCCAGCATCTATAAACCAATTGTATGAGGCTGCACCGGCAGTAGTGGCATCGAGAATTACGGTATCGTTCTCACATGCTGAAATGGGCGGCCCCAATAGATTGTTGATAATGGAACAATCAAGGGCATCATAGGGATTTGTGACAAAAATATACCCTGAAAATTGAATTGAAAACCCGGAATTGTTATTGCTGAAATTGTTGATAAGCAGGTAATAATCTTCCCCTGGCTCAACTTGCAGCCAATCTTCATATTGCACGTTAGCGGTAGTACCCGATGGGTCTTCCCCTACCCCAATAAATGAATTACCATCTTGATTGTCAAAAAAATTACATCGGACAGGGTCACCTAAATTGTTACAGTCATTTGTTTTATAAAGAGCAAAATCCCAATCTTCAGACGTCTCGATACCGATATTGACACCTAACTGGCCAGAGGCACCAGTACGAAATCGATACCAAGCAGAGTTTGATTCAATTGAGCCGCTCAAGGCTTCTTCTAAGCATCCACTTGCGGAGTATCCGCTAAAATCATCGATACCTAGCCCAATTGTACCACCATTAACAGGCGTGTTGTTACAAATAGGCACGGCGTTGCCGCAATCTGGGGAAACTTGTGCCGTAACAACACAAATTCCCAAAATAAACAAGGAATAAAAAACAAGCTGAAAGCGGCTCATAAGTAGGTTCAACTTTTGGGTAATGTAAAAATAAGCAGCATGCTTCCTTAACACCAATTTATGTTGTGTATCATGCTATATAGGGCATAAAGTGCCATATTATGTATATCTTTGCAGTTCGTTTTAGTCAGGACAGGATGAAAATTGACAGCACATTGGAAAAGGAATTTGAAGAGATGGGAAACGACCATGTTTCCGCATCGGAAGGTACCCCTATGCGTGATGACGCATTCGTATTGAACGATGAAGAAAAAATTGAACGCATACGGGAAAACATCCGTGAGGTAATGCTTACCTTGGGTCTTGATCTTGATGATGACAGTCTTAAGGGCACACCTGATAGGGTCGCCAAAATGTTCGTTAAGGAAATTTTCGCTGGGCTTGACCCCGAACGCAAACCTAAATCATCAATTTTCAAGAATAAATACAAGTATGGTGAAATGTTGGTGGAAAAGAACATTACGCTATACTCCACTTGTGAACACCATTTGTTGCCCATCGTCGGTAAGGCCCACATAGCCTATATTTCTAGTGGAAATGTTGTAGGACTCTCAAAAATGAACCGCATCGTCGATTATTTTGCAAAAAGGCCACAAGTGCAAGAGCGATTGACCATACAGATTGTAAGGGAATTACAGAAAGTCTTGAATACCAAAGATGTGGCCTGTGTTATCGATGCCAAGCACCTCTGCGTGAACTCCAGAGGTATACGTGACATCGAAAGCAGCACCGTAACTGCCGAATATGGTGGTAAGTTTAAGGACGAGGGGGTACGCCGTGAGTTTTTGGACTACATCAATCTGGACACAAATTTCTAATTGTTTTAGCATAACATGCCATTATACGAAAGCCAGGTCTTAAAAATTTACAATTCCCTTTCAGGTAAAAAAGAAGTATTCAAACCTTTAAACGAAGGCCATATCGGCATGTACGTCTGTGGGCCTACCGTTTATAGCAATGTACATTTAGGCAATTGCCGAACTTTTATGTCTTTCGACATGATCTTTCGGTACTTGAGACATTTAGGCTATAAAGTGCGATATGTGCGCAACATAACTGATGCAGGGCATCTTGTTGATGATGCTGAAGACGGGGAAGATAAAATCGCCAAAAAAGCGCGTCTAGAGCAGTTGGAACCCATGGAGGTCGTACAACGCTATACGGTCGATTTTCACAATATTCTTGAAAAATTCAACTTCTTGCCCCCCAGTATTGAACCCACGGCAACGGGACACATCATCGAACAGATAGAAATTATCAAAGACATTCTTGAAAAAGGGTATGCCTATGAGGCCAATGGCTCAGTATATTTTGACGTAACCAAGTTCAATGAGACTAACGAATATGGTAAATTGAGTGGTCGTAAGTTAGAAGATATGATTGCCAACACCCGTGAGCTTACTGCACAAAATGAGAAAAAAAGCCCTCAAGATTTTGCGTTGTGGAAAAAAGCCGGACCACAGCATATTATGCGGTGGCCCTCACCTTGGGGCGATGGCTTCCCTGGTTGGCATTTGGAATGTACTGCTATGAGCACCAAATATTTGGGAGAGACCTTTGATATTCACGGTGGTGGAATGGATCTGAAATTTCCCCATCACGAATGTGAGATTGCACAGGCCGAAGCAAGTTATGGGCAATCGCCGGTCAACTATTGGATGCACGCGAACATGCTTACCATGAACGGTAAAAAAATGGCAAAATCTACCGGAAACAATATTTTGCCCGGTGAAATTTTCACAGGAGAAAACGATATTTTGAGTAAGCCTTTCTCACCCTCAGTGGTACGATTTTTCATGATGCAGGCCCACTATACAAGTATTTTAGACTTGAGCAGCGATGCGCTCTTGGCCTCGGAAAAAGGATTTAACAGATTGATGGATGCTTTTTCTCTTCTAAGTGGATTGGAAACAGGAAGCAACAGCGATTTCGATATTGAGACTTGGAAACGGCAGTGCTATAATGCCATGAACGATGACTTCAATACGCCTATTTTAATTGCCAACCTCTTTGAGGTCGTAAAGCATATTAATCTTATCAAAGAAGGAAAAGAAAGTATAACATCCGCTGATAAAGAATCGCTAAAACAGATCTTAAGTGCCTTTATTTTTGAAATTCTTGGATTAGAACAAAATATCGGTAATGGTCAGGATACCGAAAAGCTTTCAGGTGTAGTCGAATTACTGATTAAATTGCGCAAAGAAGCTCGTGATAATAAAGATTTTGCGACCTCCGATAAAATACGTGACCAATTGGCCGATTTGGGCATTCAATTGAAAGATGGCAAGGAAGGAACTACCTTTAGCGTTTCTTAGTTCTCGGCACGGTGCACTTGGAAAAGCGAAGAACGTATACTAAATAAAACAGGTGAAAAAAATACTGATAGCCCCGTTTGTTCTTTTGGTCAGGGTATATCAGGTCGCTATTTCCCCGTACACACCTGCAACTTGCCGCTACTCCCCCACTTGTTCGCAATACACCCTTGAAGCCTTAAAAAAACATGGCCTTTTTAAAGGTGGGTGGCTGGCTTTAAAGCGTATTTTCAGCTGTAACCCTTGGGGAGGCAAAGGGCATGATCCGGTGCCCTAGCACTAACAAAATATAAATTTTGAATGCATTGAATTGAATTTCGATATTTCAGATCCCTTCTATCCAAATTGAGTCGAAAGTAAAAATCCTAATTAGTATCTTTATGTTACAAAAAAGATACGGCGACCAACACTTTTGAGCGACGCCCAATCAAGTCATTTAGACACTGTCTTGAAGATTACGAAATTGAAAAAAAATAGCTGAATAGGTTATTCTAACCTACCAAAATAGCTTTACGATAGAATTGATATGAAATTTAAATACCGTATTAGCCTCTTATTGTTAATAGGCATTTTCTTTGCGCTAGCCAGTTTCAATACAGAAAAGCCAACACCCAAAAAACCTAATATTCTATTCGTGATCAGTGATGATCAGTCGTTCGGGCATACTAGTTTTGCCGGAAGTACTTTTATAAAAACTCCAGGGTTCGACCGGATAGCAAGTGAAGGGGTATACTTTAAAAATTGTTATGCTGGCTCACCGGGCTGCGCACCTTCACGAAGTGCTTTGATAACGGGGCGTTACCCTTGGCAAAATGAACAATCTGGACAACATGCTTCATCTTGGATGAAAAAACATGTACCCTTTGTAGACGAACTAAAAGCCAACGGCTATAGTACTGGTAGAACCGGTAAAGGCGTAAGTCCTTTCCAATACGCAAGAAACATTATGGATTCGCTTTGGCGGGAAACCGATGCCGCCGGAAAGACCCATTCATCAATAAAGTATGACCGAAATACTTTAAACTTACCAACTAGAAATATGTCGGCATTCGACTATTTTGAAAATTTCAAATATTTCATAGAAAATGTTAGTGACAAGGAACCTTTCTTTTTTTGGTTCGGAGCAAGTGAGCCACACAGAGCCTATGAAAAAGGATCTTGGAAGAGGTTCGGAAAAAAACTAGCTGATGTCAAAGTCCCAGAATTTCTACCCGACACGGAAGAAATTAGAGGAGACCTCCTGGACTATGCCATCGAAATAGAGTGGTTTGATAGTCACTTGCAAAAAATGATTACCTATTTGGAAGAAATCGGGGAGCTCGAAAACACAATAGTAATAGTGACTTCCGACAATGGCATGCCTTTTCCAAGGGCCAAGGCAAATAGTTTCGAATATGGGGTTCATGTGCCTTTAGCAATACGATATCCTAAAAAATTCAAGGCAGGTCGCACCGTTGTTGACAGGATAGGGTTTGTCGATTTCGCACCAACTTTATTGGAGATTACGGGAACCGAACCGAAAACCATGATGCCAATTTCAGGTAAAAGTTTCCTAAATATTCTGGAATCCAATCAGGAGGGGACCGTTGATAAAACGAGGAACTACAGTTTTGTAGGCAGAGAGCGACATTCATCTTCCAGATATCGCAACCTAGGCTATCCGCAGCGTGCCGTTTTCTCGGAAAAATATACCCTTATTTGGAATTTGCGACCCGAACGTTGGCCGGCAGGAGCACCACAAAAATACGATTCAAAAGACACTACGGTCTTACTCCCGAAATATGGGCTAAACAACGAAGGTTCCTATATCCCCGATGCCGCATTTACTGATGTAGATGACTGTCCGACCAAAACCTACATCATCGAAAACAAGGAAACGGATAGTATCGCACGCTTTTTTGAGTATTCGTACGGCAAAAGACAGGAATTTGAGCTGTACGATATTAAAAAAGACCCGTATTGCTTGACTAATTTGGCCAGTAATCCAGAGTTTCTACCCATAGAATCAAAGCTCAGAAAAATTCTTTTGGAAGAACTCCACAAATCAAAAGACCCAAGAATCGTCGGGCCCGATAAAGAAATATTCGACTCGTACAAACGGTACTCTAGAATCAGGAAGTTTCCAAAACCCCTATAGTCAGAATGGTCGAAAAATTTATTGTTAGTTGTTCTACTCTGACCGTAACGAAGACAAAATCGCAAACTTTTCGAACAACAATTAGAAGAAACCATAAACCCCAAATCGATTTTCTTATCTTAGCGCCCAAAATTAGAACGACATGCATTTCTTAGGTATTATCTGGAATCCGAACGAAACCCTTTTTACGCTCGGGCCTTTGCAAATCAAATATTATAATCTTCTATGGATTGTTGCGTTTGCCTTGGGTTGGTATCTGATGAAACGAATATTCACCAACGAGAAAAAAACAGTAGAACAATTAGATTCCCTTTTCATACATACGGTTCTATCCACGATGCTCGGGGCACGTTTGGGCCATGTAATCTTTTACGATTGGTCTTATTACAAAAACCATTTATTGGAGATTTTGCTTCCTATTAGGGAAAGTTCCAATGGTACGCTTTTAGGGTTTATAAATGGTTATGAATTTACTGGCTTTACCGGTCTTGCCAGCCACGGTGCCATAATTGGGGTACTCATAGGTACGTATCTTTACGCTCGTAAATATCCGGATATGAAACCCTTATGGCTGTTAGACCGAATGGTAATTCCGTTCGCAATAGGTGCTTTTTGTGTTCGGTTGGGTAACTTTTTCAACTCTGAGATTAACGGAAAGATTACCGATGAATCTTTCGTTTTCGCAACAAAATTTATTCGCGATTCTGATGATATGCACCCTTCCAAAGCTTTGGGCATTACCAAAGAAAAAACAGTAAATGCTGCTTATGACGCCATAGAAAACAATGCACAGTTTTCAGAATATCTATCACAGATACCATATCGACATCCCGCACAATTGTACGAGGGAATTGCCTATATTTTTGTCTTTCTGATTTTGTACTATCTCTACTGGAAAACAGATAAAAGAAATGACACTGGTTTTCTATTCGGGCTATTCTTGGTCTTGCTTTGGACGATTCGCTTTTTTGTCGAATACGTTAAGAAAAGTCAAGGAGGCTTCGAGGAGTCTTTGGGTCTGCTATCTACAGGCCAATGGTTGAGTATTCCGTTTATTCTTATCGGACTCTATTTTATGTTCAAACCGCGAAAAAGTAAGAAGTAAGCATTTGGCATGTTTGAGGTTAAAAAAGTTTAATGTTCAAGGTTAAAAATTTAAAAAAGAGAAATTATCTCCTTGAGGGGACTATAGGGGTGTTCTTCCAACTAGGGAAAGTCTCTATATCCGTACTACTAGTTCTACTAGTTTTCTCATGCAAGAATGAACCCAAAAAGGTTATCAAGACCGAGCCCATCGCCTTCAAAAAAGAAGGTGAACTGACCGTTTTCAAATCGAAAACAGATTCTATAATCGCACAATTGAATATTGAAATTGCCGATTCGGATTATGAAACCCAAACGGGACTTATGTATCGGCAGAGCATGGAAAGTAAACAGGGAATGCTCTTTATCTTCCCCGATGTGGCGATGCATTCCTTTTATATGAAGAATACAGAATTTCCTTTAGACCTTATTTTTATAAAAGAGGATTTGTCCATCGGGAGTTTTCAAGAAAACGCACAGCCCTTAAAAGAATCGAGTTTGACTTCCAAAGTGCCAGTACAATACGTATTGGAGATCAATGCAGGTCTTGTGGCAAAATGGGGCTTACAAGTTGGGGATAGCGTGGTGTACAAAAAACTTTAATTTCCAATGAAATTATTGCTCAACGGCGAAGAGACAGAAAGGCTTTTATTCCGAAAATTACTGCCGTCGGACTTCGATACCTGGTTGCCTTTTCATCAAGACCCTCGGACTTCGGAGTTTTGGGAAGGATTGCCCAAAGAACCAAGAATTGCCTGCCAGCAGCAATTCGATAGGGTTTTTGAACGCTATAAAAAGGGCTTGGGCGGAATGAACGTATTGACTCTAAAAACTACTGGAAATCTTATCGGACTATGTGGCCTGTTGATTCAGACCGTTGGTGGTATTCAAGAGCTAGAAATAGGGTATTCCGTTCTACCTCAATACTGGTACAAAGGTTATGCCACTGAAGCTGCCAAGAAATGTAGGGAATTCGCTTTTGGAAATAGATTGGCTGAATCGCTGATTTCGATTATTCATATAGACAATATCCCTTCCCAAAGAGTAGCCATAAAAAATGGAATGTATTTAGACAAAACCACAACCTATACTAATAATCAGGTGCATATTTTCAGGGTTTTTCTCTAAGCTTCCTTTTTACTATTTCTCTTGAGTGGGTTGTAAAGGTGTTCCCTCAATTTATCTTATTTTCGATAAATGACTAAGATTAAAGAGCATTGGGCAATTTTTATTGATAACACCTCTAAGAAAAGCCAATTTATCGATTCGCTTTTAAAAAGTATTCCTCCTGATGGTTTTCAAACATTGATTGGCCTGAACGGTGCGCTATTATCCAAATTGGCCATAGAGCGATTTATCGATGAAGAAGATCGCCATGGTACTAAGGTTGTTACGGCACACACACAACAAAACCTTAAATCAATGTCGAGTGGAGAGCAGAAAAAAGCCTTGTTACAACACATTTTAGAAACTAGACCTGATTTTATTGTTTTGGACAATCCCTTCGACAATCTTGATGTTGATACACAAGCAGAGCTTAAAATAAAGTTACAGGAGATTTCCGAAGATACTACCATCATACAGGTTTTAAGTAGGAAAAACGACTTGCTTCCGTTTGCGACCACATTTGCCAAACTTAACAATAGACAACTTAACTTTTTTACGGATGTCATGTCTCTTTTAACATCTGATGAAACAGTTGGTTTTGAAGGAACGGTGCCAAAACCCTTACACATTTTCGATATTGAGAAAGTTATCCTTATTGATTTAATGAAAGTCTGTGTTACGTATTCTGGAAAACCTATTCTAAAGAATATAGATTGGACGATAAAAAAAGGAGAATTTTGGGAACTTCGGGGCAAAAACGGTAGTGGAAAGACCACTATTCTATCTATGATAACCGGGGAGAACCCCAAAGGCTACGGTCAGGAACTTTATATTTTCGGCCGTAAAAAGGGAAGTGGCGAAAGTGTTTGGGATATCAAACAGAAAATTGGCTACTTTACCCCTTCTATGACCGACAAGTTTACGGGGTACCATTCGGTAATCCATATGATTATATCTGGCCTAAACGATTCTATTGGTCTATATGTACAACCCACGGAGGCACAATCGAGATTGGCAAAGGAGTGGTTAGAACTTATTGGATTTTGGCAACAAAAAGATGCACTTTTTCACGAACTGTCGCTTGGTCAAAAACGTTTGGTCATGTGTGTAAGGGCCATGATCAAACATCCACCGTTGCTGATATTGGACGAACCGACCGCGGGACTTGATGATGCAAGTGCTGCGCTGTTTGTAGCTCTGGTCAACAAATTCGCTAAGGAAAGTGACACCGCCATTATTTTTGTTTCCCATCGCAAAGAACCCGGACTCGACCCTGACCATATCTACCAATTGGAAATGACGGCTAAAGGGTCTGAAGGAAAATTCATAACCGCTGGCCAACAATAATGCCAGAAGGCTTTATGAATAGGTCCTCCCCTTTATTAGGAGAGATGGCGATAACCAGAAGGATAGCCCTAGGAACACTGATATTAAAATGCAAACGTGCATACTTAAATTGTTAGGAACTCCATTCGAATAGCATCCAAAATTTAAAAATAGAGAATTTTTAATCAACTTAAAAGGTAAAACCGAAATGGTCTGTAAAAACCCCTCCGTCTGCGGTACTTCCCCTTTGCTGGGGACGACTTCACTTTCACTATAAAAAAAATATGATTATTTGTTTTCTTAAAAAATCAAAAAAGCCGCCTGCTAAGCAAACGGCTTTAGTTATTTGAGTTAGTTTTGAGTTTGAATCTTACTTTCCCCTGTGCTGGAGAAAATTTACTTTACAGCTGCTTTTTTGGTTTTGGCAGTTTCAATCTTGGCCTCCTTTTCCCCCAACCGAGTACTTTTATTCAAGGTATCGAACATCACAGGGGTAGCGATGAACAATGAAGAATAGGTTCCGACTATGATACCTATAATCATGGCGAACATAAAACCACGAAGCGACTCACCACCAAAAATAAATATTGCCAACAATACGACCAATGTGGTCAAAGAGGTATTCAAGGTTCGGCTCAAAGTACTATTCAAAGCCAAATTGACATTATTGCCACCACGCCATCCTTTTTCTCCAATAATCTCACGAATACGGTCAAAAACGACCACGGTATCGTTCAACGAATACCCGATTACTGTAAGTATTGCCGCGATAAACGCTTGGTCAATTTCCATGTTGAAAGGCATAATCGTGCCAAACAAAGAGAATATCCCCAATACAATCATAACATCGTGGAAAACCGCGACAACGGCCCCCAAAGAGAATTGCCACTTGCGAAAACGAAATAAGATATAAAGGAACACAACGGCCAAAGAACCAATAATAGCCAAAAAGGCATTGTTCTTGATATCATCGGCAATGGTCGGGCCCACTTTAACCGACTGTAAAATACCGATGGATTTGTCTCCACTTCCAATCATAAAATCTTTCTGGTCCGTTCCATCTGGCAAGTATTTTTGTAACGAAGTATAGAGCTTCGATTGAATTTCGTTATCGACCTCAATGCCTTCAACATCTACCTTATAGGGCGTTGTAATTTTCACTTGGTTAGCATTACCAAAAGTTTTCACATTCGTGCCGCTACCAAATACATCGTTTAGTTCAGAGGCGATTTCAGAAGGATTCACGCCTTGTTCAAAGCGTACCTGATAAGATCTTCCTCCTATAAAATCTACACCTTGTTGTAGACCATTTGTTAATAAAGAAAAAACACCGATACCTACCAAAACTAGGGAAAGCACATAGGCAATCTTACGTTTGGCCAAGAAGTTAACATTTATATTCTTGAACAGGTTTTTGGTCAGGGAGGTCGAGAAATCAAGCCTTCTCGTTCTTCCACTGAGGTACCAATCTACCAATAAACGTGTAATAAAGATGGCCGTAAACAATGAGGTTACAATACCGATGAGCAAGGTAGTGGCGAAACCTTTGATGGGTCCCGATCCGAATATAAAAAGAATAATTGCGGTAAGACCTGTTGTAATATTCGCATCCAAAATCGAAGAAAGAGCATTACTGAATCCATCGGCAACTGCTTGCGATTTTCCTTTTCCTTTCGCGATTTCCTCCTTGATCCGCTCAAATATCAGAACGTTCGCATCTACTGACATACCAATAGTCAGTACGATACCGGCAATACCCGGCAACGTAAGTACAGCGCTCAGACTAGTCAATACCCCGAATATTAAAAGAATATTCAAAAGCAATGCGATATCGGCGAAAATACCCGCCTTTCCATAATAAAACACCATCCAGACCAATACGATGGCCATGGCAATCATAAAAGACATAAACCCACTATCGATAGCCTCCTGACCCAATGATGGGCCTACAACTTCCGATTGAATGATTTCTGCAGATGCTGGAAGTTTTCCAGCACGCAATACATTCGCAATATCTTTTGTCTCGTTTACTGTAAAAGAGCCCGTAATCTCTGAACGGCCACCGGAAATTGGACCTGTAGAAACTCCTGGTGCTGTGTATACCTTATTGTCCAATACAATGGCAATACCCGTTCTGTTGGTATAGGCATCGCCGGTTAACTTTTCCCAAGCTTTTGCACCTTTGGTATTCATGCTCATCGTAACGGCCGGTTTACCGTTAGCAAATTCGTCACGTGCATCGGTTACCACATCACCACTAATACGTGGCTCAGCGTCACGATTGGATTTTAAAGCAAAGAGTTCGACGATTTCGGCACCTTCAGAAGGTCTTTCCCATAAGAACTTTACAAACTGCATATCCGCAGGAAGCAATCTTCGTATTTCTTTCATTCTAAGATAAGAACCGATTTCGGCCGTATCTTTAATAGCTGCAACTCCTACGGCATAGCTAGGCGCTCCCAACTGAAACTTATCGAAAAGTGGATTGCGCTGGCTCGCAAAGTCTAGCGAATCTTGCGAAACATCCGATAATAAAGAATCCAATTCAGATTCTACTTTGACCGGCTCTTCTACCTCGTCGGCATCTATTAATGTTTTTAATTTCTCGTTGGCTTGAAAAAAGAAGCCCTGTAGTTCGGGATTATTCGGTTGATACGTTTCCCAAAACTCCAGTTGGGCGGTACTCGACAGAAGACCCTGGGCACGTGCAATATCTCGCGCACCTGGCAGTTCGACCAAAATACGACCTGAATTACCTTCACGCTGGATGTTCGGCTGGGTCACCCCAAATCCATCGATACGTTCTCGAAGTACTTCAAAAGCGGAAACAATAGACTCATCGATTTTTCTACGGATGATAGGCTTGACCTCATCATCGCCCATTTGAAAATTAATCTCGTCACTAAGTTCTTTGTTGGCAAAAATATCTGGCGAAGCCAATTTCGTATCGCCACTGATGTCTTCCCATGCTTCGAAGAATAATTCGACATAGGTGTCGTCGCTATTTTTGGAAGCCGCATCGGCATCGGCCAAAGCCTTATTGAAGATGGGGTTTTTGGTATTGTTGGCAAGCCCTTTTAAAATATCCTTAACGGAAATCTGCAAGGTTACGTTGATACCTCCTTTAAGGTCGAGACCTTTGTTTAATTCTTTTTTCTTGGCTTCGTTGTAGTTCGTGAAACCTAGAATAGTATTCTCACCGATAGAGTCAAGATACTGTGCTTCCGCGACCTCGCGCTTGGAAATATAATCATCTTCCGACTCCGAAATACGGTTCACGGCATACCTATCCGCTTCATTTTCTACTTTACCGCCAATAAAGGTATATGATAATTGGTAGATGCTCACCAGCCCGAACAAGAGGGCAAAAAGCTTTATAAGTCCTTTATTTTCCATTGATTACAAGAGTTTTGTGGGTGCTTTTTATTACAGCGTGCAAATATATGATTTTCCTATAGCATTTAGCAAGATATTTAAGAGTTATTGCAAAACGAAAACATCCGCTCAGGAAATAAATTCCTAGCGGATGTTCTAATTTATAGCCGTTTACCTGCTAAACTTCTAAAAGCGCATTAGTCTTTTTAACACCTTCAGCACTTTCTTGCATTTTAGCTTTTTCAGCAGCACTCAAAGGAATATCTATTATTTTTTCGATACCGCCTTTACCTAAAATCACGGGAACACCTATACAAATATCGTTCAAATCATATTCACCTTCTAAAAAAGTTGAACACGGAAACATCTTCTTTTGGTCACAGGCTATAGCTTGAACCAGACCCGAAACTGCTGCTCCGGGAGCATACCAAGCACTCGTACCCAAAAGTTTTGTAAGCGTGGCTCCGCCCACTTTGGTATCTTCGGCAACTTGCTGTAACCTATCTTCGGGTAAAAACTCTGAAACCCGAATACTATTTCTAGTAGCATGGGAAGTCAAAGGTACCATACCGGTATCACTATGGCCGCCGATGACCATACCATCGACATCCGATATAGGCGCACCAAGGGCTTCCGCCAAACGATATTTGAAACGGGCGCTATCTAAAGCCCCTCCCATACCGATAATTCTATTTTTCGGAAGATTCGTGGTCTTATGTACTAAATAAGTCATCGTATCCATAGGATTGCTAACAACAATCATTATAACACTAGGCGAATGTTCGATGAGGCTTGCCGATACCGTTTTCACGATTCCCGCATTGATACCGATCAATTCTTCACGCGTCATACCAGGTTTTCTTGGAATCCCAGAAGTAATAACGGCAATATCGCTGTTTGCAGTTTTCGAATAATCGTTCGTAACCCCTGTTATTTTCGTGTCAAAACCGTTCAAAGAAGCGGTCTGCATCAAGTCCATAGCTTTGCCTTCGGCATAACCTTCTTTAATATCCAACAAAACTACTTCAGATGCAAAATTCTTTATGGCAATATACTCGGCGCAGCTTGCGCCAACCGCTCCTGCCCCTACTACGGTAACTTTCATTTGTTATTATTTATTTGTTATTAAAGGTCTATTACTTTTATAGTTATCTGAAAAGCAAATTCATACGTCAAAATTCTAATTCATTGCAGCCCTTGACTAACCACATACAGCTTTTTTTCAGAGGTTACCAAAATTAAACATTCTTGAAAGAAAATGGAGTTGAAAACTTTACTAAATCGAAGAAAAACCCATTTAAATCCACTCGATAAAATGCATCCCTGTTAAAAAAAAAAGCTTTTCAACGAGTAAGAATGTGATTTAGTACCGTATATCGAATTTTAGCAATATGAACTAAGCGATCGGCGTTCTAAAATCAGCAGACCCCCAATTCAAAAAAACCCACTGCAATGAAAAAACTGTTTTCTTTCGTAGCCATAGTCGCTATCGTGTTAGTGAGTAATTGCACAAAAATCCCCGAAAACAATAACGCCGTAATAGGTATTTGGTCAGATGTCGAAGTCGAGCAAGCAAACCTTACCGCTAAGGAAACGACCGTTCGGAAAGAGTGGATTTTTAATGATGCTTATTTAGGTAGGTACCACCATAAAGCCAATGGAACAATTACTTTTAAAACTGATTTTAAATGGAGTTATGATAATGATGTCTATACTATCTCATACCCCGGTACCGATATGGAAGTGCAAATTGTATCGATGAAAGCATCTGACGACGGTTCGACTTTAGCCGATGCACAAGGTAATGTGATGGCTACGCGAGAATAAAAATCTAAATAGGTTTCGAATATAACATAAGCCCCAGTCAATAAGACTATGGCTTTTTTCACTGTAATGCCCCCGACAGAAAAAGTTTTGATACTTAAATCCAAACCAATGCGCTACCGCTGCTTGCTTTAGTACAAGAAAATCTATATCGGTTATATTACCAATCTCATTGCCTACAAATTTTTTGAAGGGTCGGTCTTGCCCCAATTCGAGGCATCGTTGAAAAAACCACCTCGTTTGTCAAGTTGCTCAAGACCCGAAGATGTCATATACAAATTAGTGATCTCATCGGTCATAATCCTTTTCCTTTTACCTTCGGAAATGATTTTCAATTCGTTGACCTGGCATTTCTTTCGATCGACATCTTTAAGCGTTATTTAAGCTAGTTTTGTAGGGAATAAGAACTAAAAGTCGTATCAAACGCTGCTTGTTTTTCGCGTTCTTTCAACTTATCCTGCACAAAGCAGATCACTCCGGACATAATCAACATTATGCCAGCTACTTTTACTTTCATTGATTATGATTTAGGATTAATATTTTTTGATTAGCCCTAAAAATAGTTCGTCCGCCAAGTGGCGGACGAACTTTCGTTATGAAAGTACTAGTTATTATACGTCAATGTTCGCATACACCGCATTCTTCTCGATAAACTCCCTTCTTGGAGGCACCTCATCGCCCATCAACATAGAGAACACCCGATCGGTCTCCGTAGCGTTATCTATAGTAATCAGTCGTAAGGTTCTAAATTCGGGATTCATCGTGGTATCCCATAACTGCTCCGCATTCATCTCACCAAGACCTTTATACCTTTGAATACTTACACCACCACTATAGCTGTCTGCGATTTCATCGCGTTCTTTGTCAGACCATGCGTAACGTTTTTTGGCTCCTTTTTTAACCAAGTACAAAGGTGGTGTTGCGATGTACACATGTCCACTTTCAATAAGTTCGCGCATATATCTAAAGAAAAAAGTAAGAATCAAAGTTTCGATATGGCTACCGTCGACATCTGCATCACACATGATAACTACTTTATGGTAACGCAATTTTTCAAGATTCAGCGCCTTGCTATCCTCTTCGGTACCAATAGTAACCCCTAGGGCTGTGTAAATATTTTTAATTTCCTCATTTTCGAAGACCTTGTGCACCATGGCCTTTTCAACATTCAATATTTTACCACGTAAAGGAAGGATGGCCTGAAACTTACGGTCTCGCCCCATTTTTGCTGTACCGCCCGCCGAATCACCCTCGACGAGGAATACTTCGCAATTAACGGGATCTTGATCGGAGCAGTCAGAAAGTTTTCCAGGCAGGCCGCCGATACTCATTACGGTCTTGCGCTGCACCATCTCACGAGCCTTTGTGGCTGCATGACGTGCCTGTGCCGCCAAAATTACTTTTTGGACGATTATTTTGGCATCGTCGGGGTGTTCCTCCAAATAATTGGTCAACATTTCGGAAACCGATTGACTTACTGCAGAGGAAACCTCACGGTTGCCCAATTTGGTTTTTGTCTGGCCTTCAAACTGTGGTTCAGCTACCTTAACAGATACAATTGCTGTCAAGCCTTCCCTGAAATCATCGCCTTGTACCTCAAATTTCAGCTTGTCCAACATACCAGATGAATCTGCATATTTCTTTAGGGTAGTGGTAAGTCCCCTTCTAAAACCGGATAGATGTGTTCCACCTTCGTGGGTATTGATATTGTTCACGTACGAATGCAGGTTTTCGGTATAGCTACTGTTATAAATCATGGCGACTTCAACGGGAACACCGTTCTTCTCACCTTCCATAGCGATAACGCCTTGAATCAAGGGGTCGCGGTTACTATCTAAAAACCTGACGAACTCCTTCAATCCTTCATCTGAATAGAAGGTTTCGGTGACGAATTCCCCATCCTCATCCTTTTGTCTTCTGTCGGTTATGCTGATCGTAACTCCTTTATTTAAAAAGGAAAGTTCGCGCATCCTGTAGGCAAGGGTCTCATAACTATATTCTATGGTCTGAGTAAAAATCTGATCATCAGGATGGAAAGTAACCATGGTACCTCTATCGTCAGTATCTCCGACACTTTTTACGGGATACACCGCTTTGCCTCGTTCGTATTCTTGCTCCCAAATTTTACCATCTCGATAAACGGTGGCTTTCAATTGGTCCGAAAGTGCATTTACCACGGAAACTCCGACGCCATGTAGCCCCCCGGAAACTTTATAGGAATCTTTATCGAACTTTCCGCCGGCGCCGATTTTGGTCATAACGACCTCGAGAGCCGAAATTCCCTCTTTTTTATGCAGATCTACAGGAATACCCCTACCGTTATCTCTGGTAGTAATGGAATTATCTTCATTGATAACAACGCTAATAGTGTCGCAATGACCGCCCATAGCCTCATCAATGGAATTGTCCACTACCTCATAAACAAGATGATGTAAACCACGCACACCTACGTCACCGATATACATCGAGGGCCGCATGCGGACATGCTCCATACCTTCAAGGGCCTGGATACTATCCGCTGAATATGCTTTTTTATTTTCGCCAGTTAGGTGTTCTACCGGCTTTTTGATTTCGTCTTTTTTCTTAGATTCTTCGTCTTTATTCGCTTCTTCGCTCATAAGATTTATTGGTTGTTTTTACTTCAAATTTTTCAATCCTACAAATATACGCAATACCCTATGAAATATAGGTTTTTGGGATTATCTTAACCTCTAAGTTATCAACAATTTTTGTGGAAAATTTTACCTCTAAAATAGCTTTGAAAACGAAGTCGCTATTTCAGAATAACCAAAAGAATTTGCATCTATAACTTTATGGCGTAGTCGATAAATTTGGTCAATTGAATAATCGATATCTTTACGGAAAGAGATTAGTATTTTACCCAAGTACACACTTATGAAAAACCCTAGTCAAATCAACTCAATCTTTGTAATGTGATTTTAGAAAAAAGAATTCCCATAGCTTATTGGTTTCATCAAATTAAATGGGACCTCGTAATCGTACTCCTATTTTCATCAATTGTTTCCATAATATCGACGTACTTAATCGACCTAGAAATCCCCGTTGGTATTGGTGCCTTTATGGGTACCGCAATTGCTTTGCTACTCTCATTTAAATTATCCCAATCTTACGATAGATGGTGGGAGGCCCGAAAAATATGGGGTTCTATTGTCAACGACTCAAGAACCTTAGTTATTCAACTCTTGAATTTTTCAACCAGGGCAGAAAATAAATTGACCACGAAAATGGCGCATCGGCAAATAGCGTGGTGCTACTCCCTATCGAAGTCGTTAAGAAACCATGACGCTAAAAAGCACCTCCTTCATTTTATAACAAAAAAAGAGTTGCGCTCTTTACATGGCCATTCAAACATTCCTCTGGCTTTATTGGATCATCAGTCCCAGGATTTGTGCCAATTACACGCCCAAAAATTGATAAATGATTACCAACAAGTTCAGATTGACGGCACTCTATTACGTCTTTGTGCTTCGATGGGACAGGCGGAACGGATAAAAAATACGTTCTTTCCAAAAACCTATCGCTTGACCTTACATCTATTCATCTATATTTTTCTAGTGACACTTTCTTTGTCATTAACAAATTTACAGGGGCCAACGGAAGTCTTATTGATGGTCTTTATATCGTTGCCATTCTTTCTTCTAGAAAAAATTGCCACTAGTATTCAAGACCCATTTGAAAATACTCCAACTGATACTTCAATGACCTCAATCTCAAGAACTATCGAAATTAACATCAAACAACTTTTAGAAATCGAAAATGATGTGCCAGAGCCTATAGACTCTGATACATTTTATGTTTTGTGATTTAAGCATAAAACTTGGCTTTTGCCCCGCACCACTTTTAAGTATTATATATTTTCACCAATTTGAATCACAAAAAAACTTCAGCGGCAAAAACATTTATGGCGGCAACGGAAAAGTTTATAGACCGGCCCATGGATAGAAAATATTAAAATCAGTCTATTTTACTTCTAGTAAGCATCGTCATGCACGTTGGCCACGGCCCTACCCGATGGGTCGTTCATGTTTTTAAAGGCTTCATCCCATTCCAATGCGATTTTCGTGCTACAAGCTACTGAAGCTTCTTGCGGAACACACAATGCCGCCGCATCGCTCGGAAAATGCGATTCGAATATCGACCGATAATAAAACTCCTCTTTAGAGGTCGGGGTCTGCAGGGGGAAACGGAACTTGGCGTTCGCCAATTGCTCGTCGGTAACCTCTTCATTGACTACCTCCTTTAGGGTATCGATCCAACTGTAGCCAACACCATCGGAAAACTGTTCTTTTTGTCGCCAAGCCACACTTTCGGGAAGCATGTCTTCAAATGCCTTGCGAACCACCCATTTTTCCATACGTTCGCCGTTGATCATTTTATCTTGTGGGTTGATGCGCATAGCGACATCAATAAACTCTTTGTCCAAAAACGGAACCCGACCTTCAATGCCCCAAGCTGCCAGTGATTTATTGGCACGCAGGCAATCGTACATGTGCAACTTGCTCAACTTACGAACAGTTTCTTCATGGAATTCTTCTGCGTTCGGCGCTTTATGGAAATAAAGATACCCGCCAAAAAGTTCGTCGGCACCTTCTCCTGAAAGTACCATTTTGATACCCATTGATTTAATAACCCGCGCCATTAAATACATCGGTGTAGAGGCTCGAATGGTAGTAATGTCATAGGTTTCAAGATTGAAAATAACATCTTTGATGGCATCAAGACCTTCTTGTATCGTAAACTTAATTTCGTGGTGTACGGTCCCGATATGCTCGGCCACTTTTTGCGCCGCTGCCAAATCTGGCGAGCCATCAAGCCCCACGGAAAAAGAATGTAATTGCGGCCACCAAGCATCGGTCGTATCATCTGACTCTATTCGCTTTTGAGCATACTTTTTGGCAATAGCTGAAGTTACCGAAGAATCTAACCCTCCCGAAAGTAACACCCCATAGGGCACATCAGACATCAGTTGGCGGTGAACTGCGGCTTCCAAGGCTTCCTTGATTTCTTGTATGCTCGTCTTATTGTCTTTTACCGCATCATATTCCATCCAATCTCTAGAATACCATTTTTTCAATTCGCCATCATTACTGTGCATATAGTGCCCCGGAGGGAAAAGCTCGATTCTTGAACAGATACCTTCCAATGCTTTTAATTCGGAAGCAACATAAAACGTACCGTTCTGGTCCCACCCGATATATAGGGGAATGATACCCATGTGGTCTCGGGCGATAAAATATTCGTCATTTTCGGCATCATAAATGGCAAAACCGAAGATACCGTTCATCTCGTCTAGGAACTCGACTCCTTTTTCTTTGTAGAGCGCCAAAATAACTTCACAATCCGATTCCGTTTGAAAGTTATACTTGCCATCAAATTGTTTTCTCAATGCTCTATGGTTATAAATTTCCCCGTTGGCCGCCAAGACTAATTTTTTATCTTCGCTATACAAAGGCTGCTTACCCGAAGCCGGGTCAACAATAGACAAACGTTCATGCGCCAGTATCGCCTTATCACCAGCATAGATTCCGCTCCAATCCGGTCCACGATGTCTTACTTTTTTTGACATCTCCAACAATTGGGGTCTTAAAGCTTCTGAACTTTCCTTTAAATCGAATGCACATACAATTCCACACATAACAAGCTATTTTATATCAAATTTAAAGGCAAAGGTGTGTTTATTCTTTCAATTATAAAACAATTAAATTAATTTAGTAACATATTTATACTATTATCCCTTATCTTGTTACACTCTTATATAAAATACTAAGTTTTGAACAAAAATCAGTGTATTCTGTAAGTAGCGTGAATTTTAACGACTTTTTAGCAGAGTTTAAACGGAATTCGAATTAGTTTTAACGCTATTCATCACATTGCCCCGAAACCAATCGGGACAGACAAAAACAAACACATAATTATGAAAAAAGTATCTTTAATTGCTCTTATGGTTTTCGCCATAACCTTTTCAACAGAGGCTCTGGCGCAAAAATTCAGCGGATTGGACAAAAGCCCCATGGATATGGCCGCTTTTCCTAACGATTATAAAAAAGCCGATAAGGCTGTGCGGGTCATCTATAGCCGACCACAGTTAAAAGGCCGGTCGCTTTCTGAACTCGCTCCTGCAGGTAAAGTATGGCGCACCGGGGCGAACGAAGCTCCTGAAATTACATTTTATATGGATGTAGATTTCGGTGGAAAATCAATCAAGGCAGGAACCTACTCTATGTTTACCATACCAGGCGAAAAGGAGTGGACCGTAGCTTTGAATAAAAACCTCAACCAATGGGGAGCATATTCTTATGATGAAAGTGCCGATGTAGCTCGAGTTACCGTACCCAGCAGTACCGATGGAACATCACTTGAAGAATTTTCTATGACTTTTAAGGAAGTCGATGGCGGTGCCCATATGGTAATGGGATGGGGCAAAACACGTGTCGCCGTACCAATAAAAATGTAAAATTTCCTGAAAACCTATAGTCGGAAAACCGAAGCCTTTGGCTTCGGTTTTTTTTGCTTAATAAAATAAACAAAGTGAAAAGCACTTTCTTAAAGATGAAGTGAGGTGTTCCGCATGCATTGGGACGCAGGTTCCGAAAGCCCAAGTGGCGGTCAAAGAATTTGAATCTGGGGAATAAAACCAAAATTGGTGTAAGTCGGCCAAATCGCGTTTCCTCGCGCGGCTTATTCCCTGGTTAATACATCTTTCATTTGAAAACTTAACATAAGGAAATTTTTTCGAATTCTATAAGGTTACCACATCGTAAAATGTCAAAACGGACTTACCTTTTACACCGGAAAATCGGTACTCAATGCATCTATCCCGACCTTATCAAGAAGGGCATTAGCATTAGGATTAAGGGAAAAGGATAAACTCAAAAAGGCAGGAAGGTAAAGCTTTATTCGGCAGAAATACTTTTTACGCCATTTATAGCATAGGAGCCATCTGAAGAAGTGGCCTTTCCACTAATAGCACTGCCTTTCGCTTTCAGCATTACCGAAACCCTACTGCCTTCAATCATCACATCGAAACCAATCTCTTTACCTTTGACCGTTACATTTTCTCCTAAAAAAGTACTTGTGCCAACTTGCACTTGTACCTTATATTGGTTGTTCTGTTTCATAATTACCAAAAAACCTTTTTCATACCCATCAGTGGCACCCGCGACGGTATAGGCCCATCCGCCAACAAGGTCGTCTGCCGTATTACCTATACTAGTTTCCGTATTTAAGGTACTGCTGAGCGCAACATCACCCGCATTGATGGTACCCATCATACTAAATGACACGGCAACGAGTAAAAACTGTAATTTTTTAATATTCTTTTTCATCTTTTAATATGTATTAGTAGAGTTAAATTTACACATTTTAAAATTCTAGCCAACCTCTCAGCTATTTTCTTGACCTTGATTTAGGTTTATCTTTCATTTTCACAAATATCAGTTTCTTGCGACCTTTAGAATCTTCACGTCGCTCAACCTCAATGCTTTTGATAGACTGGATAAGGGGAGTCAATTTTTGAAATCCGTAGTTTCGGGAATCAAAATTAGGCTGTTTTTTTTGTAACAAGCTACCTACATCTCCCAAAAAAGCCCACCCATCATCATCTGCCACATCGTCGATGGTCGTAGAAATAAGTCTTAAATCTTTGCTTGTAATCTTATCAACGCTATTCTCTGTACCTTCTTTACTTTTCGTATTTTCTAGGGTATCTTCCTCCCCTTGCCCCTTTAAAATTTCGATATAGATAAACTTATCACAAGCCACAATAAAGGGGTTTGGGGTTTTCTTTTCGCCGATACCGAACACTTGCATGCCGGCTTCGCGAAGCCTAGTGGCCAAACGCGTAAAATCACTATCGCTGCTTACGATGCAGAAGCCATTTACTTTTCCAGTATACAGAATATCCATGGCATCAATAATCATCGCTGAATCGGTTGCGTTCTTACCTTGGGTATATCCATATTGTTGAATAGGCGTAATGGCGTTTTCTAATAGTATATTTTTCCATTTGCCCAATCGAGGGTTTGTCCAATCGCCGTAGATACGCTTAATCGTTGGGTTACCGTATTTTGCGATTTCCTCCATCATTTCTTTGACGTAAGCTGAGGGTATGTTATCGCCGTCTATCAGTACAGCTAAATTCAGGTCCATAGGTTTGTGTTTTTGTAAAGATAATAGGTTTTAATGCTATCAAAAGAAGTTAGTCTATTTAAAATCAAATTATCAAATATATATTGTTTAACATTTATTTTTTATTGTTTATCAATAAATTTTTGTTTATTTACACTAATAAAAATGATTAATACTCAATTTATGAAAGAACAAAGCGATATTCGAGGTAGGGTACTGATTAAATTTTTATTAATCACTTTTAGAAGTATTTTTCTTCTTTATAGCCTTAGTCTAATTCTTTACCTGATAATAACAACTATATCACTCAACACTCGCAACCAAGAAAATTATATAAGTTTACCGGTACTTTTCGAATTCACGGAGACTGGAAATTTGATTTCTTCGGAAGGCGAAAGCATATCGAACGTAAATCTTCATTATGCAACGGGAATTATAGACACTCCATCCCTCCCTAGAACGGTAGGAATATTATCGTTGTTAGTTAATGTTCTAATTTCTACGTGCATACTATTGATAATCAGACTTATTTGCCAAATACTTGACGCAGCCAATACAAGTGATTTTTTAATGGTAAAAAATGCTATTCGCATGAGGAATATGGCGCTTTTGTTTATTGTTGTATTTTTCATAGACAAACTCAATCTCTTGATATCTTCGTTATACCTCAGCGATAAGTTAGAGTTTTCAGGGATTACATTTACGGGTATTAATTATTATTTTTTTTCAAGATGGGAATATGTTTTCTTTTATCTTTTCTTATTAGTTATTGCAGAAGCTTTTCGCATAGGTTCCCTATTAAAAGAGGAAAACGATTTAACCATCTAAAAGCAACACATGCCCATAATTGTAAATCTTGATGTGATGCTTGCCCGTAGAAAGATGTCTTTGACTGAACTTTCTGAAAAAGTGGGAATCACCATGTCGAATCTTTCCATCTTAAAAAAGGGGAAAGCAAAAGCTGTAAGGTTTAGTACGCTACAAGCTATTTGCGAGGTTTTAGAATGCCAGCCAGGTGATATTTTGGAATATCAATCATAATAAACGAGATCTACGTAGCCATACAAGGTATTCCCCAGAAGATCGTTTTGAAATTCCGAATTACGTTTTGAGGTACTAGGCATCAGTTCTCGCTAAAAAAGCGGGATTGGTTCAACTATCTTTTTTCAAAACATCGCTACGCACCTTTTCAAAATAGGTTTTACTAATAAATAGCTTCATAAATATCAATTTAAACATTCTAGGTTATTTGACCCAACTTCATTAAGTTTGATATTCACTAATGAACAGCTTTGAAAATGAATACCATGCAAAAATCAATTATTACCTTTCTCCTGATTTTTTCAATAACTTTTACAAGTACAGCTCAAGACGAAAAACGCCAATTCTATCAGTTGAAGACTTATACCTTGGTAGATGAAAAACAAGAGGGTATTATGGATACTTATCTTAAAGATGCCTATTTGCCCGCACTAAAAAGAGCTAATATTCAAACTGTGGGAGTTTTTAAATTGCGACCGAGCAATTTCCTTACAGCGAATAAAATCTATGTGTTGATTCCTTTTGAATCAATGGAGCAGTTCTTGACTTTGGAGAATATGCTCGCACAAGATAAAACGTATATTTCTGCGGGAATGGCCTATATTAAGGCAAAGCACGATGAGCCACCTTACGACCATATTAACTCAACACTCATGAAGGCCTTTACCGAAATGCCTCAGATGAGAGCATCGGAAGTAGAAGGTCCGAAAAAAAACCGGGTCTATGAACTGCGAAGTTATGAATCGCCTACCGAGGCTACCTATCAGAATAAAGTGGATATGTTCAATGCCGGGGGTGAGGTAGCACTTTTCGAATCGTTAGGTTTCAATGCCGTTTTTTATGCGGAAGTAGTTTCAGGAGACCGTATGCCAAACTTGATGTATATGACCACCTTCCCCAATATGGAAAAGCGGGATGCCCTCTGGGAAGCATTTTTTGCCTCAGATAAATGGGGAAAATTAAAAGCGGACCCTAAGTATCAGAACAATATGAAAAAGGCGGATAAGATACTACTCTACCCCACCGAGTACTCGGATTACTAGCTGCTGGAAGAAAATCCTATCAGATTCTTATTCATCTGAGACCGTTCGAGTAATTACAAACTCTACCCTTCGATTTCGCTTTCGACCTTCATCAGTGGCATTTGAAGTAATGGGTTTTTCGCCACCAAAGCCCCGCCATGTGATACGATCTTTCGCTAATCCCATTTGTAAAAGATGATTTGCTACGGCTTCCGCCCTCTTGGTCGAAAGTGACTTATTATAACTTTCCGGGCCGATGGAATCAGTATGGCCGTTTATGGCTATATGAAGTTCTGTATTTGCAGAAAGGTAGTCATGAATGTTTTGCAGTTCCTGTTTTGGGGCTTCCAATAATTGAAATTTATCAAAGGTGAAAAGTACGTCTTCGAAAACGTGTTTTTTGTTCAACTCAAAGACAGGTTTTTTATCTTGAACATTTTTTGCCACTACTTTTTTAGAGGGAACTCCGGCTACGGCTGATTGAACCGAAACCATATCAACATAATAATACGCTCCTTGTTTGGCGTTCCGTTTGGTCTTGAAAAGACGGGTGCGAGCATTATTTTTAAAGTTGCCCATAATCATGAACCGCTCCGTGCCTTTGGCAATGAATTGGGTGTTGACCAAAATCCAATCTTGGGTGTCGGAATAGAAATTGGCATACCCTATTTCCATATAGTTATAGTCGTTCTCTTTTTGTTGGTATAATTGTTTTTTGGAAAGTTCTTTTTTTATAGGAATTTCTAATTTATCCTTCGCAAACAACACCCCGAATTCCTTTATTGCAAAATCAGAACGCTCGGCCAAACTCACAAAAAAGGACACTCGATACGTTTTTCCTTTTTCCAGAGGTGCCCCCAATTCTGCCTGAAGATATTCCCGATAATCTTCTGGCGCATAGAGATAAAGTCCTGCATAGCCTGTTCCAAAATCTGCCGGTTGCGAGCCATTGAAATTATCGGGAGTCCCCATGGCCGTACTACAACCGTTAAAATAATCGGTAGAACCTTCCGTAGGGGTTGACCATATTTCAACATCCGCATCAAAATTGCCTAACCTTTTCGGACAATTAACGAATTGCTCAAAACTCGGGTTTTTTAATAAGTTCTGAGAAGATAGGGTAAAGGTGCAAAATAGACACAATAACAATTGGGTGTGTTTTCCGTTTTGAAGGATGACCATTTAGGTGAAGTTTAACCTTCTCAAAAATAGGAAATTATGGAGAAGCTACTGGCAGCCTTCGCCAAAATGCCTCAATTCTCGGGTGTTTTGGAAGAATATATTTTTTTTTCGTTAGATTCAGCGTAACATCCTGAATTTTATCAAAAAAATAGCGGAGGTCAATCGGAGAACTTGCGTGTCCGTAAACATTAGGTGCAACTGTATGTCGTCGAGGCAGGCCCAGGGTGTCACACTATAACGAATCGATATATTCATGAATCAAATCAACGCCCTCAGTATGCAACTGTGTAATACCGATCAACGGCATCGATGGCCCAAAAGCTGGCGAAGTCTCGACCCTGTCCCGAATATCTAGTCTTAACTCGAATATATTACTGTCTTCAAAGGCTGTTTCGTACCTAAAATCCGGTCGGTCCGGAACATTGGAATTATGCAGCGCGCCAGGTTGATGGCAATGGGCACAGTTCACATCCATATAGGCTCGGGTCCGTTCTTCAAGCGTAAAAGAGTTATCCGCCCAATCGGGAAGTATCTCTATTTGCGAAATTTCAGGAGCTCCAGCAAGCAATCCTTTATCCGCAAAATACTGTAATTGATTTTTTCCGTTGTAGATAAAATTCAAGTTGCGTGCTTTTGGGCCTATAGGTCGCGTAACGTCATTTACATTATGACATTGCGTACAATTTATTGAAAAGGGAACTTTATAATTTACAGACCGATTACTTCCATTTGTATCGATCCAATCGACCGATACGGAAGGTGCGCTATTACTAAAAAGAGCATCAGTTTGTTCTCCGTTCCAGAGATAATTTCCCATGCTCCAAGCTCCATTGGTCTTTATCAGAAGCCGGGTCTCTATCAATTTTTTTCCTAGTAAGGGATTTCGTTCATCGTTTAAATAATAAAACGTTTTACTGATTACGGTGCCATCAGGGAATTGTAACAGCCCTTCGTCATTGTAGGCCATTTGGCTACCTTCCGGAAGCGAAATCGTTCTGAATTTATAGGCATAATCAGAGTAGAGCGGTGTACTCAGGCTGTACTCATGGGTGGTACTGTTAGTAACCAAATCGGATGGATTACCCTTGAAAAGATTGAGCTCGGACAGTTTAGGCAGAAATTCGGCTACCGCAAAGACGGTATCATCAAAGTAGGGATTAGTACTATTTGCCACCTCATCGCCGTTATTGACCCCATCGGAGTCACAATCTGAATTCGACCAGGCAGTACTCAAGGCATCATAACCATCGTAATTTTCGTCTTGTGAAGGGTCGCAGGGATTATCTTTATCCGTTCCATTGGCAACTTCTTGAAAATCAGCGATGCCATCTCCATCAGTATCTTTAACCTCATCAACGAAAGGATCTGTATTGCCGGTAAGTTCTTTCGCATTTGTAATGCCGTCAGTATCACAATCGGCTGCCAACCAAGTGGTGTTATCGGCATCAAAACCGCTGTACCCCGAATTCTGTTTGGGATCGCAAGGGTTGTTCTTGTTCGTACCGTTCAACATTTCTTGTTCGTCAAAAATACCGTCACCATCCGTATCAATATCTACTACGGGAGTATTCCCCGTATCATCTGATTTACAGGATGCAAATGCTATAAATAAAACCATAAGCAGAAGCCTAATAATTTTTTTCGAACATATAATCTTAAAGAAATCAGGTACCGAAAGGTTACCATATTTCAGGTCTTGGGTGAATTGAGGCATAGCAATCAAATTTTCC
>CAZRIE010000039.1:0-28260 GCA_964600075.1 uncultured Flavobacteriaceae bacterium
CATCTGTCGTTCGTGCGGTGACCATGTTCTCGTTCGTCGCCTATGCGCTACACCTGAACCGACCGAGCGATACCTTTAATACTTTAGCCTTATCGATGTTTTTTATTCTACTGGTCATTGACCCGAACCTTCTATTTCATGTGGGTTTTCAAATGAGCTATGCGGCCGTGCTAGCTATTGTTTGGGTGTATCCGCTTTTGCAGAAGTTATGGTATCCAAAAAATAAAATTCTACGATATTTCTGGCAACTAATTTCAGTGAGCATCGCGGCGCAATTGGGAGTATTATCAATTAGCCTATTCTATTTTCACCAATTTCCAGGACTGTTCTTCATCTCCAACCTTGTAATCATTCCTGCCTTAGGGTTGATTTTGGGGATGGGCATAGTAGTCATCCTTCTTGCGCTCTTGAACCTACTGCCCGATTTTTTGGTATCGCTCTATGATACGTTGATTCATTGGATGAATTCCATAATAGGTTGGGTCGCAGAGCAGGAAGCTTTTTGTATTTCGAAATATTTCTTTTGATGAGATTCAACTACTATTGGCGTATGGTATCTTAATCTTTTTAGTACTTTTTCTTAGCAAACCGAACTTTAAAAAAGCGGTCTCCTTGGTTGTTGTAATTATCGGTTTTCAATTATGGTTGCTCTACACGACCCATCGGACGGAACAAAAAAACACCTTGTTCTTAGCGCATCAGATTCGAAACTCCGTTTTGATGCACCAAAATGGGAGAAACTTAATTGTCACTGCCCAAGATAACGATCGCATACAAAGAATGGTTACAGATTATCAAGTCGCTCAACGAATTACATCCGTAGACTACGGGCCTATTCAGAATAGTTATCAATGGCACGATGAAAATATTCTGATAATCGATAGTCTTGGCATTTATCCTGAGAAAACAGTAAACTTAGATTATTTGGTGCTGACCCAATCCCCAAAACTAAATCTTGAACGATTAATCAATGAGACTGCTCCCAAAGTCATTATTGCTGATGGTAGCAACTATAGAAGTTATATAAACCGATGGGCAGCTACCTGCAAGAAAAGAAAACTCCCTTTTCACTATACGGGTGAAAAGGGAGCTTTTTATTTTAATTTAGATTGATATTTATTGTATTCCGCCTCTTTCTAGAGTATCGCCACTTGTCATTTCTCTCTCGTCATCTTCGGCCCCATGGGTCAAGGCCTTTAGTTTTTTGAAAAATAACCCGATCAAAAGACTAAATAAAATACAGAAAATCGCAATACCGGTAAACACTTTATATTCACCAAATTGTGATGCAGACTCGCCCAAAAGACCCGCTAATTTATTCCCAAGTCCGGTAGTCGCAAAATATAGTCCCATCATCAACGAGGCGTATTTTGCCGGAGCTAATTTGGTAACAAATGAAAGTGATACTGGCGACAAGCTAAGTTCACCGACGGTATGGAACAAATAAGCCAAAACCAGCCAATACATGGCAGATGATCCTGTACTTTGATATTGTGCCGTTGCGGCTGTCATAAACAAAAACCCAGTACCCATAATAATAAGGCCCATAATCATTTTAAACAATGAGGACGCTTGCTTGCCTTTCAATTTTCGCTTGGCCCAATAGCCCGCAACTGCAGTTCCGAGGGTAATAATAAAGAATGCATTAGCAGCCTGAAACCATGAGGCCGGTACTTCCCATCCCATGAACATTCTGTTCGTATAGTCCTTGGCATATAAATTCATTAAGCCCCCGGCTTGTTCGAAGGCCCCAAAAAATACGATTACCATTAAGAAAGAGATAATCAGTACGATAACCCTATCCTTTTCAATTTTGGTTAGAGGTCTATTCAAGGATTCCCGATCTTCAACATTTTCCGATTTACCCAAATAATCGCCGATGCCATGAAGGTATTTTTGACCAAGAACAAATTGAATAAGGCCAAAAAGCATACAAATGCCTGCAAGCCCGAATCCATAGTGCCAGCCATAAACTTCACCCACGTATCCAACTATCAAGCTCGAAAGAAACGCACCTACATTGATTCCTATATAAAAAATCGTAAATCCTTTATCTCTTCTTATATCACCTTTTTTGTACAAGCCCCCGACCATTGTCGAAATATTGGGTTTCAGCATACCAACACCTGAAATGATGAATCCGAGACCCGTATAAAATGCCCACATTTGCTCGATGGCCAAAATACTATGACCAATGACGAGAAGAATTGCACCCACAATTACAGCCTTCTTTTGTCCCAGAATTCTGTCAGCTATAATTCCGCCCGGTATAGAGGCCACATAAACCAACATGGTATACCAACCGTAAAGCGCCAGAGCCTCGTTATTTGTCCAGCCAAGACCGGGATTCGTCTCAGTGGTCTTGGTTACCAGATACAAAACCAGTATAGCCCGCATTCCGTAATACGAAAAACGTTCCCACATTTCCGTAAAAAAGAGAATATATAATCCAACAGGATGGCCAAAAAGTTCTTTTTGATGCGCTGCTTTGATTGTTTCTGCCATAATTAATTCAATTAGTTTGTGTTTGGTTATTTTCTATTTTGGGGTATGGTGATGAAATCCATTAACCCTTTATTTTTTGGGCATCCGTTGCAGGTTGATCAGTTCCTCTCTTTGGCTTTTCCTCTTTTTTGTCCCTTAAACTTTCGTTTGCAAAATCGGTCATCTTATTATAAAGATGCACTCGTGTATTACCGCCGTAAATACCATGGTTCTTATCAGGATAGATGGCCCAATCGAACTGTTTGTTGGCCTGTACCAAAGCTTCAATCATGCGCATCGAATGCTGCGCGTGAACATTATCATCACCCGAACCATGAACCAGCAAATAATCGCCCTGTAAAAGTTCAGGGTAGTTTAAGGGAGAGTTCTCATCATATCCCCCGGGGTTCTCTTGTGGCGTACGCATAAAACGTTCCGTGTATATGGTGTCGTAAAAACGCCAAGAAGTCACCGGTGCAACGGCAATAGCCATTTCAAAAACGTCACTGCCCTTTAAAAGACAATTTGTAGCCATATGCCCGCCAAAGCTCCAGCCCCAGATACCAGTTCGATTCTCATCTATATAGGGCAATTCGCTTAATTTTTCGGCAGCAGCTATTTGGTCTTCGGTCTCGTATTTGACTAAATTCAAATAGGTCGATTTTTTGAAGTCGGCACCTTTAAATCCGGTTCCCCGACCATCTACACAGACAATAATGTAACCTTCGTAAGCCAATTGCTGGTGCCAATAGTCGCGGTCGCCCATCCATCGATTAACGACGCTTTGAGAACCTGGGCCGCTATACTGATACATTAACAAAGGGTATTTTTTAGAAGGGTCAAAGTTTTTTGGTTTAATCATGTACATATTCAAATCATTACCATTGATTGAAATAGTCGAAAATTCCCTCGGACTCAATGCATATCCTTTCAATTTTGTGATCAAGGCAGAATTATTCTTTATCTCCTTAATCTTTTTGCCACTGAGCGCCTTGTGCAACATATAAGACGGGGGTGTTGTAGCATTGGAATACGTATGTATAAAATAAGTGAAGTCTTCGCTGAAATCAGCGGAATTGGTGCCTTCTTCAGCTACCAAGGCCTTTTTGTTCTTACCACTACTTTCGATGCTATAGACGCCCCGATTTATGGACCCGTTTTGGGTAGACTGGTAATACACCTTATCCTCATTTTGGTCATAGCCGTAATACTTGGTTACTACCCATGGCCCTTTTGTAATCTGGTTTATCAAGTTGCCATCATGGTCGCGTAGGTAGATGTGGTTATAGCCGTCTTTTTCGCTTGTCCAAATAAAACTATCGTCCGCTAAAAAAGTGAGGTTATCTGTAATGTTTACATAGGCATCATCTTTTTCTTCAAGTAAAACAGCAACCGTATTATTTTTCGCATTTACCGCATGTAGCTTTAGGTCATTTTGGTGACGATTTAATGTCTGTACGCTCAATTGGTTCGGACTGTTCATCCATTTTATACGGGGCATATAATAGGGGTCTCCCAAGTCGACATTTGATATGCTTCCCGATTTCAAATCGAATAGATGTAAAGTGACTACAGCATTATCTTGTCCAGCTTTAGGATACTTAAACGTTTCTTTAGTGGGATAAAGTTCCTTCCCGTAAACATCCATAGAAAATTGGGGAACGTTTGTCTCATCGAAGCGCAGGAAGGCGATTTTAGTTCCATCGGAATTCCATGCGAATGCCCGTACAAATGCAAATTCCTCTTCATAGACCCAATCGGTCACCCCATTGATAATTTTATTCTTTTCACCATCGACAGTGACCTTACTAGTTTCTTTTGTCGCGATATCAAAAAGATAGAGATTGTTATCCCGCACATAAGCGACCTGCTTTCCGTCAGGGGATAATGCGGGTTCTTGAATTTTAGCCTCTGAAACCTTGGTCAGCGCCTTTGTCTTAATATCGTATACATAAAAAATACCTAGGGTAGAATGTCTGAATATGGCTTCGAGATCAGTAGCTAATAGCAATTTTGATTCATCGTCACTGAACGTATAGGAAGAGAATTTTTGGATTTCTGATAGATTGGCAGTATTCACGATTGTTTCAACCTTCTCTAAAGTGGCATAATCATATTTATCGATTGAACTTACATTGCCTGCAGCAGTCGTATTGAGAATAGTATACTGCTTACCGTTTTTCATAGAACGCAACGCATCGAGTATTTCAGTTTTGAACTCCTTTCCATACACTTCCTCTACCGTTATCTGCTTATCTTGAGCCGCGGATATGCTTAATATAGCTAGGATGGAGATCAGGGTGAAAATTAACTTTTGCATAGTTTGTTAGAAATGTATTAATTCTTCCAAGTTTAGTGATAATTTTATGAAAAACTAAACTTTGGCCGATAAAAACGGCAAAGGTCGTGACTAATTTGAAACGAGCTAACGTATTGGGCTTTATCAGTATCTTTAAGCACCGAAATTACATTTTATGACAAAGCCTGTCGAGGGATTCTCGAAACGTAGCAAAGATGAAAAAATAGATTGGCTGGTTACTAATTATACTAAAAATCCGGAGGGCGCAAAAAAATTATTACAACGCTATTGGAATTCCGAAAACGGGGTACAACAACTTCACGATGAGTTTATAGAAAATACCATCACGAACTATTATCTGCCTTTAGGCATCGCTCCTAATTTCCGCATTAACAAGAAACTATATGCCATACCCATGGCCATAGAAGAAAGTTCCGTTGTAGCTGCTGCCAGTAAAGCCGCTAAATTTTGGCTTGACCGGGGCGGGTTCAAAACAACGGTCTTAGGCACTGAAAAAATCGGACAGGTTCATTTTATGTACAAGGGCGACATTGAAAAATTGAAAAGCTTCTTTGAAGAAGTGAAGCCTAAACTACTATCGGAAACCGGACCGATTACCAAAAATATGGAAACACGAGGCGGCGGTATTATAGAGATTGCTTTACGTGATAAGACCAATGAGCTACAGCACTATTTTCAACTGCATTGTACTTTTGAGACTTTAGATGCTATGGGCGCTAATTTCATCAATTCGTGTCTGGAACAGTTCGCTCAAACCTTTAAAAAGCAGGCCAAATCTTTTTCTTTGTTTTCGAAAGATGAAAAGGAGATCGAAATTGTAATGAGCATTCTTTCTAACTACGTGCCCAACTGTTTGGTGAGAGCGGAAGTTCAATGCCCTATCACCGAATTATATCGCGATCACTCTATTTCATCAGAGAAATTCGCCGATAAGATGGTTCAGGCCGTAAAAATCGCCCAAATCGAACCTCATCGGGCGGTAACCCATAATAAGGGGATTATGAACGGTATCGATGCCGTAGTACTAGCTACAGGGAATGATTTTAGGGCGGTGGAAGCTGGAATTCATGCCTATGCTGCCAAAGACGGACAATATACCAGCCTTACCCATGCCAAAGCCGAAAACGGAATTTTCAGGTTCTGGATAGAAGTGCCCTTGGCATTAGGTACCGTTGGTGGGTTAACAAGCCTACACCCTTTGGTAAAGTTGGCCTTGGAAATTTTAGGGAAACCTTCAGCAAAAGAGTTGATGCAAATTGTCGCCGTAGCGGGATTGGCACAAAACTTCGCGGCGGTCCAATCTTTGGTCACTACCGGTATTCAAGAAGGCCACATGAAAATGCACTTGTTGAATATCCTTAACCAATTAGGTGCTACCGAAACCGAAAAGAAAACGTTGACCAATCATTTCAAAAAGAATTCGGCGACCCACAATGCAGTGGTAGCTGCTTTTAAGAAGTTGAGAAAAGACTCATGACAAAAGAGTTCTACAGCAACGGAAAATTACTGCTAACAGGCGAATATGCCGTGCTCGATGGAGCTTTGAGCCTAGCGGTGCCGACAACATTCGGACAATCTTTAAAAGTAGGTGAAATCAATTCGCCTCAAATAGTTTGGCAAAGTATCGATGAAAAAGGAATTGTTTGGTTCGAAACTACTTTTGTATTGGAGACTTTGCTTTCAGAAAACGGAAAACCTTCGAAAGACCCGGTTGCAGAGACCCTTACAAAAGTTCTGAAGGAAGCTAAAAAAATGAATCCCGATTTTTTAAAGGAAAAAAAGGGACATAAAGTCGAAACCTCGCTTGATTTCCCAAGAGACTGGGGGCTTGGTTCTTCCTCTACTTTAATCAATAACATCGCCCAATGGGCGGAAGTCGATGCATTTCAACTGCTATGGAACGCTTTTTCAGGAAGTGGTTATGATATTGCCTGTGCACAGCATGATACACCTATTCTTTATCGCTTGAAAAATGGAAAGCCCATGGTTGAACCAATTGATTTTAACCCTCCGTTTACCGATAGCTTATATTTTATCCATCTTGATAAAAAACAAAATAGTAGAGAAGGTATTGCGCGATACCGAAAAATGGAATTCGATATGCAAAAATTAATACACGAAATTTCCGAAATAACCGAAAATGTAATAGCATGTTCGAGTCTATCCGATTTTGAGGAGTTGCTATCGGAGCATGAGCAACTTATCTCAAATACATTACAACTACCCACTATTAAAGAATCACTTTTTCCAAATTACAATGGTGCCATTAAAAGTTTGGGTGCTTGGGGCGGCGACTTTATAATGGCTACCGGAAAGGAGGATACCCCTAAATACTTTGAAGAAAAAGGATATGAAACTGTACTGCCGTATTCAAAAATGGTTTAAAAAAAAGCCTTTCGGTTGAAAGGCTTTTTAGTTTTCAGTTTTAATAAAAAACGCCGCGCTTGTCTTCTATTTCCGAGGCTTCCCTTAAAGCCTTATAGACAGCTGTATTTACCTGACTTGCACGAGAAGACTTTACGGAAGTTGCATAAGTGCTATAGTTATCCAATTTCGGCGCTTCGGTTTTTTTACTAACCGTTAGTTTAAAAATACCGCTGTTGCCTTCTATTAATTCAGATGTTGTACCCTCTTTCATTGCGAACGCTGCACCTACCACGGAAGGCTCGGAACCTGAACCGGGAATAGTTGGAGACTTGACCGTTAATGCCGTTGCTGTTGAAGCACTTACATTATTGTCTTTTGCCAAATCATCCATTGATTTACTTCTATTAGCTGAAAGTATCTGGGCCGCTTTACGCTCTTTTCTGATTTTAGGAAGCACTGTTCGCGAAGCGTCTTCAACCGATATTAAGCCTTCGTCGTAGGTCTTGGTCAACTGAGTAACTGCGTAGCCACTTGCTAAATCAAAGCGTTTGATGTCACCTATTTTAGTATCTTCCCTAAAAGCCCATTGAACGATATTTCGTTGAGCTGAAAGTCCGGGAAGGTTTTCATCGGTAGCCTTGATTTTGTTGACAGGGCGCACCGCATACTCGCTTTCCTTAGCCAAATCTGAAAAGGCCTTTTCGGAAGAGATAGATTCCATTTCAAATTTTGTTGCATCGGTAAACAAAGTATTGACCGTTTCTTCAGAAGGTTCAATTTCACGCGCCAGTGTAGCAACTTGCACAATATCTTGCTTCTCGTCGACTTTGATGACGTGAAAACCGAAATCAGTCTCCACCATTCCAATAGCTCCTATTTTATTGCCAAAGGCAAAGTCGTTGAACTTGGGCACCATTCTTCCCTCTTGAAAATACCCTAAATCACCACCGTTCGGGGCTGAAGGACCATCTGAGTTATCCCTAGCTAACTCAACAAACTTGGCGTCTTTCTTTCTAGCTTCCCGTAGTAAGCGTTTGGCCTCTGCCTCTGCCTCTTCTTTGGTTCTCTTAACTTCAGGATTTGCTCTTTCTGCTCCTACATAGCCAATTAGAATATGGCTTGCCTTAACCGAGCCATTGGGTTTTCTGCCGACCATTTTAGAAACCTTAAAATAATCCCCATCCCTATACGGACCATATAACTCACCGACCTCTAAGGTCATCAACGTATCGGCAAACTTAGCGGGTAACGTATTTTTGGCTTTGTATATCGTGTCGAATTTAATATCAGAATTACGATCTAAAAAGGCGGTCACATCGGTTGCAGTCCGAAATCCTTGTATCGTATCGTTCTTATCCGTTTGTGCATTGTATTCGACGGTTTCGTCCATAAGTTTTGCAATGGCATCCTTTACCGCTTTTTCATCTGCCACAGAAGCTTTTTCCTCAAAATACACAAATTGAATATCTCTTGCAGGCTCTTGTTTGAAATCTTCTTTATGGGCGTTAATGTAAGTTTGCATTTCGCTCTTAGAAACTATTATCGAACTATCGGCGATAGATGTAAAGGGAATACGGACATATTTGATATCAACCTTGTCATTGGCGAGACGATAATCTAGCTCTCCTTCTTTTAACGTGGCCCCCACCCCGGCTTTAATTAAATTGAAATAGGTTTGCTGCTTGGCATTTTGAATAATGGATTGTTCGTCTTGTAGCCAAAGATTATACTGAGAAGGATTGTTGATTTTCATGTCGGCAATAAATGTCCTGAATTTATTTTGATCAAAAATGCCGTTTTCATTCTGAAATTGAGGGTTTTGCGTATATGCCGGAATAGTACCGATATAATTCAAGATTTGATCCTGTTCGATATCTACACCCAAACCTTCTAATTGCTGATCTAAAATGGTGTTGCGAACCTCTTGATCCCAAACCTGATTTACCGTCTGCATGGTTGATGCGTTAGGCCCCGACCTTCTTGACGCTAAATCTACCTTTTGACGAAAGTCGTCAATAGATATCTCCTCCCCGTTGATTTCGGCTATACTAGATCCTATTTTCCCCCCACCAAGCTCTCCACTTGTAAAAACACCGGAGATTACAAAAGCAAAAAGGGCCAAACCTATGATAAGTATCAAAACGGTTGTCTGTTTTCTAATAGTTTCTAAAATTGCCATAAATGGATTTTTTTAAATCAGTTGGCAAAATTACCATTTTCTTTTGACATTCTAAAGCATTTAAAGTTCTAGCTTAAGTGTCAAATTCAAAAAGAGTTCAGAAAACAGACGAAAGATGTACTGGATGTTCGGTGTTTGTATACCGCGTGTTGATTGGGACAAGAATTTCACAAATTGATACGAACTATATAAAATAATTTATGCCATTTGATTCTTTGAGCTTGACTTGCGAACTTGGGGTTGTGTTTTTTAGATTCCTTCCTTCAGCCGATTTGCATCCAACTTTAAGAAAATAAAGAGCAAGGCCGTGAAGAAGAGCAGTCCGGACCCGCCATAACTAAAAAAGGGGAGAGGAATACCGATTGTAGGTAGTACACCGATGACCATACCGATGTTGATAAAATAATGAATGAGCAGTATAGAAATCACTCCATAGCCGTACATACGCGCAAAATCTGTCTTCTGTCGTTCAGAGAGATAGACCAAACGCAGCAGTAATAACGTAAAAAGTAGAACTACTGTTGCAGTGCCCAAGAACCCCCATTCTTCACCTACGGTACTAAAAATATAATCTGTATGCTGTTCAGGTACGAAATCACCCTTGGTTCGTGTACCCTCTAGAAAACCTTTACCGAAAAACCCGCCCGACTCGATGGCCTTTTCCGATTGATAGGTGTTATAGCCAATGGTTTTTCTGATCTGTTCTAATTTTGCAGGATCTTTTTCCAATCGTAACCATAAGCCGAAGCGGTCTCGGTGACGTTGCTCGAAAACATTATTGAAAACAAAGTCGACCGAAAGTGAAAATAGAATGGTGATGACAACAGCCGTAACCAAGGAAAAAATCGGGACTTTAAATTTCTTCTTTTTTAAAAGGATAAAAAGTATAACCATCAAGGCAATGAAAATACTGACCCAAATGGTACCGAACATTAAGGTGGTAATGAATACCAAAATAGCAAGAAAAGCAATGCCCAAATAATAGAGCGGAAGACCTTCCCTAAAAATAACGAACGAGAGGGAAAAAAACACGAGTGCACTCCCTGGATCTGGTTGGGGAATAATCAGTATCGCCGGGATTAGAATAATCAAAAAGGCATAAAGCTGGTCTTTCTTGCGCTTGATGTCTGTCTGTATATCGCTGAGATATTTGGCAAGTGCCAATGCCGTTGCTACTTTCGCCAGCTCTGAGGGCTGTAAATTAAAAAAACCAAGGTCGTACCAAGATGTTGCCCCTGCTATGGTCTTACCGAAGACGAACAGACCGAGCAAAAGCACCATCGAAATGATATATAAAAGGCTCGAAAAACGTTCATAAAAACTAGCCTCCAGTGCCAATAGAATCACTATAGCAGCAAAACTGGTGCCGATAAAAAAAAGCTGTTTGCCATGAAGGGTTCCAAAATCGAAAATAGAGGAATCGCTTTCGGAAAAGGTGCTTGAATAGATATTGACCCACCCAATGCTGAGCAGAAGTAAATAGAAAAGAACGGTAAGCCAATCGATTCGTTTCAGAATGCTTTTACCAGACATACTCGTTTATTCTGAACGGATTTCCGTTGTAGGTTTTATAGCATGTTTGCTCCAATCGTATTCATTTATTTTGAACTCCTTACCGCTATAGGGCTTCGAATATTCTGACTCCAATGTTCTTTCTAACATTCGTTTTTCTAGGTCTTTTCGGGTTATCTTACCTTTAAGATATTTCTCTATTAATAGAGAAGCGATATGGCCTGCATATCGCGAACCGTAATATCCGTTTTGAATATAGACCGCAATCGCGATTTTAGGATTATTTACTGGAGCAAAGGCAACAAAAACGGAGTTGTCGGTAAGTTGCGTTCTGACACTATCTATTTTAATAAAGTTTTCTACAGTACCCGTTTTCCCGGCAATTTCAATATCGGGTATTTGAACCATTTGGGCAGTACCTTTCTTATACACGTCGGCCATACCTTGAACGACCGGTTCAAAATGTTTTTTGTCTATGGTGGTATACTTAGGTTCTATAAAATCAGGAATGACAATATCATTACCTTCAATTTTTTTAATTACGTGAGGCGTAAAATAATGTCCGCGATTTGCTATTGCCGCTGTCATATTAGCCAATTGTAATGGAGTAACGTTGACTTCTCCCTGCCCGATGGCATTCGAGTACGTGGTGGTGGCCGACCATCTTCTATCTCCTTTACCATACCACTTGTTATAAAGTTCTGTGTTAGGAACACTACCCCGCCTTCCGGTGTGAAGGTCGGAACCCAAATAGGAACCTAGACCGAAACTTCTGACATGTTTTTCCCAAGCATCCATCGCTTCACTATTGGATGGAAATTGTTCAAATATTTTTTTATAAGCGCCTACAAAATAGGCGTTACACGATTTGTAAATACCGCTGTTCAAGTTTCTAGTGCCTCCACCGCAATGACAGCCTTTTTTACGACTTCCTATATAGAAGCCGTGATGGCAAACAAATGTTGTTGAAGGTGTGATTGCGCCCTCTTGCAATGCAATTAATGCGTTAATTGTTTTGAATGGGGAACCAGGGCTTTTTTCGAAAGAAATGGACCTATCAAAAGTTGGATTTGAAATTGAATCGTAATGCAATTTGCTATAGTTGACAGATCGTTTTCTGCCCACCAAAAGCGAAGGATCATAGGTCGGTCCTGAAATCATCGTTAAAATTTCTCCTGATGATGGCTCTATCGCTACAATGCCGCCCCATTTGCCATTCATCAATCTTTCTCCATACTCTTGAAGTTCTTTATCAATGGTCAATGTAATTTCTTTTCCCTGTTCAGGGCGTACATCTAAAATCCCATCTTTATACTTACCAATATCTCTATTAAAGCGATCTTTTTGTATGTACTGGATGCCTTTACGACCACGAAGCGTATCTTCATAGACCTTTTCTATTCCAGTTCTACCAGTTAGCTCGCCTTGCACATAATTAGGGTTTTTGGCCATGTCACGTTCGTTAACCTCACTGATATAACCCAGAACGTTTGCCCCTGAGCCTGTATCGTAGTAACGCAAGGATCTCTTTTGAATATAAAAACCAGGGAATCGGCGCATTTTCTCTTGCAAACGTGCGTAATCTTGTTTTGAAAGTTGATGTACCAAAACCGAAGGAAGTCTTGGAGAGTACACTCTGGCTTTTCTTAGTTTTTTAATGAACTTTTCTTTGTCCATCGCCAAAAGATTGCAAAATTCTACGGTGTCCAATGGTTTTACCTCACGAGGAATAACCATAACATCGTATGCGGGGTCATTGCCAACCAACAATTCTCCGTGACGATCATAAATATAACCCCTCTCCGGATAGTCATAAATGGCCTTAATGGCCGGGTCTTCCAATAACTGATCTGGTGAAAAACTGAATATCTGTAGATAAGATAACCTACCTAGAAAGGTTATTCCGATTATTACAATGATAGACGATAAGAGAATCTTTTTCATCTAGGATGAAATTTTAATTAGAGGGTTTTGTACAGCCGTAACCGACCTTATTCTTTACGCATACTGAAAAGAGAGCCAAACAATAGACAAAGTATTAAAGTAGCAGTGCCCGTAGCGAATACTTTTTTCAAAATTAGCAGGAAATTAGCCAAACTAAAAATTTCAAACGTAAAGAAAACCAAATGGTGTACTATAATCAATAACGCTAAAAATGTGATTTGTTGTACACGTGTCGTATTACTAAGTTTAAAACTCTGAAACTCAAAGTTGACCCCGAAGACAAAACGCATAATCGCCGGCCGCATATATGCAATGGTAATGGTAGATGCGGCATGTATGGCCATAGTATCCGAAAAGAAATCTATGGCAATGCCCAAAAGAAATCCCAAACCTATAAAAGCGGCACGATTTTCTTTTATTGGATACCAGTACAAAAAGAGAATATAGACCATCGGGTTGATGAAACCGAAAAAGTTCAGTCTATTGAAGACCAGCACCTGCACCAATACGAGCAGTATGAAACGAACCACATTCAAGAAATAGTAATTACTTATCATCGGTCTTGGTCTGGTTTTCCAGTTCTAGAATTTCATCGCGGTTCTCATTGTTCACGATGTACACATTTTTAATATTGGACATGTCGTTAAAGAGGGACACATCGATTCGGTAAAAACTTTTAGAGGTATTGAGGTCGAACTTTTGGATAATCCCGATAGGAATGCCCCCTGGAAAAATGCTGCTCATGCCACCAGTAACTATGGTATCGCCTACAGTCAAGGAAACCAATCGTGGAATATCTACTAGTTGTACCACATTGTAGCGCTTCATATCCCATACTAGAGAACCGAAGTGATCGGTATTCTTGATTTTTGCGTTGATGTTCGATTTTTCGTTTAGGATGCTCTGCACGGTGGCAAAGTTGTTCGAAGTATTCTCTATAATACCTAAGATACCCTTGCTGGTGATTACTCCCATATCGGGCATTACGCTGTCTTTTAGTCCTTTGTCTATGGTAATATAGTTTCGGGGATTGGCAAAACTGTTTTTAACAACCTTCCCAGTAGTAATGGTATAGGTACGCTGAACGGAATCTACAGGGATAGAATCGCCAACTTCATTATTGAAAAGCAATTTGCGCAGCAATTTGTTTTCGTCCATAAGTTTTTGATTCTCTTCGCTGAGACCAAAATAGGAGGAGACACTGTTTGATGTTTCTAGAATATTGCCTGAAATCCAATTTGAAGAATTGAAAAATCGCGACTGGTGGTACGAGTGTGACTGTATTGTGAAACCCAAAGATACGATCATCAAAAAGATATAAAGAAGAAAGTTCTTATATCGAATTATAAAGCTGATGATCTGCTGCATTCACTTTTAAATTTTGTGAAACATGCGAAGCAATTCCGAATGGGAAATAAAATATATAGACCCTGAAATCACTCCGAATTCGTTTTAGGACTATTTGATAAGGATGCTCTTGTAGCGCTCCAGGTTTTTCAATGCGATACCTGTACCACGAACTACTGCTCTTAATGGATCTTCCGCAATATATACTGGAAGGTCAGTTTTTTGGGATAACCTTCTGTCTAGACCACGCAGCATGGAACCGCCACCCGCAAGATAAATACCGGTATTGTAAATATCCGCTGCCAATTCTGGCGGAGTTTGCGAAAGGGTTTCCATGACCGCATCTTCGACACGTAGAATGGATTTGTCTAAGGCTTTGGCGATTTCGCGATAGGAAATTTGCACCTGTTTCGGTTTTCCGGTCAAAAGGTCACGCCCCTGTACCGATTTTTCATCTGGTGGAGTCTGAAGATCTTCGGTAGCGGAACCGATGTCGATTTTTATACTTTCGGCCGTAGCTTCCCCTACATAAAGGTTATGCTGTGTACGCATGTAATAAATGATATCATTGGTAAATACATCGCCGGCTATCTTTACCGATTTATCACAAACGATACCGCCAAGGGCGATAACAGCGATTTCTGTTGTACCACCACCTATATCCACGATCATGTTCCCTTTCGGCTGCATGATGTCAAGTCCGATACCGATAGCAGCGGCCATAGGTTCGTGAATTAAATAAACTTCTTTCCCGTTTACACGTTCAGCAGATTCTTTTACCGCACGCATTTCTACTTCTGTAATTCCAGAAGGAATACAAATGACCATTCGCAAAGCCGGTGGAAACCACTTTTTCTTTAATGCAGGAATGTTCTTAATGAACATGTTAATCATCTTTTCAGACGCATCAAAATCCGCAATTACACCATCTTTAAGGGGGCGAATCGTTTTTATGTTTTCGTGGGTCTTGCCCTGCATCAAATTGGCCTCTTTGCCAACGGCAATGATTTTACCTGAAATACGGTCTCGGGCAACAATAGATGGACTGTCGACAACGACCTTGTCCATGTGAATGATGAGGGTATTCGCAGTACCTAGGTCGATAGCGATTTCCTCGGTCAAGAAATCAAAAAATCCCATTTGTAATTTTGTTTGGTTATGTTACTAGTTCGATTGGGGTGTATTTCATCGACAAAAGTAGTAAAATAAGAAACTGCTTAGCATTTAATGTTGTGAATTTGCATTTTCTGATAGTCAAACTATCCAGTCTTGAAGTCTGCAGCCGCAAAGAACATAAAAACTAGAGCTTCTTAGTGCTTGAAATGACGGGTTCCCGTCATAACCATAGACACGCTGTTCTTATTACAATAATCGATACTCAATTGATCTTTAATAGATCCGCCCGGCTGTATAACGCTAGAAATACCGCTTTTATGCGAAATTTCCACACAATCTGGAAAAGGAAAAAAAGCATCACTCGCCAATACGGCCCCTTCTAGGTCGAATTTAAAAGATTTTGCCTTGTGAATAGCTTGGTTTAAGGCATCTACACGAGAGGTTTGACCAGTACCACTAGCACATAGCTGTTTATTCTTCGCCAGTACTATCGTATTCGATTTGGTATGCTTACAAAGTTTGGAAGCAAATATGAGATCTTCCAGCTCTTGTTCCGTTGGTTTTTTGTCGGTAACATATTGTAAATCTTCAAGTGTATCGGTTCTATGGTCTTTATCTTGAACCAATACTCCGTTGAGACAGCTTCGAACAATAGTATCGGGCAGGTCAATCTCGTTTTGTATTAGAATGATCCTGTTCTTTTTTCCCTTTAAAACTTCAAGGGCGCTTTCTGAATAGCTCGGGGCGATAACCACCTCACAAAAAAGCTTATGAATATCTTCAGCGGTAGGTTTGTCTATTTCTACGTTGCTAATCAAGACTCCTCCAAATGCGGAAACTGGGTCGCCTGCCAAGGCATCTACATAAGCTTGGTGTATGGTTTCTCGTTGGGCCAATCCACAAGCATTGTTATGTTTCAAGATGGCAAAGGTAGGGGTGTCATTTTTGAATTCGTTCATCAAATTGACCGCTGCATCTACATCCAATAGGTTATTGTACGACAGTGCCTTGCCGTGTAGTTTGGTAAACATAGCCTCGAAATCGCCAAAAAAGAATCCTTTTTGATGAGGATTTTCACCGTATCGCAGCACTTGGCCTTCAGTTTCACTGATTTTAAGAACGGCCTCTTGATGGTCTTTATTGAAATAGTTGAAAATGGCCGTATCGTAATGCGATGATACGTTAAATGATTTAGCAGCAAATCTTTTTCGGTCTTCAAGGGTGGTACTTCCGTTTCCATTGGAAATGACTTCTAAGAAATCGCTGTAGTCTTGCATAGAAGAAACACAGAGCACATCTTTATAATTTTTGGCTGCGGCACGGATCAATGAAATTCCACCGATATCGATCTTTTCGATAATATCTTGTTCTGAAGCTCCGCTGGCCACCGTTTTTTCAAAGGGGTAGAGGTCTACGATAACAATATCCAATTGCGGAATCTCAAACTCCTCTAATTGCGCCACATCACTTTCATTGTCCTGCCGGTTTAAAATACCCCCAAACACTTTCGGATGTAGTGTTTTTACTCTTCCGCCTAAAATGGAGGGATAACTGGTTACTTCTTCAACAGGTACGACTTCGATACCTAGTTCTTTGATGAATTTCTCGGTACCTCCTGTTGAATATATAGTAATGCCGAGTTCTTGAAATTTTTTGACTATGGGCTCTAGTCCGTCTTTATGAAATACGGAAATCAGGGCCGAGGTAGCTTTTTTGGTGCTCATGTTGCTTGCGTGTAGTTAACGGATTAAAAAGACACGCAAAAGTACTTTTTTTAAGTGTTAAACTTTGATGAGGTTATCAACAAATGAAGGGAAGTTTTAAACGGATTTAGAAAGTATGTAAGTCTTGAAGACCTACTATTGAGACTATTTTTTCTTTCTTAGGGTTCCTTTCCCAGTAAAGCTGAAAAAGCCGATACATTATATAATTATGTTAGCAACTTCCTTGTTCACAAACTCCAAAAACTGCTCATCTTCTTCGGTAAAAGGATCGGGTGTATTCGAATCAATATCTATTTGCCCTATATTTTCTCCATTAAGGAACAAGGGTACCACAATTTCCGCTTTTACGGTTATACTACAAGCGATGTAATTGTCTTGTGCCTTTACATCGGGAACGACGAAATTCTGGTTGCTCATGGCGACTTGTCCACAAATACCTTTTCCGAAGGGAATGATGGTGTGGTCAGTTGGTTCCCCAGCATAAGGGCCAAGTTTTAGCTCTTCTTTGTCGCCGTTCCTGAAATAAAAACCCACCCAATCATAGTGTGTTATAGTCTCTTGGAGAAGGCTGCAAATGTTTTGAAGTCGATCATCTACGGAAAGATCGGTGGAACTCAAAATAATATTTATTTCTGGACGTAACTTATTCAACATAGCGGTAAAATTTTTCGCAAAAATAGGCTTTTACTATTAAAATTTATTGGTGTTTAGAAAGCCATTTATCCCTTAAAGGATATCATTGTCAGTTATGTCCGTCGGCAAGTAATTTACCGGCCAAACAAAAAAGGGATACCGAAAACGGCATCCCTTTTTATAAGGTCTTTTCTTCATGTTGAGGTCAAGGCTGTATCTTCACGTCGAACACGATAAAGTCGTTAACGTTAAAACCAGCTTCGATTTCGGTAATTTTAATAAGTCCTTTTTTGCCATAGTTGTCGACGAATTCGATTACATCGCCCTCAACCAAATTCATGTAGTTTTGAAAAGTAGATTTGGTGATTGCATCTAGCTCACCAGAAAGGGTAAGGCCTTCAAATTGAGTCGCGGTCATGGTCGATAGCTCGAAAAACGCTTCGTTCAGGGTTTCTGATTCCATATCTTCCTCACCTGCGCCGGGTTTAAGTCCTTCTACGGGAAAGCCGAAAGCTGCATCGTAATCTGCTGTAGATGCGAATGCTGCCTGATTGTTTTTATAATAATAACCAAAATCCCAGAACGCTCTGAATTCTGGCCCTTCGTTAATTTGGTAAACGGTTTCATTGAGGAGTGAAAAGAAGGTTTTTGTAGTTCCATCTTCTGCCGGAGCGAATAACTTGATATTGGTAAACGAACGCACTTCGGCGGCCGGGTTGGTTCCGTTACCTACTTTTACGGTAATAGTACCTACGCCCATAGCCTTTCTTTTGAGAGCGTCTCTAAAGTCGCCTTTTCCTTTAGTTGTCCAGAAACTATAGACAATTTCACCATTATCGATATCGGGTACGGGAAGTTCAAATGTGAAATCTATCTCTTTTTTTGAAGCTCCATCAAGATCGATAGACCCATCGACCTTCAACGCTTTTTTTAAATCAGTATCGCCAAGATCAAAATTGTTAAAGGGCATATCGCCCCCGCCGGAAACATTTTGTGTAATATACATTCTTTTTTGCGTTGTCGCCGTTGAGGTAAAGATAACCCTGCCAGGTACTGATGTTCCGACTTCGCCACTTGCATTTGCGACAAAGATATCATTTGATGGATCACCTTCGTTAAAAACTAGCGTAGCTACTTCAATTTCTGGCTCTTCAGGGTTTTCTTGTTCCGGTTCGTTAGGTGTCTCAAAGACATTTCCTTCGTCTGAACTACAACTTGTAGCGAATAGTGCTAGGGCTATGATTATAAATCCGGAGGTGATTTTTAATCTCAATTCTTTTTTCATGATCAGTTATTATTTAAAATAGTTAATTTGAACCTTGTAAGAAACCCAATACAGAGTTTCACCTGTAGATAACTAGATACAGTGCAATAAAGTATGTTCGATTTCCCAATTTTTTTATCTTTTTTTAGAATTCACGGGAACTTTGGGATAACGACGAATATGAAATCGACTATTATGGATAAAGGTTAGATGGTTGTCGAACATTTTGTAGTGTGAGCCCGGTTCTGCAGTAAAACACCTTCGCCAATTTTTCGTTAAAGGGATTAGGGCAAAATTTTCTGGAAAGATTATTTTGTATTTTTGTAACGATGAAGGAAAAGTTACATCGTGTTTTTTCATGTTTGATGGCCCTAATGTTATTGGCATCCACAACATCGTGGACAGTCGGAAAACATTATTGCATGGGGCATCTGATGGATGTTTCGCTATTCGCCCATGCCGAAGTGTGCGGTATGGATACGGCTGTGGCCGACACAGTTGCAGTAAGTTCAAAGGAAGCGAATTCTTGTTGCAAAGACGAAATTATAATCGTTGACGGTCAGGACCATTTAAAAATTTCCTTCGACGATTTCAGTTTCGATCAACAATTATTTTTGGTCAACTTTACACATTGCTATAGTAATTTGCTTCAAATTCGATCAGAGCGACAGTCTCCGAACGAACTTTACCCACCACCTCTTTTGGTCAAGGACATTCAGTTGCTTGATACCGTTTTTCTAATTTGATTTTATTGTCGTTCCTGCGAAGGCAGGAATCCGTTGATGTCGTCGCTATTTCTAAAAAATAGAGAAACTGACTATAAGAACGTTTTGAAAAGATACCCGTCTACACGGGAATGACAATAAATTTATTAAATCATGAAAGAGACTTATAAAGTAACCGGAATGACCTGCAGCGGATGCGTTGGATCCGTAAAGGAAGAACTTTCAAAAGTTGATGGCGTGGGTGGAATCGAAATCGATTTGGAAAATGGCGAAGCTGAAATTTTCACGGAAATATATATTCCATTACAAACCTTAAATTCTGTACTTCACGATAAATATTCAATTTCCAAAAAAGGAAAACCGATAGTGCAAATAATCGGGGATAATACCGATGAAAAATCAAAACTGCAGCAGCTAAAACCACTCCTCTTAATATTTCTATATCTATTTAGTTCGGCTTTCTTATTGAACTTTCGTGATTGGAACGCTTCTGAAACTATGCTGGATTTTATGGGTCTTTTTTACATTGTTTTTAGCTTTTTTAAGCTGTTAGACCTAAAAGGTTTTCCAGAAAGTTTTCGCATGTACGACCCCTTGGCGAAGGCGTTGCCAGTTTACGGTTGGGTATATCCTTTTATTGAGGTCGGCTTGGGGCTTATGTTATTGTTTCGGTTTCAAGTTACTATTGGCTTGATGGTAACGATTCTAATTTTAGGAATTACCACTATTGGGGTTACTAAGAGCTTGCTCGATAAGAAGCGTATTCGATGCGCCTGTTTAGGTACGGCCTTAAAGTTGCCGATGACCGAAGCCACGTTTATCGAGAATGCGATTATGTTGGTTATGGCAGTATCTATACTCAAACAGCTTTTATAAAATCAGGAAAGATGAAGAAGTATATAACAATTGCAGTTATGGCAGTCTCCCTGCTTTCCTTTTCGCAAGAAAAAGTTGAAGGCATGGTAATGGAGGCGAATGCCGAAAATAAGCATATCGGCCTGCCAGGGGCGAGCGTTTATTGGATAGATTCACAAATCGGTACAGTTACCAATGAAGAAGGCCTGTTTAGTATTCCCTACAGCAAGGAATACGATAGGTTGGTTATTAGCTATGTAGGTTTTCAATCGGATACCCTGACCATTACTGAACCTAAAATGGTACATCATTCTTTAAAGCCATCGAATTCGTTGGATGAGGTTGTGGTGAAAAAAAAGCGCGATGCTGTTCAAAAATCTTTTTTCAGTTCGCAGAATATAATTACAGTCAATAGTGCTGAATTACTGAAGGCTGCCTGTTGTAACCTTTCCGAGAGCTTTGAGACGAACCCGGCCATTGATGTCAATTTCAACGATGCACTTACAGGTACCAAACAAATTCAAATGCTGGGTTTGACGAGTCCGTATTTGTTGATTACACAAGAGAACATTCCCATGGTACGTGGTGCTTCCCAAGCCTATGGGCTCACTTTTACTCCAGGAACGTGGGTCGAGAGTATTCAAATTACCAAAGGGGCCGGGAGCGTACTCAACGGCTACGAAAGTATATCTGGACAAATAAATACCGAGCTTGTAAAACCTCGGACAGATAAGGCGTTGTTCGTCAACGGTTATGCCAACAAAAATGGCCGGCTAGAGTTGAACGCGCATGTGAATCAAAAACTGACCGACAAATGGAGTACGGGTCTTTACATCCACGGAAACAAAAGAAGTCAGATAGAAGATAGGAACAATGATGGGTTTTTAGATGCGCCTTTGGCCAACCAGATCAACGTAATGAACCGCTGGCAATATCAAAACCCTGAAACGGGTTGGGTCAGTTTTCTCAATATCCGTTTTCTAAACGATGAAAAACAGGTAGGGCAATCTAGTTTTAATCCTGATACAGATAAATTTACAACGAACGCCTGGGGTAGTGAAATTGATACACGCCGTTTCGATTCATCTTTGAAATTAGGCTATGTGTTTCCAGAGCTTCCATACCAGAGTTTTGGGTTTCAGGCATCGTATAGTATGCACAAGCAAGACTCCTATTACGGATTTAAACGTTACGATATCGATCATGAAAGTGTGTATTCTAATTTCATCTTCAATTCTATCATTGGCGATACCCGAAGCAAGTTCAAGACAGGTCTGACCTTTGCCTATGATGGATATGAAGAGTTGGTGAACACCCAAGATTATGGTAGAGTAGACACTTCGGCTGGCTTATTTTTTGAGTACAGTTACGAGAATTTGGAAAAAATTAGTTTGACCGCCGGGTTGAGGGTCGATACCCATAATCGATTGGGAAATTTTGTGACTCCGCGATTGCATGTTCGCTATACCCCATGGGAACGTGGAAGTCTCAGAGCTTCGTTTGGGCGGGGTAGAAGGGCGGCAAATATTTTTGCCGAGAACCAACAGTTGTTCGCTTCATCGAGAAGCATACAAGTATTGGATTCGGAAGGAAGCATATATGGCCTAAACCCTGAAGATGCTTGGAATTATGGAGTAAGTTTTCTTCAAGGATTTACTTTTTTAAATCGTCCCGGAAACATCACTTTTGATTTTTATAAAACCGATTTCGTTAATCAGGTTGTTGTCGATTGGGAAAACCCAAGGGCCGTATCCTTTTATAATTTGGATGGGAAAAGTTTTGCCAACAGTTTTCAAGTCGAGGTCAATCATGAGGTTCTAGATAATCTAGAACTACGGATGGCCTATAAATATTATGATGTCAAGACCGACTACCGCTCTGGAAGCCTGCAAAAACCCTTACAGGCACAACATCGTTTTTTTGCCAATTTAGGGTATGAAACCGAACCTAAGGAGAGTGGTGCACAATGGCGTTTCGATTATACGTTACATACTTTAGGAAAGCAGCGTTTGCCTAATACCGATGCTAATCTCCCTCAATATCAGTTGGGCGATTTCGCTGAAGGATATAGCTTGATGAACGCTCAGGTAACCAAAGTGTTTTCCGATAAATTTGAGGTTTATGTCGGAGGTGAAAATTTGACTAATTTCACGCAAGGCAACCCCGTTTTAAGTGCGGAAAATCCATTTGGACCGAATTTTGATACCACAATCGTATATGCACCGGTCATGGGGCGGATGTTTTATGCGGGTTTTCGGTATAAATTGGGCCTCTAGCTCCCAAAGGGGAATATAAAATATTAAGGTAGTATGATTTCAATATTATGATTATTTTAAAAGTTGAAATATATAATGGCTCCTCCCCTAAGACGAGGGGAGGAGGTTCCAGCTTTTTCAGTCGGAATCCGAGGGGTTGAAAGCTCAAGCTATTGAAATAGAAAAAAATTAAACAGATTTCCTTCTATACGGGAATGAGAAAATATAGTAATTATGAAAAAGACGCGCATAACAATGTTAATGGTCTTAATGACCATGCTCACCTTCGCCCAAGAAAAGAATAAAAAACTGACGATGGAGGTCGATGGTAAATGCGATATGTGCAAGACGCGTATTGAAAAAGCTGCTTTAAATGTAAAAGGGGTAAAATATGCACTTTGGGATATTCCCTCGCATCAGTTGTCATTGGTTATTGACGAGCGAAAGACAGACCCCATGAAAGTAAAAACGGCTTTGGTGACCGTTGGCCACGACACAAAAGAGCTAAAAGCCACTGAAGAAGCATACAATACCGTGCATCCCTGCTGTAAATATCGCGATGATAATTCCGATGATAGTGAACATCACAAAGAATAATTCTCGATTTAAGGTTTTATAAATACCCTGAAGGGTAACTAACTTGTAAGGAAACCCTTATTTTCTATACTAAATCCGTATTCATCTATACTAAAACTGGTGCGGGTTTTTGTTTTCATATCGTTACTCTATTTCGGTCAGCAGACCTATCCACAGACCTGTTGTTCCGGCGGGGTTCCCCTATCCAACAATCTTGGCCTGCCTAATGAAGGTAAAGGGTCTTTTTTGATAGGGTTGAATTATGATTACAATAATCTGAATACGTTAAATGCCGGTACTGAAAACCTGGATGACGACTCCAGACTGCGCATTACAAATTCGGTCTTATTGAATTTGGGCTATGCCTTTACCGATAGAATTTCAGTGGAAACTCTTTTTACATGGGTCAACCAAACCCGAACAATTTCCCAGTTCGGGAATGAAAATTTCACGGAAACAAAAGGAATAGGTGATGCGGTAATTTTGGCTAAATATGCCATTCCTGATATTTTGGGAACAAGTTCTGTTTTGAATGTCGGCTTAGGGGCAAAAGTGCCATTGGGTAAATCCGATTTGACTACTGAAGAGGGCTTTCTACTGGTCGCAGATCTGCAGCCCGGAAGTGGCGCTTGGGACGCTTTGGGGTGGTTGTCGGTTTCAAAAGGACTCTCTTTTAGACCTTCAGCAACCGTTTCAGGAAGTTTTACATATCGATTGACCGGCAAGAATACTTCCTATTTGAACAATTCATCCGTCTATCAATTTGGTAACGTACTACAAACCAATGTGGGTTATACGGATCAATTTCTTTTGTTCAATACCATTTTTAATCCCGGTCTGATATTCAAATATCGAAACGCATCCAATGATAAGATCGATGGTTCTAAGCTACCGAATACAGGTGGTGAATGGGTTTTCGTAAGGCCAGAACTTTCAGTGCTGTTAACGCCGAGCATTGCAATTAGCTCTAGATTGGAACTGCCTATTTATAGTTATGTCGATGGCACGCAATTAACACCTACCCTTCGGTTTACCGCAGGAATTTCCTTTACCCAGAAAAAGAAAGAATTGAACATTTTAAATTAAACGCTATGAAAAAGAACACTTTGCTTTTATTGGTCTACGCCATTTTGCTGTTTTCCTGTAGCTCATCGAGCACACAAGATACCCAAAACACATCGGGCACGCAGACACCTGATGTTAATGAAACTGAAAACACCTCTGCGGAGTGGGTTATTCCTGTAAACGAAGTACTGGATGGCGGTCCTGGCCGGGATGGTATACCTGCTTTGGAAAACCCGAGCATGGTGAATGCGGAAAACGCTTCACTTTTATCCGATACCGATTTGGTTTTAGGATATAAAAAGGGGAATGACGTTAGGGCCTATCAACATGATGTATTGGACTGGCACGAAATCGTAAATGATAATATAGGTGATGTGTCGCTGGCGATTACCTATTGCCCATTGACAGGAACAGGCGTCGGTTGGAATAGATTCATAGATGGCGGCGAGACCACTTTTGGTGTGTCGGGCTTGTTGTATCAGACAAACTTAATACCCTTCGATAGAGCAACGAAAAGTAATTGGTCACAGATTTTGGGCGAATCTGTGAATGGCAGTTTGGCCGGTAAAGCCGCAGATTTGATTACACTTGTTGAAACGGATTGGAAGACGTGGAAAACCATGTTTCCCAATACGACCGTAATCAATTTGAATACAGGTTTTTCAAGAACTTATGGCACCTATCCCTATTCCGATTACAAAACGAATAATAGCTTATTTTTCTTTCCCACACCGAAAGATACCAGATTACCTTTGAAGGATAGGGTACATGCCGTAATCATTGACGGTTTTGCCAAAGTGTACCAATTCTCTGATTTTGAAACAAACCACATTATTAAAGATACTTTTCAGGAAAAAAATTACCTGGTGGTAGGCAACGCTAATTTTATGACCTCATTTGAGTTGGATACGTCGCAGGATATGTTAGATTTTGAATATATTTTCGATGGTACTTCTGATGCCGTCTTACGGGATAATCAAGGTGTGCAGTACAACATTTTCGGGGAAGCCATCTCAGGGTCTGGGCAATTGAAACCTTCTGAATCGTTCATGGGGTATTGGTTTTCAATACCGGCCTTTTATACGACGGAAGTCTACGGGATTTGATTTTAGGCACGAATTAGGTGGCTCCTTCCCCTGGAGCCATGCATTCGCTAAGCAATTTTAAGAGAGTACTGTATGTATTGGTTGCTTACAGACTCTTTACCTGTAAATCGTGAAAGGCATCTGCTTGGAGTTTTAGCAATTCTTCCGCTCTTTGTTTTTTATAGGCGTAAACGGCTTGCTCTTCCGCGATTTCTCCGTAGATTTTTTCGTTCAGTTCGGTATCCGTCGCCAATAGTTGCTCTCGTTGCAAGACTTTTTGGGTAACCCAAGTACGAACGGTGCTTTCTTCATCCTCCAGTTTAAGGTCGTATGCTCCCTTGGGAGCCAATAATTTTGCGATAATAGGCGAAGTCTCTATGGCCAAAAACAAAAGGAATATAAAGAAGGAAGGTAACCAAGGCAATTTGTCCAGAGCATTTATACGCGCCATCAGACCATCAAAGCCATCGATAATAGGTTGCGAATTTTTTACTGTTTCGGCGTATTCCGTATTTAGGGTAGCAATCTGTGTTTCAATGGCTACAATTTTTTCGGAGTTAGATTGTTTTAAGGCTTGAAGCTCTCCAAGAGCGACATCGTGCTTTTCACGTTTTTCGGCATACACCGGTCCTTTACCCAATAGTAAGGTGCCGGCCGTACCTTCGGCTTCCGAGATATAGGTGTTGTATAGGGCATTGGTCTCTACTTCCTTAGTGACGATTTCAGCCTTTAACCCTAAAATATCTTGATTCAGTTTTTCTACAGAAGGCGTGTATTGAAGCGCCAATTGTTGTTTGTTGGCCAAGGTCATTTCATTTTTCTCTTCTAGTAGTACCTGATTGATTTCCTTTTCGAAAATTTTCATTTCCAAAGGTTTGGAGATAACAATGGCGATAATGACCGCCAAAATAATCCGTGGGCTGGCCTGTAAAAACTCGCTACCGAAACTGTTGCTTTTTTTGATGGTAGAGACAATAAAACGGTCGAGGTTGAAAATTAAGAGGCCCCAGACAAGTCCGAATAAAATAGCGGTGAATACGTTATCAAAAACGGTGTAAAGCGCATAGCTGCTGGCAATAAAGGCCATTACTGCGGTAAAGAAAACCGTCGCACCGATACCGGCGTATTTATTTTGTTCGCCTTCGGAACAAGTTTTTAGAATAGCCGCATCGGCCCCAGAGCAGAGGATAAAAAAGTTTTGTAACATAATGTTCTGATTTTTTGATTGATGATGATCATATTGTTAGAACGCAATCTTAGATGATTTGTTACAAAAAAGCCTTCGAATTTGAAGGCTTTGATAAATAATTCGGAAAACTTGTTCAGTTATTAATTTTCATAAGGCTCCTCGGATAGTTTTACGACCGGTCTTTTCCCTTCTTCCGATTTAGAATCGATATTGAGGTTCTTGTTCTTCTTCATGATATCAATGGCCTTATCGGAGCTGACTTCTTTCCCCTCGTAATAGAATCTGGCATCTTTTTTCGCCATTTCGATAACATAATCTAAGGGAGGTTTAGGTTTTGGTGGGGTAGGTGGTGGTGGAATCGAAACATCACTTTTGACCGCATTATCGGCTATGGATATTTTAATTGGTGTATTTGAAGCTTCTAAGCTTGGGTCTAAAATCTGCACTGTACCTGCTTGATAGTTTACTGTGTAATCAATACCCTCTTGCAACTGACGTCCACCAGCCGTCACTCGAACTGAACCTCGAGGCACATTGAGAGCACCAATAGGAATACTGCTACTTTCTTCAGGTTTATATCGATAATTAAAAATAAATTTATTCTTCTCAGAATTTTGCTCGGAATCGATATGTGAGTGCACTTTTGGATAAATTTCAAGAAATTCTTTGTTTTCTCCCATTTCATACATTCTTTTGTTGATTAACATGCCGTCATAAGGATCTTGATTTGCGATGATTTCTTTAATTACTTTTTCCGGGTCAAGAGGTTCCACAGCTTCAATGGCAGCAACAGCTGGTGCTGGAGCGGCAGGAGGCTCTGGCGGGTTAGGAAAATCAGGTAAAGGCTCGGCGTTCGCCCGCTGCGTTTCGGTCATAATACCATGAAGGTATTCCAACAGGTCAACGTCAGACTTTCTGATGCGGATGTTTCCGTCATTGGCTAACATCGCGTTGTATTTTTTGGCCAAGGCATTGTATTCGGCCGTCTGTATTGGGGTGGCTCCTTCTTGTGGGTTTGATTTGGAATCAGGACATTCTGGAAAGGGAAGCGCATCGGCCTTTTGCTGCACTGACATTTTTCTATAGATATGCTCCAGACTTTTTAAATCTTCGGAAGGAATCACTCTTTTTTCCTTTGGTTTTGCGTTATATTTTTTGGCTAAAGCATTGTATTGGAAAAGTTGTTTTTGGGTAACGCCATTTTGGGTTAGAATAGGTGAAGGCAAAGTTTCCGGCCCCACAATATCGATTCGGGCAACTCCGTATTCGTTTAGTATCTGCTCGACATCTGAAATTATTCCCACAGGAGCACTATTGTCAGGAATAATTGCCGCCGAAACCGTTTTTTCTCTTTCCTTTTTTGAAAGGTCGCCGTTGAGTTGTGATAAAAATGATGTCAAATTTTCAAGTGCGACCAGTTGATCTTTAATCAAAAGCTGACCGCTTTTATTGATGAGAATTTGAATGTCTTCCCCTGTTTGTAACTGCTCTTTTAAGAGTGTGCTTTTCGTTGGGGTTTCAATAATTCGTGATTCACTAAACCCAAATAACAAAGAGGCAATAGTTGAAGGCAAAGTTTCCGGCCCCACAATATCGATTCGGGCAACTCCGTATTCGTTT
>CAZRIE010000039.1:28360-33938 GCA_964600075.1 uncultured Flavobacteriaceae bacterium
GTGTGCTTTTCGTTGGGGTTTCAATAATTCGTGATTCACTAAACCCAAATAACAAGGAGGCAAATAGAGGCAGCAGCAAAAGACTCCTCATTAAAATGGACTTTTTCGATGTTCGTGTTTTCATGGCTGTAAATCGTTTTTTGATTGATGAATATGATGAGTAATTGATGGCGTTGACCATCGACGGCTGATAATCTTTATAGCTTGCTGATGAGGCAAAAGCCAAAAGTATATTTTGATATTGCGGCGTATCGGTTCCATGGGTTAGCACGGTCTGATCGGCCAAAAACTCATGGTTGAGCTTAATTGCATTTTTGGTGAGGTAAACCAACGGACTGAACCAAAAAATAATTTGTAACAACTCAACGAATAGAATATCGAGGCTGTGTTTTTGTTTGGCATGGGCCGCTTCGTGCACCAGCACTTCTTTTGGAATGGCGTTCGCCTCGAATTTTTTCCGGTTGAGGAAGATGTAATTGAAAAAGGTATGCGGAACCGTAGCTTCGTTTAACAAAACGTTGATCAGGGGCTCGACCCGAAGTTTCGGATTGTTGCGAATATTATGCACGATGCCAAAAAGGCTTTTCAAAAACCGTAACGAAAAGAAAAGTACACCCAAGGCATATATTGTCCAGAGAACTATGGTCCAGTCGACGACAGGGGGTTCCTCAAGAACTATGGTAGTTTCGGTTTCTATCGGAATAGTTTCTATCACTTCATATGAAATAGGAACTGGCGCGACTTCAACATATTCTACAAACGTAATCGAAGGAATCGTTAAAGCAAGTACCAATGCCACCAAAAGATAGTAGCGCTTAAAAGTATGCATGCGCTCCTTTTCTAAAAGAAGTTTATAGAACATTAGAAAAACGGCCAAACAGGCGCTCGATTTTAGAAGAAACACTACCATGACTATCGCTTTTTGATTTCGTTATCGATGAGTTTCTTTAAATCTTCCAATTCCGCTTTGGTCAAATCGGTTTCCTGCGTAAAGAACGAAGCAAATTGTCGTGGACTGTCATTGAAAAAGTTTTTGATGAGTCCGTTTACGTGCTTCGAGAAATAGTCTTTCTTTTTGACCATGGGATAGTATTCACGTGACCGCCCCAAGCTTGTATAGGCTACAAAGCCTTTATCGGTCATACGCTTTAAAAGCGTGGCCACCGTTGTGGTTGCAGGTCTGGGCTCGGGGTAAGCATCCAATAGGTCTTTCATAAAAGCCTTTTTTTTCTTCCATAAGAGGTTCATTAACTCTTCTTCTGATTTTGACAGCTGCATATACCTCGTTTTTGAATGTGTTCTACAAACATAGAGTAAATATTTTAATTCTACAAGTGTAGAGTATAATTTTGTTTATGGGTATGAACGAATACGAAGTATTACTATAGGAATGCTAGTTTGCCGCGAGAAGCGGACAGATGGTTAAATAATCTCAGGAGCGTTGGTGTAATCAATAAATTATAAATAGTCTACGACCCTATAGTATAAGAGTCTACTCTAAAGTACTGGACAAAAGCCAAAAAAACGAGGGCGACCATTACTATTACAATTGCAAGAATATAAAGGGATTTAAGTTGGTTTGCCTTCGCAGTTCTCCGTATCCTGATTTTTATCAGTTCCATTTCAGATTCGGAAACGGTCGGAAAGGTATATTCTGTGGCTGTTTCAAGTTTTTCCGAATACATCATAGCACGGTTATCGCCTCTGAACTTTTTCCTTTTTTTGGTTTTGTTCTGTTTTATGCGATTGACCATGTCAAAAATGTGCCCGCTCATGAATATATATTTCCCTTAAATTAAGAAAAAATCAGATATTTGGCAAGAAATTTTAAGCAAACCAGTATTGGTTTTAACTTGAATAAAGGATAAACCATAGGGGCTGGATTCTTATTTCACCGACCCTAAAGGGCGGATAAATCCTCAAAAATGGTAAAGATTGAGAAAAGTTGTATCCTGCCCGCTTTGTTCAGGCAGGCTTTGGGGCTTGGGAAATATTATTTTCGGATTTAAAAAGCTTATCCATTATTCAGCTAGTTCTCCCAATCCGTACAGTTGTTACTCCAGTACTATCGGAATGTTTATGTTTGTACTTCTTAAAAATATTCAAATGACCGTTGGCGAAGAATTACAAAATAGAAGCGCAGGTAAATGTGAACTCTGTGGGGCTACTGACAACCTCAGTGTTTACGAAGTGCCTCCTGTTTCTACTGGAGGTATAGATGGTAGCATTCTGGCCTGTGATACTTGTAGCGATCAGATTGAAAACCCCGATACCACCGATGCCAATCACTGGCGCTGTCTGAACGATAGCATGTGGAGTGAACACGATGCGGTGAAAGTCGTAGCGTGGCGTATGCTCTCTCGTCTGAAGAAAGAAGGATGGCCCAAAGATTTATTGGAAATGATGTATTTAGATGACGAAACCTTAACATGGGCCAAAGCTACAGGTGAGGGAATGGAAGAAAGTGAAAAAATTATTCATCGCGATGTGAACGGCGTGATTTTAGAAAATGGTGATAACGTCGTCTTGATTAAAGATTTGAAGGTAAAGGGCAGTAGTATGGTCGCTAAACAGGGTACCCCTGTTAGAAGGATTTCATTAGATCGTGAAAATGCCGAGTATATCGAAGGTAGGGTCGACGGTCAACAAATCGTAATAATTACCAAATACGTAAAGAAAACCTAGGGCAAGTATTTGCAGAGATAGGTTTCAAACAGGCTTTCAGAAAACAACGTCATGTTTACTCTCCAATTGCTATCTCGATTTCCATTTGGTTCCATAAATAATTGGTGGAATGTGATTTTCCTTCGGCGTTCTTCATAGCATCTGACCAGATCAAGGTCATTCTTCTACCGTCTTCGCTGATCCATTTTGGGGAAAGTTTTGGCTGGTAAGTTCTATTGTTTTCGTCATCGATTACCCAATAATCGGTGTAGTAAAATTGGGTCCAAGGTCCATATGGGTTTTCGGAATACCAAAACCCCAAACTTCCTGTTTCGGTATGCATCCATTTGTCATAATAATCTTTATCGGAATCGGTCATACCATAACCCCCATAGCTACCGCCATTGGCCATAATGTATAATCCCAGTCCCTCATTCCATACCACGGAAGGCAACCACGAATACCATCCGAAATAGTCATCCTTGGTGCTTTTTTCGGGAAATGAATGAACATAGCCACGCTCTGTGATATCAATTGACCACTTTGGTTCACCTTTGCTATCAAAAGCTGTAAAGTATTCCCATGCAGCCCGGATTTCTATGTTATCCTTAGCCACTCTTGCCAAAGTCAATTTATTGGTCTGGGCACCTTCGGGCGAGTAGATATATACAAAATCGTCTTTTGAAGCCGAATGGTCTTGACCTTCCTGCACAAAATCAATGAACGAAAACGGATAAGCTTTTTGGTTTTTATGCGCAATTCCATATTCCTCTAGAAAGAACATTTCCTCTTTGTTTATCACGTTTCGCATACTATCTTCGACACCGAGCGCTAACGTTTTTCCTTTTCGATTCACCCGATGCCATGTAGTACCGTTGTCGGAAGACTTCAACAACTTGATTCCAGTAAACGGGCCACTCCAACTTGTACCGGGTGTTTTCGAAATGGTAGCGTATAGCGCGCCGTTTACCGATACGATACCATAACCGAACCAACTACCGTCGGCATCTCTAAAATCAGGATACGTTGGAATCTCCTCACGCTCAAAATTTTCAGAATCGCCAATAACTCGGTACAAATCATTGTGAATCTGTGCAATAGGTGGTTCAAAGACCAACCAATTGCCGTCGCACATAGAAACGACTTGAGACCCGTCTTTTGCCCATGTCATGCACCAATTATCACCACGGGAACCTATTCGCTTCAGTGTTTCTTTTTTGAAGGTGACCCCTTTTGGAACTGGTTTTTTACCTTGGGCCGCAGCTGAAAAATTGTATAATAGTGCAAGTGTTAGTACTGTTATGGTAAGGATCGGATTTTTATTCATGTGCTTTAGTTCGTGGTCTGTCTGGCGAAACCTATGTGTTCATTTCGGTAAAATACTCATAGAAATAAGGTATGGTCTCAATACCTTTCAGATAATTCCAAACCCCAAAATGTTCGTTGGGTGAGTGGATGGCATCACTATCCAAACCAAAACCCATCAGAATCGTTTTACTGCCCAGTTCTTTTTCAAACAACGATACTATCGGAATACTGCCACCTGTCCGTTGCGGAATCGGGGTTTTGCCAAACGTAGTTTCATAGGCTTTTGCCGCAGCTTGGTAGGCGACGGTATCAATTGGTGTAACATAACCTTGGCCCCCATGATACGGAGTTACTTTAACTTTAATGCACTTTGGAGCAATACGCTCAAAATGAGTTTTAAACAGTTCGGTAATTTCCCTCCAGTCTTGATGTGGCACCAGCCGCATAGAAATTTTGGCGTACGCTTTGCTAGCAATCACTGTTTTGGCACCTTCGCCGGTATAGCCGCCCCAAATTCCATTTACGTCCAAAGTTGGGCGAACAGCGTTTCTTTCGTTTGTGGAATAATTTTTTTCGCCATAGACCGCTTCGATGTCCAAAGCCTTTTTGTATTTGTCCAAACTAAAAGGAGCTTTGGCCATTTCGGCTCTTTCTTCCGTCGATAACTCTTCTACTTTATCATAGAACTCCGGAATAGTGATATGATTATTTTCGTCATGTAAGGACGCAATCATTTTTGTTAGGATGTTGATCGGATTGGCAACCGCACCCCCATAGAGCCCGGAATGTAAATCTCGGTTGGGGCCGGTAACTTGGACTTCCACATAACTAAGGCCTCGAAGCCCTGTTGTTATGGAAGGTACGTCGTTGGCAATCATACTCGTATCGGAAATCAGAATAATATCATTAGCGAGTTTTTCTCTGTTTTCGGCAACAAAAATCGCGAGATTGTTACTGCCTACTTCCTCTTCGCCCTCGATCATAAACTTTACGTTGCATGGTAGTCGATTTGTGTTCACCATCAATTCCAAGGCCTTTACATGCATGTACATCTGACCTTTATCGTCGCATGAGCCTCTGGCGAAAATAGCACCCTCAGGGTGCAGTGGTGTTGCCTTGATTACGGGCTCGAAAGGAGGGGAATGCCACAATTCTATGGGATCTGGAGGTTGCACATCATAATGCCCATAGACCAGTATTGTGGGTAGGGTAGGATCGATGATTTTCTCTCCGTATATGATGGGATAACCATCTGTTTCACAGATTTCGACCGAGTCACAACCAGCTTCTTGTAGTGCTACCTTAACAGCTTGTGCCGTATCGATTACGTCTTGCGAGAAAGCGGAATCGGCACTTATCGATGGAATTTTAAGCAGTTCGATAAGTTCGGATAAAAATCGGTCTTTGTTATTGGAAATGTATTCTTGTATGTTTAGCATAGTGCAAATTTTGAGAAGATTTTAAAAATACAAAAAAAGAACGTTTTTAAAGTTGGTAAAATTTAGGGAATTGATTTTTTGCTTTATATTTGCATCCCGATTTGAACGGGATATGCAGGCGTGGTGGAATTGGTAGACACGCTAGACTTAGGATCTAGTGCCGCAAG
>CAZRIE010000040.1:0-33862 GCA_964600075.1 uncultured Flavobacteriaceae bacterium
TGAGTAAAGGCTAGCCCCCTTCTACTCTTTGACCGGGGTCAATACAATATTTCTGTAGGAGACATTGCCGTGGTCACCTTGTAGATAAATTGGCCCAGCTGCCAACACATCGGCACTAATCGCCCCTCCGGTAGGACCGTATACCGGTTTATTGTCAATAATTTTTTTACCATTGAAAACCACGGTCACATGACGGTCGACCAAGGTAATGTCAAGTGATTGCCATTCCCCTGCCGGTTTTTCTGCTGCCTCGCTAGGTGTAATACGACTATAAAGGGCTCCCATGTTGTGGGAATCCAATGGCTTATTATACGAATCGACCACCTGTATTTCGTAAAGACCCCTCAGATAGACACCACTATTGTTGCCTTTAGGCACATTCACTTCTAATTTTAGATTAAAATCTTTAAACTCTTGTTCTGTGCGAAGATTACCATAGGAAATATGTTCACCTTTCTTTGGTTGAACTGGGTCATTAACTAAATCACCATTAATTAGTTTGAACCCATTTTTTGATTTAGGATCAACCATTTTCCAACCCGTCAAATCTTTTCCATTAAACAAGGCAATAGACTTTCCGAAGGTTACTTTCGATAAGTCAGGTGTTTCAGGCATGGGGGGCATTCTTTTACCCGTAAATGCCTTAACCGTCTCGCCCGTTCCGTTCCGCTTAGGAGTTGTCATCGTACCTTGTAATTCATCGCCTAACTTTTTAATGCGTAGGGTCGTGGTTACCGTATGGGTACGATTTTCGCTTTTTTCTACCTGAGAGGTACGAGTAACTATTAAGGTATTCTCATCGGCCAAGTATATGTTGGCTACGGGAAGTACACTGCCACCTATCCAGAGTAGTTCGGCATCTAAAAAACCTTGGTCGCCATGTACGTTCAACCAACCAACTCCTCCACTCTTAATTTCAAGGCCCCACATGCCATCAAAGACCGTAGACGGCAAAGGTTGAGCTATCTTATTGGCATAACTGCACAATGTCATAATAAGTACTACAAAAATAACCATGCTGCGTTTCATCTCTGAAGTTTTTAAAAAATTAGAATAAAATACAATGTCGTTATACTAGGGCAAAGTTCCAAACTAGCGGCCAATTGTTTTTGAACAATTTCCGGTAAATTTGTCCGAAAATTGGAGGCAAAATCCTTATCGGGGTGTTGAAAGTTGAAATACTAAAAGTTAAATCTTACTTTAACTGTATTGTACAATCTTCTATTACTAAATAGCGATTATATTTTAAAACTCCTTATCTTATAAGTATGCACAACCCTTTAGTCAGTATTCTTATTCCCTTCAAGAATTCTGAGGCATACTTCGCCGAATGCCTGAAGTCAATACTAGACCAATCATATACCCAATGGGAGGTTTTGGCTATCAATGACCATTCTTCAGACCATAGCCTAGACATTGCGAAAAAGTGGCTTTCAAAAGATGCCCGTTTTCAAGTTTATAATAATCAAGGTAAAGGTATTATTGAGGGACTGCGTACCGCCTATACCAAAAGTAGAGGCGATCTAATTACCCGCATGGACTCTGATGACATCATGACGCCGAACAAATTACAGGTCATGGTCGATTCACTTTTGAATCTTGGCAAAGGGCATCTGGCGGTGGGTCAGGTCAAGTATTTTTCAGAACGAGGCATCAGTAACGGCTACAAGCGTTATGAAAAGTGGCTAAACAAGCTTACCGCGGCGGGAGATAACTATTCAGAAATATATAAAGAATGTGTTATTCCCTCTCCCTGTTGGATGGCATATCGCAAAGATTTGGACGAATGTGGGGCATTTGAGTCCAACCGCTATCCCGAAGATTACGATTTGACCTTTAGGTTTTATGAAAAGGGGCTGAAATGTATTCCTTGCAATGAGGTTCTACATTGTTGGCGAGATTATGATACACGCACCTCACGAACCAGCGAGCACTATGCCCAAAACTATTTTCTTGAAATTAAACTCCACTATTTTTTAAGGTCGGAATATAACCCGACTCGACCCTTGACCATATGGGGAGCAGGCAATAAGGGCAAGGAAATTGCAAAAGGCCTTCAAAAACGAAGTATCGATTTTCATTGGCTCTGTGATAACCCAAAGAAAATAGGGAAAGAAATCTATGGAATACAAATGCTGCACTATTCCAAATTGGAAGAATTAATAAACCCACAAAGTATTGTTACCGTCGCAAATGAAGAAGCGCAGGCCACAATAAGAAATCACTTCGCAAAATTGGGCCAAAAGCACATCTCCGATTACTTCTTTTTCTGTTGACATAATGGTAGTTAGGCAAAAAGCACCCAGTATTAATGACCATTTTTTGCAATTGTACTTCATACTTTATACGAAGTAATAAGTACTTTTACATACCTTTGTAAACTTAATTAAGGAAATGCAGTTTAAATATCCAGAACTCCTTTGGGCCTTATTTCTTCTCCTGATTCCCATTTTAATCCATCTTTTTCAATTACGTCGGTTTAAAAAGACTCCGTTTACGAACGTAAAGTTTTTAAAGAAAGTCGTTGCCGAATCGCGTCGCAGCAATACACTCAAAAAATGGCTATTATTACTTGCGCGATTATCTCTTCTCGCCGCTCTTGTTCTTGCTTTTGCGCAGCCATTCTTCGCCAATACATCTGCTCTGACAAAGAAAGAAACGGTTATTTATCTTGATGATTCTTTCAGTATGCAGTTGAAAGAAGATGGAGCCACTTTGCTTGAAGGTGCTATACAGCAGTTAATTAAATCCGTTCCAAGAACGCAGCGATTTTCATTGTTCACGAATACCAGAACATTTAAAAATGTGGTTTTGGAAGAGGTACAAAACGAGCTATTGGCACTTTCCCATACCAAAAAACAATTGAAATTAAATGAAATCTATCTCAAAGGTAAAACGCTTTTTTCCGGAGGGCATACGACCGATAAAAACCTGATTGTAATCTCTGATTTTCAACAAACCATAAGCGATTCAAAAACCGATACTACGAGCCATATACGCACACATCTTGTACAATTGTTAAGTGATGCCACAAAAAATGTGGCCATCGACTCTGTATATTTGAGCTCTGAAAGTAATGATAATAATAACCTTACAGTGTTATTGTCAAGTAATGTTAACATTGAGAACATAACGGTATCACTCTTTAACGGTGATAAACTTAGTACCAAGACATCGGCAGCGTTCAATGGAGGTAAAAAAGCAGAAGTGAGTTTTACGCTGCCAAAAAATGAAGTCTTTAGAGGTAAAGTTGAGATTGAAGATACCGGGCTTAACTATGATAATCAAATGTATTTCAATATTGATGAGAAGGAAAAAATAAAAGTACTGGCCATTGGTCCCTTAGATAACAGTTTCCTTAAACGCATATATTCAGAAGATGAATTTGTTTTTTCAACTTCCGCTCTAAAAAACTTGAACTACGGAGACTTGAGCTCTCAAAATTTGATTATTCTCAACGGCCTAGAGCACATCCCTAGTTCGCTTTCGGGCAGTTTAAATGCTTTTACCGAAAAAGGAGGCCATTTGGTCATTGTACCTGCAACAGATATGGATTTCGACTCCTACAACCTATTGGTTTCCAGTTATTTTTCGACTTCCTTTATACAAAGCATGAATGGAGAACGTAATATTACTAGTATTTCGTTTTCACATCCGCTGTATCGAAATGTTTTCAAAAAGAAGGTAACAAATTTTCAATACCCCAAGGTCTTGCAGTATTTTAGGATAAAAACGGCGGCACCTACAGTACTTTCATTTCAAGACAAAGGTCCATTTTTAATTGGTGCCAAGGAGCTATTTTTGTTTACCGCATCACTATCTTCCGAAAATTCGAACTTTCGGAATTCTCCATTAATCGTACCGACCTTCTATAACTTGGGAAGCAGTAGCCTAAAACTACCCCCTCTGTACAGTATATTACGAAATTCGGTTACAATCGATGTTCCCGTTACCTTGTCAAAAGACAATATTCTTAAAGTATCAAAAGGAGAATATGAACTTATTCCGCGGCAACAGTCACTGGCAAATAGGGTGTCATTGACTTTTGATGAAAATTTGCTCACCGATGGAATCTATACTATAAAAGAGAATGAAAAATCGATTAGTAGCATCAGTTTTAATTATACCCGAAGCGAAAGTGAACTTAACTATTTGAATGTAGGGCAACTAAATGCAACCTCCCGAGCAACATCGATTGTCTCCTTATTCGAAAAGATGGAAAAAGACAATACAGTGACCGAGCTTTGGAAATGGTTTGTTATTTTAGCGATACTGTTTTTGTTGGTTGAAATTCTTATTCAAAAATACCTTAAATGAACATTCTCTTAAAATCGGCCAAAATACTCGATCAGACCCGAAAAGAAATTCATTTAAAAACCCGTGATATTCTTATCAAAAACGGAACTATTTCCAAAATAGCTTCGAACATACTTCCAGATTCCAAGAACAAAACAGTTGAACTAGAAAACCTTCATGTTTCTGTAGGTTGGTTCGATAGTAGTGTCTGCTTTGGTGAACCAGGTTTCGAGGAGCGCGAGACTATCGCGAATGGATTACAGACCGCCGCCAAAAGCGGATTCACAGATATCGTTCTGAACCCAAACACCTATCCGGTACCAGACAGTAGTTCCGATATTATTTTTCTCATAAATGCCAGCAGACATAATTCAACTAATTTGCATCCATTAGGTGCTTTAAGCATGAGGGGCGAAGGTAATGATCTCGCTGAATTGTTTGACATGAGAAATGCAGGGGCGGTCGGTTTCTACGATTTTAAGCATCCTTTAGAAAATTCAAACCTCTTGAAAATAGCCCTGCAATATGTGCAGAATTTTGATGGATTGGTTTATTCCTTTCCTTTGGATACCAAGATTGCCGGTAAGGGTATTGTTAACGAGGGCCAGGTTTCTACGAGATTAGGGTTGAAAGGTATTCCTGCTATCGCAGAAGAATTGCAGATTTCTAGAGACCTCTTTATTTTGGCATATACCGGTGGTAAATTGCACGTTCCAACAATTTCAACCGCCAATTCGGTCAAACTCATTTCAGATGCCAAGAAAAAGGGTTTAAACGTGAGCTGTAGCGTTGCCATACACAACTTGACCAGTATCGATACGGTTCTAGAAGAATTCGATGCCTCTTTTAAGGTTATGCCTCCGCTACGAACTTCAAAAGATGCCAAGGCTTTGATAAAAGGATTGAAAGATGGCACCATAGATTTTGTCACCAGCGACCACATACCTATGAACATAGAAGAAAAACGTGTAGAATTTGATAACGCAGCTTACGGAACCATAGGTCTAGAAAGTGCCTTTGGCATATTGAATCGACTTTTCGATACGGAAACCGCTGTTAATTTACTTAGTAAGGGCAGAGAACGATATGGGCTAAAATCTCCCATAGTAAAAGAAGGGGAGATTGCTTGTTTAACGCTCTTTGATCCCGATAGCATTTCTGTCTTCTCTGAGGCAAATATTGTTTCAACCTCAAAGAACAGTATGTTTTTGAAAGCCGAACTAAAAGGAATGGTTTATGGCACTATAAACAACGGGCAAATCGTATTATAATCAATTGTTAACCTAATTATTTAACCTTTAAAACTAAAATTATGGACCAGACCACAGTATCCGAAGGAAAAACTGCAGCAATTATTAGTTACATTACATTTATAGGCCTATTAATCGCTTATATTATGAATAACAGCAAACAAAACGCATTTACGCAGTTCCATATTGGACAGTCAGTTCGGATTGTCGTTCTGTCTATCGCAAATTCTGTTTTAGCATGGCTCTTACCCAGTGGTTTAAGTATGATAACAAGTATTATCAGTCTATGTATTCTAGTGCTTGTGATTCTGGGTATCGTAAATGCAGTAAACGGTAAAACTAGCCCCTTGCCGGTAATCGGAACAGTAGGAGAATAATAAAACCGGACGTTGCCTAAAAGAGGACTCAAAACGTGGTCTCTTTTTTGTCAATAATCCTCAGTTGCACTAACTTTAGTAGTATGAATACAGTAAAAGAAGGAAAGACCACAGCAATAATTGCATACTTTACCATAGTAGGAGCTTTGATAGCCATAAGTATGAACTTGGAGCCAAAAAACGAGTTTGCCAGGTTTCATATTCGGCAAGCGTTTGGTCTTCACCTTTTCTTTCTGGGGTTTGCATTATTTTTAAGTCAATGGTTTAATGCCTATGCCTGGTATGGCCTATACATCTCCTATATCGTTTTATGGGGATACGGATTTATTGGAGCACTTCAAGAGAAAAAACAGTCCGTTCCGATTGTGGGCAATCTTTTTCAAAAATGGTTAACATTTATCCAATGACTACTGCCCCACTATCCTTAGAGCACATTATTCGACCTTCATCTTTAAAAGAAGGGAAGCCACCAGTATTATTTATGTTTCATGGCTACGGTAGCAATGAAGACGATCTGTTTTCTTTTGCACCAGAACTACAGGCAGAACTTTGCGTGATTTCGGTTCGTGCGCCCTACCCCATGGAACCTTTTGGCCATGCCTGGTACGCCATAAATTTTGATGCGCAACAGGGTAAGTGGAGCGATGACGAACAGGCCATTGCATCTCGCGAAAAAATTATCACTTTTATAGACGAAGCCTGCCAAACCTATGGTCTAGATGATACTCGGATAACGCTATTAGGCTTTAGCCAAGGTACTATACTGAGTTACGCGGTAGCGTTATCTTATCCTGAAAAAATAAAGAATGTAGTTGCTCTAAGCGGTTATATCAATGAAGGCATCTTGATAAAAGATTTCTTGGACAAAGACCATAAATCTCTAAAAATCTATGCCTCACACGGTCAAGTAGATCAAGTTATTCCACCTGAATGGGCGCAAAGAGCCCCAAGCTTTCTCGAAAAATTAGGTATTGCACAGGTTTATGAGGAATTTCCTGTTGGCCATGGAGTCTCGCCCCAAAACTTTTATAATTTTAAAAAATGGTTAGAGGACAAGTTTTGATTACTGACTTCTCGTATAGAGCAGATGATCAATCAAAGTAAAATCTACCCCAAGATCATCATTCAATTCATATTTTAAGAGTAGCTCTCCCCAAAATTTGCCATCTGAAAAATCGGTCAAGATCCATTTGTGGTTGAGCACTTTGATCTTATTGATTTTAAAATCGCTTTCCATACCTTCATAAGGTATCAAAGGGTTATCACCTTTGCTTTCGTTGGTTTCAAGAAGTTTGTCAGCTATATATCGAGATGGGTCTTTTAACTCCAAATGGTCATAGTAGACCAAGGCGTCGTCATTATTTTCTAAAGAAAAATATTGCATTTCCAGTACCCTTAACTGCGTATTCTTCACCGAATCTTGCAATTGTTCTACCTCTGCTTCCAATTTTAAAATCCTATTTTCTTTGGCCTCTACCATCTTTCCATTACTAACGAACAGATACAAGCAGATTAGGGCTACGAAAATGAACAGATAAAGAAAGATTTTACTTTTCATACACAACTTATCTCTAATTTTTTATACTTCAACAACTAAATTATCATAGGCCAAATGTACCCCTTTAGGTAATTTTTTTTCAACTTCTTGGTGAAATCCCAAAAGGTGGCTAATATGTGTGAGATAAGCAGTTTCAGGCTTAATCTCTTCAATGAATTCTAGGGCTTCCTGAAGATTGAAATGCGAATGGTGCGGCTCTTCACGCAAGGCATTTACAACAAGAATTTTCGTGCCTCTAATTTTATTCATTTCACTTTCACTCATGGTCTTGACATCGGTCAAATATGTAAAATTTCCGAAACGAAACCCAAAAACTTGTACACGGTTATGACTCGCTTCAATTGGAACGACCATCGTATCCCCTATTTCAAACGGACAATCTTTCTCAATAATATTTACCGCTACCGCCGGGGCACCAGGATATCTATTCGCATCTTTAAAAATATAGTCGAAACGGTGCCGCAACGAATCCGCTACCCGTTGGTGAGCATATATGGGTATGTCGCCTTGACGAAAAAAAAAGGGACGTATATCGTCTATGCCTGCAGTATGATCGGAGTGCTCATGGGTAAAGAGTATACCATCCAATCTTGAAACGTTGTGGGTCAGCATTTGCTGTCGGAAATCAGGGCCACAATCGACAACGTAGTTATAGTTTTTCCATGAGACCAAAACAGATACGCGCAGTCTTTTATCTTTTAAATCAGTACTCAGGCAGACAGGGTGTTTGCTACCGATTACCGGAATGCCCTGTGACGTACCTGTGCCTAAAAATGTTACTTTTAACGCCTCGTTCATGTATTCTCAAATTTATAACTAAATAATTTAATAGATTACCCGAACTTGTTAACTTTGTTTATCTCAAAATCCGCAAAATGGCTTCAGTTCTAAAAAGGAAATCTGCATTTGAAAACATTCCTTCAATCAAGGCCAAAACCTTGAGAATAAATTTAAATCCGGATATCTATGGTACTTTTTCCGAAATAGGGGCGGGTCAAGAAACTGCCAGGCACTTTTTCAGGTCCGGCGGGGCCTCGGGAACAATTGCCAAGGCAATGAGTGCATACGATAAAGATTTCAGCGACGCTATTTATGGTATTGAAAAAGATGGACGCTACGTTACACAGTCGCGTCTGAATAAAATGCTCTCGCATGAGGAGCGTTTGATGGAAGAACGTATCAGTAGAGAAAAGCATCCTGAACGCTTGTTCTTTTCCTATGCAAATACAGTGGCTACCATCGATTTTTCAAAACGATACAAAGGCCACGGGTGGGTAGGTATCCGTTTTCAGTTAGATCCTAGTCAAAAAGAGTTCGACGAGATTATTCTTCACATACGGTTCAAACAGAACGAGGCACGTTTGCAACAAGAAACCTTGGGTATTTTGGGGGTCAATCTTATTTATGGTGCTTTTTACAAGTACCATAAACCAAGAAAAATTTTGAAATACCTATATGACCACATTGACACGGACACGGTGGAAATCGACATGATCAACTTTTCAGGTCCCAATTTTAAGGATGTTGACAATCGTTTAATGAGCCTTCAATTGATCCGTAACGATATGACCGATGCTGTTATGTTCGGACCAGATGGAAACAATTTGTTACCGGCGACAATACTTTATAAGAAGAATATTTTGGCACTTAGAGGTAGCTTCAGACCTGTGACCAAGGTTAATATGGATATGTTGAACAAATCTTATGAAATATTCATACGAGATCCTGCTGTTGATCAAGATAGCACCATAGTCATCTTCGAAATAACGCTTTCAAACCTAAGAGCCTCTGGCGAAATAGATGAACAAGACTTTATGGACCGTGCCGAGCTACTCTGTGCACAAGGCCATGCCGTAATGATCTCTAAATTTCAGGAATATTTTAAACTTGTAGAATATTTCAATAACTACACCAAGGCCAAAATAGGTTTGACCATGGGGGTCAATAATCTAGTGGATATTTTTGATGAAAAATACTATAGGCATCTAAGTGGCGGTATTTTGGAAGCTTTCGGAAAATTATTCTTTAAAGAACTTCAGGTCTACTTGTACCCGATGAAAAATCCCGAAACCGGACAGATTATGACAAGCAACAATGTCAAAGTGCACCCGAGAATGAAAGAACTTTACAAATTCTTCAAGTATAACGGAAAAGTAATGGACATCATCGACTATGACCCAGAAATTATGCATATTTTTTCTAGAGACGTTCTTAAGAAAATCATCAATGGCGAAGAAGGTTGGGAAGAAATGTTGCCCAAGGGCATTGCCGATATTATAAAGGAAAAAAACCTTTTCACCCGAAAATTAATCAAAAATGAGAAGGAAAAGATGTAACCAAAATAGACAATAACAAGTAAAAAATCTCGAAGTGATTCGAGATTTTTTACTTGTTATTGTCTATTTTACAGCAGTTTAGCCCAATAATTGGGCAGCGTGGTCTTTAGTTTTAACTTTATCGATAACACGTTCTACTATACCTTGCTCGTCTATCACAAATGTTGTCCTGATTAAGCCATCGAACTCTCGCCCCATAAATTTTTTAGGACCCCAAACACCAAAAGTATTAATTACGGTGTGGTCTTCGTCTGCCAATAGCGGAAATGGTAGGTCGTATTTATTCTTAAAGTTCGACTGTTTTTTACTTGAATCTTCACTTACGCCTAACAATTCGTATCCTTCAGTCTTTAGCGTTGAGTAATTATCCCTCAAATTACACGCCTCGGCCGTACAGCCCGGGGTATTGGCCCTAGGGTAGAAAAAAATAATCAATTTTTGCCCTTTGTAATCGGATAACTTAATAATAGTTCCATCTTGATCTTTAGACAAAAAATCGGGAACTTTATCCCCTACTTTCAATTTATTCATAGCTAATTTTAAATTAAATTCGTATTCGAAATTTTTATTTCCCACGAAACTAAACAAAAATGACGAAAGCTGAAAAGGTCGAATTTACGATACGAACACTCCAAGAAATATATCATGAAATCCCTATCCCTCTCGAACATCACGATCCGTATACGCTATTGATTGCTGTACTTATGTCTGCTCAGTGTACTGATGTAAGGGTTAATAAAATCACACCTATATTGTTTGCGAAGGCCAATAATCCTTACGATATGGTGAAACTATCCGTTGAAGAAATTCGAGAGATTATCAAACCTGTGGGCTTATCACCGATGAAATCGAAAGGTATATATGGCCTGTCAAAAATTCTGATCGACAAATATGACGGAAAAGTTCCTAAAGAAATGGAATTATTGGAGGAATTGCCGGCAGTAGGCCACAAAACTGCAAGCGTAGTGGTATCTCAAGCATTTGGTATTCCCGCTTTTCCGGTAGATACGCATATTCACAGATTGTTGTACCGGTGGGGGTTTTCAAACGGAAAAAACGTAGTCCGGACTGAAAAAGACGCTAAACGCCTGTTTCCAAAGAATCTATGGAACGACCTACATCTTCAGATTATTTGGTATGGCCGAGAGTATTCTCCAGCTAGAGGCTGGAACCTAGAAAAGGATATAATCACTAAAACTATTGGCAGAAAAAAAGTATTGGATGCGTATTATAAAACAAAAAAGCCCCATTAATAAGGGGCCTTTTTGTTTCTAGTTTAAACTATTTTCAAATCGGAACTTATAATATTCGACGACGTGAAATTGTTTCGAGAAACTTAACAAAAAATTGATTGTCTCAGGTCTCGCTTTTACGATTTTACCTTTTTCAAGGTTTTCAGAGTAGATTTTTTCCATATTAGTAGTATAGTTATACAAAGATAACGCAACTACTTATGAAATATTGTTAGTTTATTTTACTACCCCATTAATTTGTCAAAACGATATTGTGCTTATCGATTATTTTGCGAAGATTGATAAGGGCATAACGCATTCTACCGAGAGCTGTATTGATACTAACCCCTGTATTTTCAGATATTTCTTTGAAACTCATATCCTTATAGATGCGCATTACCAATACTTCTTTCTGGTCGTCTGGCAATTCTTCGACAAGATGCTTCAAATCTGAAGTGATTTGGTCTTTAATAATTTGTTTTTCAGCATTCAGTTTATCATCACCGATTACCGAGAAAATATTGAAATCGTCATTGCCTTCGAACATAGGCATTCTTTTATTCTTTCGAAAATGGTCAATGATTAAATTGTGTGCAATTCGCATGACCCATGGTAAAAATTTACCTTCTTCACTGTAAGAACCCTTTTTTAGAGTACGTATGACCTTTATAAAGGTATCTTGAAAAATATCTTCTGTAATATCACGGTCTAAAACCTTAGAGTAGATGAAACTGGTTATTCTCTGATTGTGGCGATTGATAAGAATCTCGAGTGATTTTTCGTCTCCAGAGATGTAATCTCTTACTAGTATTGAATCTTCAATTTGTAGGCTCATGCGTGTAGGTTTTTTTTGTTTAAGATTTGAGACTCTCTTGAAGAAAGCTCTGAAGGTTATTAGTTATTATATTCGAGTTTTTTTGATCCTTTAAAAAAGGATAGCTTGCTTTTAATTATGATATAAAACTATAGATATTGGGTCGAGTGGAAAAAACATTGTTGTCAAACCCCCATATTTTGATGTGAAACCCTACTTTTTCCATTTTCAGTAAAATAAAATACAATCAAGTGCGTTGCCATTCCATAATCTTGTACCTACTAAATGGACTTTGGGCCAATACAATGGGCCAATGAAAGATTATGGCTTCAAAATGGGATTATATTCTGTAATACTCAAAATAAACTTGACCGTAACTTTTGCCCATAAAAAATCCCCTGCGATACAATCGCAGGGGATTTTCCATAAAAAGATATTTTTTTAGTTCAAATTCGATTCAAATTGCAGGCCATTGGTCTCTGTTATTTTCAGCGACTTCGAATAGTCTAATAAAAATCGTACGGTTAAAGGGTTTGCCTTTGTCAGTTTATGCTTATTTTGGTTTTCAGAGTAAATTTTTTCCATATCTATTTCAGTATTGTTACGGCTTAATAACGCCACTATTATAAATATAATGAATGCGTTCGACCTATCGCCTATTAATTCGTTAAAACAATATTGTTCTGTTCAATGATTTTGCGAAGGTTGATCAATGCATAGCGCATCCTTCCTAGAGCGGTATTGATACTGACACCTGTATTTTCTGAAATTTCCTTAAAACTCATATCCTTATATATGCGCATCACGAGAACTTCTCTTTGATCTCTTGGCAATTCTTCGATCAATACCCCCAAATCAGAATCGATTTGATCTTTTATTAGCTGTCGCTCTGCATTGAGCTTGTCGTCGCCGATTAAAGAAAAGATATCAAAACTGTCTGTCCCTTCGAACATCGGCATTCTACTGCTCTTCCGAAAATGGTCTATAATAAGGTTATGAGCGATGCGCATAATCCATGGCAAAAATTTGCCCTCCTCGTTATAGGTGCCTTTTCTAAGGGTTTTGATGACCTTTATGAAGGTATCTTGAAAAATGTCTTCTGTGATGTCACGGCTGTTGACCTTAGAGTAGATAAAACTGCTTAAACGTTGATTATGTTTATTGATAAGGCCTTCCAGTGCTTTTTCGTCACCGGAAATATATCTTTTAATGAATAGGGAATCTTCGGTCTGTACCTCCATAACAATTACTTTTTTGGTTAAAACTAGGAGCCCTTTCAGTGGAAAAGGTCTTTCGAATTAGTGTTCTAAATTTTAAAAAAGTAATTTTCTGCTATAGGCGTATTAGAATTTCATTAGGTTCAAATATAGAAAAAAATTAACTGACATGAGAAACAATCTATTGCCATATATACAATTTTTGATGCAGACCATACAATTCTAGCTATTACATTGGGCATATTGTATCTTTGTTATCTTAAATACGCGCATGTCAACAGTATTGGATGTAAATCCTAAAGAAAACATTATTATTAAGGGTGCAAAACTGCATAATCTAAAAAATATTGATGTCGTAATCCCTCGTAATAAATTAGTGGTCATTACTGGGCTCTCGGGTTCCGGAAAGTCGAGTTTGGCTTTTGATACTCTATATGCCGAAGGTCAACGTCGTTATGTCGAAAGCCTTTCTTCATACGCCCGACAGTTTTTGGGGAAGTTGGACAAACCCAAAGTAGATTATATAAAAGGAATAGCTCCGGCCATCGCCATCGAACAAAAGGTGAACTCCACCAACCCCCGTTCTACTGTAGGTACCACGACCGAAATCTACGATTACCTAAAGTTACTTTACGCACGTATTGGAAAAACATTTTCGCCAATTTCTGGTGCGCAGGTCAAAAAAGATACAGTCTCCGATGTAATCAATCATGTAAAAAATTATGGGGTAGGAACAAAGTTATTGTTGCTAGCACCCATAAAAATCGAAGAAAAACGAGATACCCTAAAATCTTTACAACTGCTTTCCAAACAAGGGTATGCCCGTATCAAATACAAAGGGGAGGTTTTACGAATAGATAGCGCACCGAAGGATATCGATCGGGAATTTCATTTGGTCGTAGATAGAATCATCGTCAAAGATGATGATGATTTCTACAACAGACTTGCCAATGCAATAGATACCGCGTTTTTTGAAGGAAAAGGAGAATGTACTATTGAAGAACTAACTGCTGAAAAAAAGGCATTTTTCAGTAATAAGTTCGAATTAGACGGTATGTCTTTTCTAGAACCCAATGTACACTTGTTCAGTTTTAACAATCCGTACGGGGCGTGCCCTAAATGTGAAGGGTACGGAGACGTTATCGGTATCGACGAAGACCTAGTAGTACCGAACACCGCATTATCGGTATATGAGAATGCTGTTTTCGCTTGGCGGGGAGAAAGTATGGGCTGGTACCGAGACCAGCTGGTGAATTCGGCCTATACGTTCGATTTTCCGATACATAAACCTTGGTTTGAACTTTCGGATGAACAAAAACAACTGGTTTGGAACGGAAACGACCATTTTATAGGTTTACACAAGTTCTTCGGAATGTTAGAGGAGAAAAGTTATAAGATACAGAACCGTGTGATGCTATCTCGGTATCGTGGAAAAACGAAATGCAACCTGTGTAAAGGAAAACGCCTTCGTAAGGAAACTGATTACATAAAGGTGGATGGAACGAACATTTCAGATCTTGTAGAATTGCCCGTCAAAAGATTATTGACTTTTTTCGAGGGACTCTCCCTTGATAAATATGATGAGCAAATCGCTTCTCGTCTACTAAAAGAAATCAATACAAGATTAGGCTTTTTAAATAAAGTAGGATTGAGTTACCTCTCTCTTAACCGAAAATCGAATACACTTTCTGGGGGAGAAAGCCAACGTATTAATTTGGCGACATCTTTAGGTAGTAGCTTGGTAGGAAGTATGTATATTCTTGATGAACCGAGTATTGGCCTTCATCCAAAAGACACAGAAAATCTGATAGACGTCTTAAAATCACTTCGGGATTTGGGCAATACCGTTATTGTAGTCGAACACGATGAAGATATTATGAAAGCGGCCGATGAAGTTATCGATATCGGGCCCGAAGCGGGCACCCATGGTGGTGAAGTAGTTGCCTACGGACCTTTAAGTGAAATCTTAAAATCGAATTCACTGACTGCGAAATATCTTAACGGTTCTATAGAAATTACCGTACCAAAAGAACGACGGACATCAAAAAACTTTATTACTATAAAAGGCGCAAGGGAAAATAATCTTAAAAACATCGATGTATCTTTTCCTTTGAACATGCTAACCGTTGTAACAGGAGTTTCCGGTAGCGGCAAAAGCACTTTGGTTAAAAAATTGTTATACCCGATCATATTAAAAGAAGTTGGGGGTTACGGTCAAAAAGCCGGACAGTTTACCAAAGTAGAGGGGAACTATCAGTCCATTAAACATGTAGAATTTGTTGACCAAAACCCTATCGGGCGATCTTCACGCTCCAATCCCGTCACGTATATAAAGGCATACGATGACATCCGTAATCTCTATGCCTCCCAGAAACTGAGCAAAATACGCGCGTATCAGGCCAAACATTTTTCTTTTAATGTAGATGGTGGTCGATGTGAGAAATGCAAAGGAGAAGGCCAGATTACGGTAGAAATGCAGTTTATGGCCGATGTGCATTTGGAATGTGATACCTGCGGCGGCAAACGTTTTAAAAAAGAAGTCCTGGAAGTTAAGTTTGAAGATGCCAATATCGACGATGTGCTCAATATGACTATCGACGATGCCATTGCCTTCTTTGAAAGAAACAAACAGACTAAAATCGTTACCAAACTGAAACCGTTACAAGATGTCGGTCTAGGTTATGTCACTTTAGGGCAATCGTCCTCTACCCTATCGGGTGGTGAGGCTCAGCGTATTAAATTGGCTTCTTTTCTTGTAAAGGGAACCGCAAAAGATAAGGCTCTATTTATTTTTGATGAACCCACAACCGGACTCCACTTTCACGATATCAAAAAATTGTTGAAATCTTTTGATGCACTTATTACACGTGGCCATTCCGTTATTGTCATCGAACACAATATCGAACTCATCAAGTGCGCCGACTACCTTATCGATCTTGGTCCCGAAGGCGGCGAAAACGGCGGTAATCTTCTCGCAACGGGTACTCCTGAAGAAATTGTTAAAAGTAAATCTTCGTTTACGGCGAAATATTTGAAGGAGAAGCTATAGAAACAGAGTTCGGCGTTTAGTGGTGACTGGACCTTAAAATTAAAACTCCATGTGCATCATGGAAATTCATTTGAATTAGTTCTTACATTTCGAGTCAATACGCCATGTAACTATATGCTATCCAAAGGATTGATTTTTATACTTAGCCTTTCATCAAGAAAATACCAAAAATTCTTCTTTTCAACTCTTGTACATACAACCTCATAACCTACTTTCCTGATTACCTTAAAAAACAAAATTTTTATAATTACCTGTAAATCAACTAATTAAATAGTATTTATAATTTCTGGCACGCTGTTTGGTATATTATAAGCGAGTGTAAATAATTATACTTAGAATTAAAACCTTATATCATGAGAAACTTAGTACTCTTTTTTTCGGCCCTCATTTTAGGCATCTCGGGTGTCACGGCCACAGGTACAATAGATGATAAGGTTGCAGAACGCAATGCTTATCGATACAACGACTCTTTCATTTTTGTCGAGAATGGCATTACGTTTTCGGTATATCCCGATGGTGAGTTCGATTTTTATATCGACAACCGTATTAGCGGTCACAGAAATGGAGCGACTTTCAACTCCGGATTTGATTATAGCCCATATGCCCAATACGACGATTATGGTGCCGTGATTCAAGTAGAGACCGCACCGATATTTTACGATTATTATGGTCGCGTTACCCAGGTGGGTGATGTTAACATCACTTACAACAACGGTAGAGTACGTCGGTTAGGGGGAATGAATGTGTACTATAATCGAAGAGGACTTTACGATTACCACACAGGTTATATCAATGTATACAACAGACATTACGTGTACAGGCCTTTTCATGGCTATTTTGCCAGACCCTCTTTAGGTTTCTGTTTAGTTTTCAACAGCCCTTACAGAAGGTACTATAGCCCAATTCGTTATACCTATTATAACCCATATCGGTATAACACCCGAAGGGCTTACGCTAAAGTAGGAAGAACCCACCATTACAATCAAGTACGACATGAGCGATCAAAAATCTATAGAAATGACAAAAGAGTTGTTGTACGTAATAATGCTGTTCGAACTAATCGATCCGTAAGCAAACGAGGTAATAGCACAGTAAGAAACAATAAATCCGTTGCCAAACGCAGTACTACAATACGAAGCGAGCAAGTTCGAACTGGCACAAGAAATAGTGCAATACGTTCAAATCGAAAAGTAGCGGCAAATAGAACCGCTGTCGATAGAACAAAGCAGATTAGAAAAAGTGATAATAAGCGAGGTGATACTAGGTCATCTAATGGCAGGACCGTTACACAAAGATCAACTGTCGTGCGAGCACCAAAGCGGAATACGGTTGTCAAAAGAGCCGTAACTCAAACACCACGTACTAGAACAGTCACTAAAAGTACGAAAACGTTCAAGGCTCCTAAAAGTAGAACAACCAATAAGTCTGTGAGACAAGCTCCGACAAGAAGTATTAGTAGCGTGGCTACCAGAAGTTCTTCGTCGCGAAAAACGGTTAGCAAAGCGCCGTCAAGAAGTAGTAGAAACACCATTGCTAGTACATCATCATCAAGAAGTTCTAGAAGGTACTAAGATAGTTTTTAGGTTGGTTAGTTGTTTACCCCCGTAGTAGATTCGTCTACTGCGGGGGTTTTTTTGGCCCTAACCTTAAATGCCTCATCCGTAGATGGAAGACTTCATAATCAACACCTTCATTGAGCATGTATCATAAAATTAAAAATGCCTTATCTTTAGTGAAATAGTGATATTATTAAAATGATGACCACCAAAACCAAACGCCTCCTATCTCTTGATACATTACGAGGTTTTGATATGTTCTTTATTTCGGGCGGTGGTACTTTTTTGGTACTGCTAAAAGATAAAACAGGAATACCCTGGGTAGATGCTATTGTTCATCAGCTAGAACACGTACCTTGGGACGGTTTCGTTTTTTACGACTTTATTTTTCCGCTCTTCTTATTTATAGCTGGTGTCTCACTGTCATTTTCCATAGCGAAAGGTAGCTCCATAGGTCTTACGAAGGCGGCCTTATATAAGAAAGTATTTGTGCGAATGTTACTTTTAATCGGCCTAGGGCTTCTTTATAAAAACAGTCCGATACCTTTTTTTGAACCTTCGGAAATACGATTGGGCAGTGTTCTGGGTCGAATCGGGTTCGCCTGTTTTATTACTGCTTTACTATTCTTAAATTTTTCAACGGTTAAAAGAATTTATTGGATTATAGGTATTCTGATAGGATACTACGCGGCTTTATTCTTGATACCTGTACCAGGGTATGGCGCTGGAGACCTATCTTTCGAAGGAAATCTTGTGGGGTGGTTCGACCGTTCTTTTTTACCAGGTCGTCTTTTACAAGGTTCTTATGATGAACTGGGACTTTTAACGCAATTACCAGCGCTTTGCATAACAGTTTTTGGAAGTATCGCCGGAGACATTCTCCGAAATAATTGGACGGAAAACAAAAAAACAGTAGCCCTTGTTCGTATAGGAATTGTCTTAGTGGCCGTTGGACTGTTATGGAATATTCATTTTCCCATAAACAAAAGATTATGGAGTAGTTCGTTCATAATGCTAACCAGCGGATTAGCTTTCCTGATTTTGGCCCTATTCTATTGGATTATCGACGTAAAAGGCATTCGCAAATGGACTTTCTTTTTCAAAGTGATAGGCCTCAATTCGCTGACGATTTATTTTGCCTATCGATTTATTGATTTTTCATTTACCTCCTCAGAACTTTTCGGCGGACTATATACTCCCCTGTCCGAAGAATGGCATACAGTATTCGACGCTTTGGGAGCCATGGTATTAGTTTGGCTTTTCCTATATATTTTGTACAGATTGAAAATCTTTGTCAAGATATAAAGAAATCGTTTAGCTCTTCAACAGAATACTTCTTAAAAAAGTCTGGACCTATTTTATCGGTAGTGGCTTCATTAGCTACTTATTTTGCACCACTTTCGGAGTACTCCGCAATCGAAGAAGAATTTTTCATGATTGGGCGATGCACAACTCGACCAATCAAAACCGTCTTCTTGGTCCAACGCTAAAAAGGCACGCATAGTACGCAAAATACCCATTTCTTTGAAATCATGGCGAAAGGCCTCTTTTACAACCAATTTACTGGCCGTATGCCGAATTGGTTCTGATTATTTAATTTTTGATAAGTGTTCAACATCGATTAGGAATATATTTCTTCGAAAAAAAAATTCATATGCCCTAGTCAACTTGAATTCTTATTGTACTAATTGGAATTTTGGATACTTGTTCCACCAATTCTCTAAGCTGTTCTCCAAAAGTGTAAAATCTTTTTTACTAAGAACAAACGACTCCCCATTAGCTACAATTATCTCGTTTGCAAACCCTAATTCGGTATTTACAACCCAGTTTTCAAACTATTTACGCTACGATATGTAAGTCGACGTAATAACAACGCGGAACATGTTTTCTTTCACCAGTTCGACCTTGTGCTCTTTTTTCTTCATACAAGAGAGCTCCATCGGCTGATGTCACCTTGAAATAAACACTAGGTCCGGTAATCGAAGAAATCGGAGTATCTATATTAATAAGGGGTGATAGAAAGGTCTTTTTAAAATCAGTACTGCCAAAGTCAATTCTGAAATACCCTTTCGCATCGGTGATGTTGCTGCCGAGCACATCGTCCTTAATCCAATCGTAATCAAAAGCGGAAACGGTAACGCCCACTATCGGGTTTTGGTCCTCATGCACTGATTTAACATGGCCGCAGATGGTCCAAGCATCGAAAAGGGTACGGAGATGGCTCCAAAGCTCAAACGAAAAACAATAATTCCAACAATAGTGTAACACATCATTTTCGACTCGCCATACAGGTTGCAGCCTTTGAACCGTGAACTGTAACGATCTATCCCTAATTGCGTTTTGGCCCTGAATAGTGGCTAATTTCAAATCTATTACTATGGGACCCTCGCGGTAACTATTGGAAAGCTCTATTTCATAATTCCCCTCGTTATCCGTTCTTCCCTTTCCGATAAGGTAGCCCTCTTTATTGGTAATTTTTTTTTCGGTCAATATACGAAGTCCCTTATCGAAATGTATGTTCTCACTATCATTCTGACTTGTCGGCTCAACCTGATAGATTCTAACTCGTGCCTCGTTCACAGGCTCAGCAATATCGAGAAGCAAAGACGCGCAAAAATTACCTTTAACTATGTACCTCATGGCCTAAACTATTAAAATAAAGTTACTATAAAAATTTACTGGGGTCACTTTTCAACTCGATTACGCCTCTGCTTTTATAAAGTTAATTATTCTCCAAAAAAATGATTGTCCATTGATGTACAGTTCTAAATTTCCAATTGAAGTTTACTTGCTGTTTCCTAAAAACTTTGAAAGTACCCCAAAGACATCCTCTGAAATCTTAAAGCGATAAAGTATTGCTACATAAAGCACTACGATCAGCATACTTTTAAGAGCAATATTGATAATCGGGTGAAAAGAAAAATCCAAAAAATAAAAGAATAGACCAGTAGCCACCAAAAGTAGAGCGACTTTAATCGTTTCTTTAGTGAAAGGGAGAATATCGAATTTCACCTTTACGTAGAACAACTTGATTGTATTATAAATGAAGAATGACGAAAAACTGGCGATAGCTGCTCCGTCAAGTCCGAATTTTGGAATCAGCCAAAGGTTTAAAAGTATCGTCAAGATAGCCAGCAATACGCCCATAACCAACACAGCCCTATAGTAATCTGAATTGTATAGAATAGAATTGTTGTTTCCCAATATAGCATCGTAAATTTTGGCAAGACCGAGCCAGACAAAAATAATAAATCCATTTCTATATGCTTCAGGAAGCATTTCATACAGGTCGTTCAGATTTAGTAAAATCAACAAAAATAGCAACCCTGATACTATGAACAAGGTCAATGAACTTCGCTGATACAGATTTTTTAAGCCGACCTTATCATTTTTATTCAATAGTTCAGCTGTCAGCGGATACGTGATTTGGTGCATCGACCGTGAAGGGACGGCCACTGTCATTGCAATAAACCCTGCCACACTATAGTAGGCCACGTTCTCTATTTTAATAAATTGATTGATCATTACCTTATCAATTTCCAATAGTACTATAGCCACCGAACCGCCTAAGATTATTAAGGTTGTATAAACGACAATATTGTTTATATTTTCTGGGAAATCAAAGACAAATTTGGGCATTCGCAATCGATAGGCATATAGCTTCATGATAACGGTACGGAGAAGATAAATACCCGTCAAAGCTTGAATGAAAAATTCAACGGAGATAAGCTCAAAGAATAATAAGACCAAAAGAACCGTCTGCCCTACCCTGCAGAATATCTCTTTCATGAAATTGCCAAATACCGATTTCATCTGCACCTTGGCCCAGCCGTAAAAGATTTCAAAATAGGCCATGGCCATACCAATCAAGAATATATGCCACACATAATCCTTTACAACAGGATTCTCCTTGGATAAAAAACTGCCAATCGCATCATTAGCTAGAAAAGTGATTCCTGCAATAGGAAGAATCAAAGCTAACGGAAGGAACAACATCAAAATCAAAAAACCGTCTTTAGTTCTGTCATTCTTAAAACTACTGTAGAATTTAACCAAAGTATTCGGTACACCAAAGGCCAGAATTGGCATCAATACAGCGGAGGCCGATAAAATCACTTGTATCAAACCATAATATTGGGGAGTCATGAAATTAAGGTACAATACCAACGTATTGAGCGCACCTATGCCAAAACCGAAATAGGTGATGATGGAATTGTTCAGTGATTGTTTAAATACGATTCCCATTAGAGTAATTTGGCAAGCTTTTCGGTAAGGGCCCTACGGCTGTATTTCTCTATATTTTCTGATTTAGAAACAAGATTTTCTTTTCTATAAGCTGCATACCATTCAAGAATGGTATTCTTCAAATCGGAATGCACGGTGTAATCAAATACTTTTCCAGTTTGGGTATCACAGATAATTTCTCCAGCTTCCCAATTTTTTGGTCCAACCGCCAATATTGGACGTTTCGCAGCCATATATTCGAATAACTTTCCAGGAATAATACCTTTAGTTTCTTCGGAGTCTATCTCCACCAACAACAAAAGCTGTGATCGCTGTTGCCGGCGTTGCGCCTCGGCATGTGAGCCGTATCCTCTCATCTTAATATACGGCCCAAGTTCAAAACGATAGAGGCTATCCATAACGTCTTTGCTAACCACTCCCATGAATTCAAGCTGTAGATCACTCCTAAAAACGGTATTTTCTGCTGCCAGCTGTGATAATACTTTCCAAAGGTTCTTAGGGTTTCTGCCCGTAAGTAGGGATCCGATATGCGATATCGTAAAATCTTTGTCTAAGTCCGCACCTCCTTCATACTTAGAATCGTAACCATTCGTGATAACAGAAATAGGTTGTTTTGTTAGCTTTTCGAATTCGTACTTGGTCGTATTGCTTGTGGTAATAATCTTATCGGCTCCGTTTAAAACCCCATGCTCCAGCGCTTTGTGTTTCTTTTGTGAAGATACCGAGAGTTTTAGTTTTTTATGATAACCGATTGAAGTCCAAGGGTCTCTAAAATCGGCCATCCACTGTACTTTGTGTTCGTCTTTCAATTGTTGTCCTATTAAATGGACACTATGCGGTGGCCCGGTGGTAATTATCGTGTCGATATTTTCATTTTTGATTACTCCGGATAAAAATTTCACAGAGGGTTTAACCCAATATTTTCGTGCATCGGGAATGAAAAAATTTCCACGAATCCATAACATGATCTTTTCTAAAAAAGATTGGTTCTTGGTCTGTATGATACCCGAACTGATACGCTTTGTTTTTCTAGAGGATAAAAATTTAGCTAACCCGTATGGCTCAAATAGTGGTTGCCTATAGATGGTGATATCTTTTGGAACTTCCCTTAACAAAGAAGTATCTTCAATCGGGTAATGTGGGTTTTCAGGAATGTAGACAATCGGCTCAACATGAAAATCACGCAGGTATTTTACGAATTTTAACCATCGCTGAACACCCGGACCACCTGCTGGAGGCCAATAGTAGGTGATTATGAGCGCTTTTTTCATAAGTGACTATTGGTTGGTATTAAGATTGGGGAATCTCTACAAACTATGTGCTAATCATTATTCTTTACTTCTTTCCCATCATTTCTGAAACGATAAAACGAAAATCCTATTCCGCCTAAAACGATGAGACCCAAAACGATAGAACTTGCCAAAGTAATTTGGCTTCCCGTTTTTACGACCTCGGGCTCGAACTTGAATTCAATCGTATGCCGGCCTTCAGGAACTTTCATGCCTCTTAGCGTATAATTTACCTTAAAATGACCTTTCGACTGCCCGTCGATGTAAGCATTCCAGCCTTGCGGGTAATACATTTCGGAAAACACGGCAATTCCCGCATTTCCATTTTTAGCGGTATATGTTAGATGATTCGGTTTATAATCTGTCAACTCGATAGAAGCTGTGGAATCTACTTGAAATTCAAAACGATTAAGACCTTTGACCTTTTCAGTGTTAATGATTGCCTCGTTCTTTGTATCCAAGTTTTCCAGAGCGGTTATTTCTTCATCTGCACTATTAACCTTGGACAATTTATTTACGAACCAAGCGTTCCCGTTGGCTTCGGGATTAACCGCAGGATAGCTCTTACCTTCTTCATCTTTCTGCACCACATATTTTACATTCAACATGTTCAGCACGTTCATATGGCCTTTATAGATGTGAAAACTGAATAAATCTTCAAGCCCGGCCGGTTTGGCGGCATGATAGCCACCAATGGATTGGTGGTAAAAAGAGGTGCTTGCCCCATTGATACCTTCCGCTGGGTTATATACTCTGAAAATATCTTCATCTTCTTTTATCTGCTGGTCTAAAGGCGTTTCAGGAAAAGGTTGTGCCATTCGCCGTTTAGCAACAAAATCATCCTTGTCTACGTAGCGTAAACCAATGCCGACCAAATCGAATACGATTAACGCACCAAGGGTAATAATCGTAAAATTCTCTTTAAACTTGCCTTTTATATAAAACCACATGGCAAGTGCCGCTAAAAAAACGAAAATAAGAGATCGGAAAAGATCACTATTATAAACAGCCTTACGGTCTGCCTGAATAAGGGAAACCAATTCATCCCCGTAATTTTTTTTAAGGAACTCATCGCTTGCACCCACAAAATCAAACATTCCTTTAAAAACAAACAAGGCCACTCCGAGGCCCAAAACGATAAAAAACGAAAGCTTTAGGGCTTTAAGTTTTTGCACTCGCTCTACAGAAGACCTAAAAAGTTCCCGCAGAGCCAAAACGCTCAATACCGGGACACAAAGTTCTAATATCACCTGTATGGAAGAAACTGCACGAAACTTATCGTACAACGGAAAATAATCGATCATAAAATCGGTAAGCAAGCTAAAGTTCTTTCCCCAAGAAAGTAACAAGGACATTAATACCCCTCCCAAAAGCCACCATTTCGTTCTGCCCTTGACTAAAATCAGTCCTAAAATAAAAAGAAAAAATACAATCGCCCCTATGTACGCCGGCCCTGCAACAATAGGTTGGTCACCCCAATACAATGGTAATCCGCTTGAAAAGTTCAGTGCCTGGCTACGGGATACGCCCTGATCTAACAGAAAATCAAAACTTTTAGAATTTTCGCCCAGATTTTCTCCATTAGACCCCCCAAAAAGTCGAGGCACAAACAAATCTAAAGACTCGGCGATACCATAGCTGTATTGGGTAATATATTCTTTGCTCAAACCATCAATATTCTCTTTGGTCGAACCATCTGGATTGATCGTCAATTCCGATTTTCCACGGGTACTCCAATCCGCGTATTGTTTCGTGGCCATAAGACTAGTAGCGTTAGCGGCGATACCTAGACCGACTGCGACTACCAAGATTCCAATGGAAATAGAGTAATGTTTTAATTTTTTCTTTCGGATGGCATCTACCAAATAGGCAGCCCCTAGAATCAAAACCAACAACATAAAATAATAGGTCATTTGATAGTGGTTCGCACCGATTTCCAAGGCCATGGCGATAGCTGTCAGTACAAAGCCCCAAAAGTACTTTTTACGAAAGGTCAAAATAATCCCCCCTAAAAGCATGGGCAAATAACCCAAAGCATGGGCTTTTGCATTATGGCCAACACCAAGGATAATTATCAGATAGGTAGAAAAACCAAAAGCTAATGCACCTAATACAGCCAATCGATAATCGACCTTTAAACAGCAAAGTAGAATATAAAAACCAATAAAATAGAGAAAAAGATAGTCCGCCGGACGCGGTAAAAAACGAATGAGCCTATCTAATTTTTTGACATAATCGTGCGGATAATAAGCACCCAATTGAAAGGTAGGCATACCCCCAAAAGCACTGTTCGTCCAATACGGTTCTTCGCCCGTACGCTTGCGGAAATCGTTTTGCTCCTTCGCCATACCCGTATATTGTACAATGTCTGACTGCTCGATAACCTTGCCCTGAAGTACGGGATGAAAATAGGCCAGAGCTGCAACAACAAAAAGAACGACAACAAAAAAATGTACGAAGAAGGCCTTTAATCCTTTTTGCATAATGGGCTTTATCGGTTGATTCGGCTAAAATAATGAACTTATGCTCCTTCCAAATAAAATTTCGAGTTTTTTGTTCGTAACCGGTCCAAATTCTAGGGAACAATATCCGACAGCCTATCGAATCTATTGAAGAGGTTTAGCGCGCTTTTACCGGAAGATTATATAACGAATTGTTGGGAGTGTACGCGAAATCACTTTAGTCAAAATAAGTTACGTCATTCAATTTCCTCGAAATCGATATAATCGCCAACCTTTTCGGAAGTAGTGCTTCTTTTATTGGCTTTCTTATCAATGATAACCTCCCCCACACGCTCTTCTTGGCCCTTGTTCTGTTGGGTAAATTCGCCAAACTTTTCTTTAAAATGTTCTTCAGTCTTTCGGGCAGCATACCCGAAGATTTTCGGCGCGAACATCTTTACCACCATCTTGAAGAGATAGTATACCAGTAAGATTATCAGTATTGTCTTTAGAAATCCCATGCTTTTTCTTAAAATAATTATATCAAAAATACGATTCTAACGTTGTATTAACAGGGCTGAACTGCTAAAATTAACATAAAGTGGTTTGCAGTGGGCAGTTTGCGGTTAGATTGGGCACTATTTAAAGGCAAAAGAAGACCACAAATTACCATTTACTAATTCAAGAAATAACCAAGTACTTAAAAATGAAGTATCTATTCCATCTGATCTTATTTACCTTTCCACTTATCGCCTCCTCTCAATACACCGATGTTATCAACTCTAACCGTCCCGGCTTATCAGTAGGTGCCTATGCCGTAGGCAAAAACGTAATTCAGCTCGAAGCTGGACTATTTTACGAACAGAGCGACCATTCACTTTTGAATACGCAAAGTAATATTTGGGGCAGTGATATTTCGCTTCGTTATGGATTACTTTTCGAACAGTTAGAATTGAATTACGAGGGCACATTTCAAAACCAAAATATCACCTTTTCCGATTTGGGCAGCTCAAGCAGTCTTACAGACTTTTCAAGAAATCGGTTGGGACTGAAATTTCTGATCTATGACCGCTATAAAGATCCGGAGCGCAACAAACCCAATCTGTACAGTTGGAAAGCGAACTATGGTTTTAAGTTTAAAAATTTGATTCCATCGATATCCATTTATGGCGGGGCCACCTTTAATTTAGGCGAAAACCCCTTCTATGTAGGTGATCCGACGATTTCTTATCGCGGCATGGTAGCAACACAAAGTAAACTGACACCTCGTTTTGTTTTGATTACCAATATCGCCTATGACCGGATTACCACAGATTTTCCCGAGTTAAGCTATCTTATATCCCTATCTCATGCTTTTCGAAACCCTAAGTGGAGTGCTTTCGTTGAAAACCAAGGTATTCAGAGTGACAGATATTCCGATGTTCTGATTCGAGGTGGTGTGGCACACCTGTTGACCGATGATCTGCAGGTTGACTTTAACCTCGGGGCAAGTTTCAAAAATACCCCTTCAAGGGTTTTTATAACTATGGGCGCATCGTATCGTTTTGATTTTCATAAAGACAAAGTAAAAGCTATAGATGACCAAAATGCTGATGAAAATGGTGGGGCCATCAAGAAAAATGCCATGAAAAAGAAGGATAAAAAGAAAGGCAATGGTAGCGGTGCCGAAGATATCGACCTAGGGCCTTCAAAAAAACAACTTCGAAAATTGCAAAAGGAAGAGAAAAAGAAGAAGAAAGGAAACGGGGGGGCTATCGATTTTTAATCGGACGCAAGTCGACTTTCCTTTGCATAAATTAAGGATGATAATTTTATTCTAACCCTATTTATCCCTAATATTGACCAAACAAATTAGATGGTATGGTCACCCTTAAAGAAGCGGTTTCTAAAGCTGAACTCAAAGCGTTCGTAAAGTTTCCCTTCTCTCTTTACAAAGCCTCTGCTTATTGGGTACCCCCTATTATTGCTGACGAACTAGAAACCTTTGACAAAACTAAAAACCCAGCATTTCAAAACGCCGAGGCTTGGTTCTTTTTAGCTTATAAAAACGAGAAATTGGTCGGTCGCGTAGTGGCCATAATCAATCATCTTGAGGTAGACCAGCAGCAAATCAAAAAAATGCGTTTTGGCTGGTTCGATTTTATTGATGATCCCGAAGTATCAAAATCCCTGCTAAACAAGGTTGCCGAAATCGGCAGACGGCATGATCTAGATTTTATGGAAGGTCCAGTCGGATTTTCAAATCTGGATAAAGTTGGGGTACTCACTGAAGGCTTTGACCATATCGGAAGTATGATTACTTGGTACAATTACCCGTATTATGCGAGTCATTACGAACGTTTCGGGTTCAAAAAAGAAAAAGGGTATGTAGAGAACAAATTTCCGGCAAAAAATGCTGACCCAGCACTGTTTACCAAACTAAACGGACTCATAAAACGTCGTTACGGACTGCGCGAAATCAATTTTACCAAGACCAAGGAAGTCTTGCCGTTGACGGACAAAATGTTCGACCTCTTTAATGAAACTTATTCAAAACTATCTTCGTTTGTTCCCATTACGGAAGTACAAAAAGCCTATTTTAAAAAAAAATACATCAGCTTTATCAATCCCGAATACATCAAGTTTATTGTTGATAAAGAGGATACGCTTATCGCCTTTGCCATCGTGATGCCATCGTTTTCAAACGCTCTACAGAAAGCTAAAGGAAAATTGTTTCCCTTCGGTATTTTCCATCTCCTGAAAGCCAAAAAATATAATAAGGATGCCCTGTTCTACCTTATTGGTATTCACCCTGAATACCAAAATAAAGGGGTTACGGCCATTATTTTTAATGAATATCACAAAACGTTTAATAAAAAAGACATTGAGATGTGTTACCGCACACCCGAATTGGAAGACAACATCGCCATACGTCAAATGTGGAAGCACTTCGATCCGAAAATCTTTAAGCGACGTTGTACGTATAAAAAAGGCTTGAATTGAAAGCTGGATTAGAGATTCTCCATTTCATCAAGTATTTTAAACCGATAAAAAAATCCAAATTCCAGAAAGTATTGGAATTTGGATTTTAATTTATTTTGGATTTTACTAAATCAGAGATTTTGTTTTACTCCCCCATCGCAGCAGCAACTGCCGCCGATAGTTTCTTATACGTACCATTTTCTAAACGCTCTCGAATCACCGAAAACGCTTGTAAGGTCTCTTCAATATCCTGCAACGTATGGGTCGCGGTTGGAATCATTCGGAGCAAAATCAATCCTTTAGGTATTACCGGATAAACAACTATAGAACAGAAGATTCCATAATTTTCACGTAAATCTTTTACTAAAGCCATCGCCTCGGGTATGCTTCCGTTCAAATAAACGGGGGTCACACAACTATTTGTATCCCCGATATTAAAGCCTTTGTTTTTAAGTCCGTTCTGAAGGGCGTTTACATTTTCCCAAAGTTTTGCTTTTAATTCAGGTTGTGTACGCAACATATCTAATCGCTTAAGGGCGCCCTTGACATAGATCATGGGGAGCGATTTAGCAAACATCTGTGAACGGAGATTGTATTTTAGATAATCAATAATTTCTTTATCGGCTGCCAAAAAAGCCCCAATGCTAGCCATCGACTTGGCGAAAGTAGCGAAATAGACGTCGATACCATCTTGAATTCCCTGCTCCTCTCCTGCGCCTGCTCCGGTCTTACCCAAAGTACCAAAACCGTGTGCATCATCTACTAATAAACGGAATGTATATTTTTCTTTTAGCGCTACAATTTCTTTCAACTTACCCTGCTCGCCGCGCATGCCGAAAACACCTTCTGAGATGACCAAAATACCGCCACCAGTCTGTTCTGCCATTTTAGTGGCTCGTTCGAGGTTTTTTTCCAAACTCTCCATATCGTTATGCATAAACGTAAAACGTTTGCCCATGTGTAAACGTACCCCGTCTATAATACAGGCATGTGAATCGACATCATATACAATAATATCATCTTTACCAACCAAAGCATCGATGGCCGACATAATGCCCTGATATCCAAAATTCAATAAATAAGCAGATTCTTTTTGAACGAATTCCGAGAGTTCTTGCTCCAACTGTTCGTGAAAACCAGTGTGACCGCTCATCATTCGAGCACCCATCGGATACGCTGATCCGTATTCGGCAGCGACCTCCCCATCAATTTTCTTTATTTCAGGCAAGTTGGCAAGTCCCAAGTAATCGTTGATACTCCATGTAATCACGTCCTTTCCCTGAAATTTCATCCGGTTAGAAATCGGACCTTCCAATTTTGGAAAAACAAAATATCCTTCCGCTTGTGAAGCCCATTTACCCAATGGCCCCTTGTTCTCGATAATTCTGTCAAATAAATCTCGCATTTGTTTAGCTTAAGTTCTGTCTACAAAAGTATGATTTTCGGGGCAACATTCATAAAATATTTATGCTCCAAAAAAAAACAACGACTCCAAGAATCGCTGCTTTTCCTATTTTTATGCTACATCGATTATTCTTTGATGTACTGTATTTTTTGTGTTTCTTCCTCTATTTTGGTATCGAAAAAACCTTGATTTTCCATCCATTGGTCACTATATATCTTGCTCATATAGCGAGAGCCATGATCTGGGAAAATAACAACGACATTATCTGTTGGTTTGAATTTGCCTTGTTCGTTCAACTGTTTTATGGCCTGCATAACGGCACCACTTGTATAACCAGCAAAAATACCTTCAGTTTTTGCAATTTCACGTGCCGTGTGGGCACTTTCGGAATCCGTGACCTTTATAAACTGATTGATAATATCAAAATCGGTAGCTGCAGGGATCAGGTTTTTACCCAATCCCTCGATGCGATAGGGGTATATTTCCTTTCTATCGAATTCACGTGTCTCGTGATATTTCTTTAAAACGGAACCAAAAGCGTCAACGCCGATCACCTTGATGTCGGGGTTTTGCTCTTTCAAGTACCTGGCTGTACCCGAAATAGTGCCTCCAGTGCCGCTACAAGCCACCAAATGTGTTATTTGACCACCGGTCTGCTCCCAAATTTCGGGTCCGGTACTGGCGTAGTGGGCATCAATATTAAGTTCGTTGAAGTATTGGTTGATGTAGATAGATCCCTTTGTTTCTTGATGCAACCTTTTGGCTACTTCATAATATGATCTTGGGTCGTCCGCACTAACGTGGGCAGGACAAACATAAACGGTAGCACCCATGGAGCGCATCATGTCTATCTTGTCTTTCGAAGATTTTGAACTTACTGCCAAAATACAATTGTAACCCTTAATGATACTCACCATAGCGATACTAAAACCAGTATTGCCAGAGGTTGTCTCTATAATAGTGCTGTCTTCGTTCAAGATACCTTTACGCTCGGCCTCTTCGATGATGTGCACCGCGATACGATCCTTTGATGAGTGTCCTGGATTGAACGACTCGACCTTGGCGTAAAAATTGCCGGTGAAGCCTTTGGTAATCTTATTAAGTTTAACCAGGGGAGTATTACCTACGAGTTCGAGTATGCTGTTGTAAGCCTTGATCTTCTTTTCCATAAATGGATGTCTAGTTTTGGGAATCAACGAAACGTATATGTGATTCGTGTATTCTTAGTGCAAAATTACTAAATTTTTTGAATTACTCTATTTTTCCCTCTAAATCAAGAAAAAAAGCATATTCTTTGGCTACTTCCTTTAGTGCCTCAAAGCGTCCGGAAGCGCCACCGTGGCCAGCACCCATATTAATATCGAATACTAAAAGATGGTTATCGGTTTTGACCTCGCGTAATTTAGCCACCCATTTGGCGGGTTCAAAATACTGTACTTGCGAATCGTGTAACCCAGTAGTCACCAACATGTTTGGATATTTTTGAGCTGTTACTTCATCATATGGAGAGTACGATTTCATATACTCATAGTATTCTTTTTCATTTGGGTTTCCCCATTCATCGTATTCGCCTGTTGTAAGCGGAATCGAATCATCTAGCATTGTAGTCACAACATCTACGAAAGGCACAGCAGCGACTATTCCATTATAAAGTTCCGGTGCCATATTTACAATTGCGCCCATCAACAAGCCTCCCGCAGATCCGCCCATGGCATAAAGGTGTTCAGAGCTTGTGAAGCCTTCGGCTATCAAAAATTTAGAACAGTCGACAAAATCGGTAAAGGTATTCTTCTTTTTAAGCAACTTACCGTCTTCGTACCATTGGCGACCCAAATATTCGCCTCCTCGAATGTGGGCCAAGGCATAGACAAAGCCCCTGTCTAAAAGGCTTAATCGCACAATGGAAAAATAAGGATCAATGGTGTGACCATACGAACCGTATGCATATTGTAAAACAGGAGTGTTTTTACTCAGTACCGTATTTTTATGATATACAATTGACATAGGTACCTTTACGCCATCCCTTACCGTTGCCCAAATGCGTTTTTCTATGTAGTTTGCTTTATCGAAAGTGCCACCCAAAACTTCTTGTTCTTTTTTGACCTCTTTTTCTTGGGTTCTCATATTAAAATCGATTACCGAATTCGGTGTACTCATCGAATTGTAAGTGTATCGTAAAACTTCGGTGTCAAAATCGGGGTTTCGGCTCACTGCTGTAGTATAGGTATCAATTTCAAAGGGTAGATAGTAACTATCGCTGCCATCCCAGCAGTTGATTTTTATTTTACTAAGTCCATTTTCGCGTTCTGAAATAACGTAATAGTCTTTAAAAATATCCATACCTTCTAGAAGTACTTCTTTTCGATGAGGAATGAATTCCTCCCATTTATCGGCCGACGTCTGGGTTTCGCCAACTTTCATTAATTTGAAGTTGGTCGCCCCGTCTTTGTTGGTTAGCACATAAAAGTGGTCGCCGTAATGAGAGATATTGTATTCTAGGCCTCTTTTTCTGGGGGAAAACATTTGCAACTGCCCATCGGGATTATCGGAGCGTAAGATTTGGTATTCAGAAGTTAGGGTACTAAAGGACCCAATAATGATATACTTTTTTGATTTCGATTTGTAGACAAAAGTGCCGAAAGTATCGTCTTTCTCATGAAAAACAAGGGTATCTGTCCCAGTTTCTGCACCAAATTTATGTTTAAAAATTTTATCTGATCTCAAAGTAATCGAATCCTTTTTAGAATAAAGAAGTGTTTCGTTATCGTCGGCCCAAACAGAGCCTCCAGTCGTGTTTTCGATTTTGTCCGAGTAAATTTCGCCCGTTTGAAGGTTTTTGATTTGAATATGATATTGCCGTCTCGAAACGGTATCTACCCCAAAAGCTGCGAGCTTATTGTCTGGACTTATAGCTATTCCCCCGATGCTAAAATATTCATGCCCCTCGGCCATTTCGTTGCCGTTGAACATAATCTCTTCATCGGCATCTAAAGTTTCCTTTTTCCGTGAATAGATTGGGTATTCTTTCCCTTTTTCATAGCGGGTAATGTACCAGTAACCATTCTGCTTATAAGGTACCGAGGCATCGTCTTCTTTGATGCGAGCCTTCATTTCATCGAAAAGTCGATTTTGGAAATCTTTCGTATGTGCGGTCAAAGTATTATAATACACATTTTCAGCCTGCAGATGCGCAATGACTTCAGGGTTTTCCCTGTCTTTCATCCAATAATAATAGTCCGTTCTGATATCGCCGTGCTTCGCTAATTTTTCGGGAATCTTTTGTGCAACAGGGGCAACAATTTCATTCATATGTTCTTCTTGGCTTTGACTTGAGAGGGCAAATGTAAGACATAGTATAAAAATGGCTTTCTTTTTTCTTAGTAGGCACATATAAAATATCTTTGGCGTACAATTTAGTAATTTTGAGGTCTAACTATAAAATTCATACAATGTTTGGAGATATGATGGGAATGATGGGAAAACTTAAAGAAACCCAACAGAAAGTAAAAGCTACCAAGAAACGTCTAGATACGGTCACTCTACAGGAAAGTTCTTCGGAAGGCCTTGTCAAAGTAACGATTACGGCGAACCGGAAAATAACGGAAATCAAAATAAACGAAAGCCTTATGGAAGACAAGGAACTACTCGAAGATTATTTGATACTTACCATAAACGAGGCCGTTGAAAAGGCGACTCAAATCAACGAAACTGAACTTGCCGCGGTCGCAAAAGAAGGCATGCCCAATATTCCTGGAATGGATTCGTTATTCGGCAAATAGCTTTTTGACCAATGCAAATTATTTTGTAGTTCAATATTTGCAAAAGGGAGAGTGCAA
>CAZRIE010000041.1:0-32268 GCA_964600075.1 uncultured Flavobacteriaceae bacterium
AAACAAAACAAAACAGAACCTAAAGCATAATATATGAAGGCCGCGGTAACAATTCGCAAAGGAAACCCTGATGTTATCCAAATACAAGAAATACCCACTCCTCAAATAAAATCAGGTTGGGTACTCATTAGGGTGAAGGCCTTTGGCCTTAACAGATCAGAATTATTTACCCGACGCGGAGATTCTCCAGGCGTAAAATTTCCGAGAATACAGGGAATAGAATGTGTAGGAATAATTGAAAATGACCCTTCAAATACCTATAATAAAGGGGGTAAAGTAGCTGCTATCATGGGTGGAATGGGTCGTTTTTTTGATGGGAGCTATTCGGAATTTTCTTTAGTCCCATTGGAAATTGTTTTTCCATTTAAAAGTAGTTTACCATGGGAAACTCTTGGCGCAATACCTGAAATGTTTCAAACTGTTTCGGGCTCACTCAATCAAGCGTTGGAAATTCAAAAAGGGGAATCCCTTCTAATTCGAGGTGGTACATCTTCAATTGGCATGTTGGCGTTGCAGTTAGCAAAAGCAAAAGGACTAATTGTGATTTCTACAACCAGAAATTCGTCAAAAAAACAAAACCTAATTGAAAATGGTGTAGATCATGTTGTCATTGATGATGGGGAAATAGCCGATAAAGTCAAATTGATTATTCCAGAAGGGGTAAACAAAGTTTTAGAATTAATAGGCACGTCAACTTTAAAAGACTCTTTAAAATCCATTACACTAAAAGGCATGGTTTGTATGACAGGAATTTTAGGAAATGAATGGTCAATGAAAGACTTTACACCCATGGGAGACATTCCTTCTTTAGGTAGGCTTACCGTTTATATGGGAGAATCAAAGAACCTTTCTAAGGAGCTTCTCCAAGAATTTATTGATGAAGTAGAAAAAGGAAATATCAAATTGAACGTTGACAAAGTTTTTCAACTATATGAAGTTGCAGAAGCCCATCGTTACATGGAAGATAATAGGGCGAAAGGAAAATTAGTCGTCAAGATTTAATAAAAATCGGCACAACAATGGTTCTTATAAAAAGCCCTAGTCCAGTTCTCTAAGGTTACGATTTCGATTTTTTTAGGATACTATCCCAAATGTGTGGGTTAAAATAATGAGGGTTGACTTTGTTTAAAGTCTGACCCCGCCAGCTCCCATCAATTTACAACTGGTGACTATAAGAGTAAGCAGTGTAAACCAGGAAAGAGAGATTGCGCAAGATTATTACCACTAGACACCATCTAATGGTAGTAGTTCAAGGTTATTTCTAAGATGGTATCTCAGGCGTATTCAACCGGGCTATCGAAGCGTCGATTTCTTCTTGTGACAATTCGTGCTTTACGATCTTCCCCTCAAAATAATCATCGTAGGCCTTCATATCGAAATTACCGTGGCCACAAAGATTGAAGAGAATGGTTTTAGACACGCCCTCTTCCTTGCACTTTTTGGCTTCCGCAATTACGGTGGCTATTCCATGGGTGGCTTCCGGAGCAGGAATAATACCTTCGGTCTTGGCAAAAAGCACCCCTGCTTCAAAGACCTCTATATTATCATGGGCAACGGCTTCTATCAGTTTGTCCTTTAGTAGTTGGCTGACGATGACTCCTGCGCCGTGGTACCGCAATCCGCCAGCGTGAATAGGGGCGGGCACAAAGTCATGACCTAAGGTGTACATGGGTAACAATGGGGTCATTCCTACGGAATCTCCAAAATCGTAGCGAAACACACCACGGGTCAATTTCGGACACGAAGTCGGTTCGCTGGCGATGCAGCGAATGTTTTTTCCTTCTTCAAGATTCAACCGTAAAAAGGGAAATGCGAGTCCGGCGAAGTTCGAACCACCACCGAAGGGTGCGATTACAATATCGGGCATATCACCGGCTTTTTCCATTTGTTTTATGGCTTCTTGACCGATAATGGTTTGGTGTAGCTTTACATGATTCAAAACACTACCTAAAGCATATTTGGTGTCCTCTCGCTGTGCGGCCATTTCTACGGCTTCAGAAATAGCGATACCCAATGAACCTGGGCTATCGGGGTTTTCGGCCAAAATCTTTCGGCCAGCTTCAGTCAAATTGGTTGGTGAGGCAAATACGTTAGCTCCCCATGCGTTCATCATCGATTTGCGATAGGGTTTGTGGTGGTACGATAACTTGACCATATACACGTCGCATTCGATACCGAAATGCTGGCAAGCAAAGGCAAGGGCACTTCCCCATTGGCCCGCACCGGTTTCGGTAGTAATGCGCTTAACGCCTTCCTGTTTGCTATAATAGGCCTGTGGAACAGCCGTATTCGGTTTATGGGACCCCGAAGGACTCACTCCTTCATATTTGTAGTAAATCTTTGCGGGCGTATCCAACGCTTTTTCCAAACCATAAGCACGGTAGAGTGGTGTCGGTCTCCATAATGAATAGAGGTTACGGACCTCATCGGGAATAGTAATCCATTTTTCGGTACTTACCTCTTGTTCTATTAGTGCCATGGGAAACAAGGGTGCCAAGGCCTCTGGACCAATAGGCTCCAAAGTACCTGGGTTTAAAGGCGGCAGAGGTTTGTTGGGCATATCGGCCACAATATTGTACCAGTTTTCAGGAATTTCATTTTCTTCAAGGGTAAATTTTCTTTGCTTCATATAGCGTATAATTGGTTAACCCTTAAATATATAAAAAGAAGTCGGTATTCTTCTGTTTTAGAAAAGCTGAAAGACTGTAGTTTGTATGATTTTTATTGTCTTCGTGCACTTCATCGAAAATTTTGATCTTTTTCGATATACTGCATACTACGTAAGTATGATATCGCCTACATCGACCGTTCTTTCTCTATGACTACATATATCTACCTGCTTATCGCCTATGTTGCGCTTCTTTTGATTTCAAAAGTAAGTTTTCGTTATTATTTTAAACGGAGACAACTAAAGACGCAATGATTTTAGTAATAAGATAGACAATCGCTAATTGCTCTTGTTGCTATCTGAAAAGGGCAGTTTTTTTTCCATGCTCTTAACGTAGCAGTGGCGAAGTGAGTTTTAGAAGCCAAAAATTCATAAAAAAACCGGGTTTTTCTAAAAGATTTCCCAAAAAGCTTTGTTTTTCATTGTCTTTCTGTAATCTTTACAGACCTTTTGCTACGTATATATATCATAACTTATTCTTTGGGGCAATGGACAAATATGTAATCATTCTTATTTTCTATATAGCAGCGTATCTCTTTTCCGCTGTAATTAGGCCTTATTTTGAAAAATAATGCTGAATTCAATTTTCTAAGGAGCACCTAACTAAACAAACTTGTTAGGCATCTCTGAAGTATACCATAGATTCATTTCCCCTTTTTAAATCTTCCTAATTTCTGACGAAACGATTATTAATTACCCTCTGGGGTTCTTCAGTTAAACTGGTTATAAAAAATAAACCCCGACTTATTAGTCAGGGCTATTATTTTTCATTCAAAAGGTTCTCCTATTTGTTGAGAATGACCATAAACGAATTAAGATCCACACATTAAGCAGTCATCGTCTGCTTGGCCCTCTTTGGCCCGTGCGACCATTTCTTTCATTTCGGCAGCGCTCATGGGCTGTATATCTAATCCTTCTTGTGGTGCCACTGGAGTAGCCTGTACTTCCATCGCTACAGCTGCTTCGACCGGTGGTGTTGTTGCCTCGGCTTCCGCTTCGGCAGCCACACTGACGGGTGCCGCTTTCTTCTTACTATTGTCTAACGTAAATTTGATGGCATCTACGGCCGCTTTGGTTCGTAGATAGTACATGCCTGTTTTCAAACCACTCTTCCAAGCATAAAAGTGCATGGAGGTCAATTTGGAATAGTTTGCATTTTCCATAAACAAATTCAACGACTGACTTTGGTCAATGAAATAGCCACGATGACGGCTCATATCGATGATATCTTTCATGCTGAGTTCCCAGACCGTTTTATAGAGGTCTCGAATATCTTGCGGAATAGTTTCAATGTGTTGTATCGAACCATTTGCACGCATCAGCTCCTGCTTCATATTCTCGTTCCAAAGGCCAAGATCCACCAAGTCTTCCAAGAGGTGTTTATTCACCACGATAAACTCTCCAGAAAGTACACGTCTTGTATAGATATTCGAAGTGTAGGGTTCGAAACATTCGTTGTTGCCCAATATTTGAGATGTGGAAGCCGTTGGCATCGGTGCGACCAACAAAGAGTTTCGAACTCCGTTTTTCTTGACTTGCTTACGCAGTTTGCCCCAATCCCATCGACCTGAAAGCTCTTCGTCTTTGATACCCCAAAGGTTATGTTGAAACTCCCCTTGAGAAATAGGCGAACCTTCGTAAGATGAATATGCTCCTTCTTCTTTTGCAGCTTCCATTGAAGCGGTTACAGCAGCAAAGTATAAAGTTTCGAATATCTCTTTGTTCAGTTTTTTCGCTTCGTCGCTAGTAAACGGTAAACGCAACATGATAAAAGCATCGGCCAAACCTTGTACACCCAAACCGATGGGTCTATGACGCATGTTCGAGTTCTTGGCTTCTATTACCGGGTAGTAGTTTCTATCGATTACGCAGTTCAGGTTCTTGGTAACACGTTTTGTTACTTTGAACAGTTCTTTATGGTCAAACGCTCCGTTTTTTATAAACATTGGCAACGCAATGGATGCCAAATTACATACTGCAATCTCATCAGGAGAAGTATACTCCATAATCTCGGTACAAAGATTCGAGGAGCGAATGGTTCCTAAATTTTTCTGATTGCTCTTACGGTTGGCAGCATCTTTATACAACATGTAAGGCGTACCGGTCTCGATTTGAGATTCTAAAATTTTCTCCCAAAGCTCACGTGCTTTTACGGTTTTCCGTCCTTTACCGGCTGCCTCGTATCCTAAGTACAATTTCTCGAATTCTTCACTGTGGCAGGTAAACAAGCCAGGGCATTCGTTCGGGCACATTAATGTCCACTCTTCATTCCCTTCGACCCTTTTCATGAACAAATCGGAAATCCACATAGCATAAAATAAGTCCCTTGCCCGCATTTCTTCTTTTCCGTGGTTCTTTTTCAAATCCAGGAGCTGATAAATATCTGCATGCCATGGTTCCATATAGATAGCAAAACTGCCTTTGCGTTTTCCGCCACCTTGATCTACGTAACGCGCCGTGTCATTGAAGACGCGCAGCATGGGTACGATTCCGTTCGAGGTACCGTTCGTTCCGGCGATATATGATCCCGTGGCACGTACGTTATGTATTGATAGTCCAATACCGCCCGCAGATTGCGAAATCTTGGCGGTTTGTTTTAAGGTATCGTAAATACCATCAATACTATCATCTTTCATGGCCAAAAGGAAGCAAGACGACATCTGTGGTTTTGGTGTGCCGGAATTAAAAAGGGTAGGCGTAGCATGAGTGAAGAATTTCTTCGACATCAACTCATATGTTTCTATAGCAGAATCCAAATCGTTTAAATGAATACCTACGGAAACACGCATGAGCATATGCTGTGGACGCTCAGCAATCTTACCGTTCAATTTTAATAGATACGAACGCTCTAAGGTTTTAAAACCGAAATAGTCATACCCGAAATCACGGTTATAAATGATGGTAGAGTCCAATTTCTCTGAATTTGCCATGATCACGTCGTACACTTCATCAGAGAGCAAAGGGGCCTTTTTACCGGTTCTCGGATTTACGTATAGATACAGATCCTCCATTGTTTCGGAGAACGATTTCTTTGTATTCTTATGCAGGTTCGAAACAGAAATTCGCGCAGCAAGTTTTGCATAATCGGGGTGGGTAGTCGTCATTGTTGCGGCAATTTCGGCAGCAAGGTTGTCCAGTTCTGATGTGGTCACACCATCGTACAAGCCCTCTATAACACGCATGGCGACTTTTAGTGGATCAACAAGGCCATTAAGGCCATAACATAATTTTCTAATGCGAGCGGTAATCTTGTCGAACATGATTACTTCTTTTCTTCCGTCTCTTTTTACTACAAACATATGGCTAGTGCTGTTTTTTTTGTTAATGGGTATTTTAGTCTGTATTATTTGGTATCCATCCGGCTTTGGCAATACTTTTGCCGCTGCTCGGTAAGGTCAGGGGTTTTAAAAACTCCTGACTAGTGGTCATTCGGATATTCTAATTCTTTATGGATTCAGGGAATTACCCCTTAAAGCTCTTTCGCTATAGAAAATGATGTGCTCAGTACTTAAAAATCTGCGTCGAAACTTATTTTCTGGGCATCTTCATCTTTGTTCATTACACCTGCTTTCTGGTATTCAGCTACTCTTTTTTCAAAGAAGTTTGTTTTTCCTTGCAGGGAAATCATATCCATAAAATCGAACGGATTCGTTGCATTATATACTTTATCACATTCTAATTCTACCAATAAACGGTCGGTTACAAACTCCAAATACTGAGTCATCAGTTTTGAGTTCATCCCAATCAAACTTGCGGGAAGTGATTCAGTAATAAATTCTCTTTCAATATTTAAAGCATCAGTCAAAATCGCAGTAATACGCTCTTTCGGTACCTTGTTCATCAGGTGTTTATTGTGCAGGTGAACAGCATAGTCACAATGCATACCTTCATCTCTTGAAATCAATTCATTTGAAAAGGTTAGTCCTGGCATCAGGCCTCTTTTCTTTAACCAGAAAATCGAGCAGAACGCACCTGAGAAGAAAATACCCTCAACAGCCGCAAAGGCAATCAAGCGTTCGGCGAAACTTGGAGAATCTATCCAAGCCAAAGCCCAATCAGCCTTTTTCTTAATCGCAGGGAAGTTTTCTATCGCTTTAAAAAGCATGTTCTTTTCCTTTTCGTCTTTCACATAGGTATCGATGAGCAACGAATAGGTTTCAGAGTGGATGTTCTCCATCATGATTTGAAATCCGTAGAAAAATTTTGCCTCGGCATACTGCACTTCACTCACAAAATTTTCGGCTAGATTTTCATTCACTATACCATCGGAAGCAGCGAAAAAGGCAAGAATATGTTTGATGAAATAACGTTCATCATCATTCAACTTATTGTTCCAATCATTAACGTCTTCACTAAGGTCAATTTCTTCAGCTGTCCAGAAACATGCCTCACATTTTTTATACCAATCCCAAAGGTCATCATGTTTAATGGGAAAAATAACAAAGCGGTCTTCGTTTTCTTCCAAAATAGGCTCTAGAGCGGTTGTGGACATATTCTTACTTTTTTTAAATGTTAGTGTAATGCGCTGAAATTACCCTCGTGCTGGGCTTACAAAGATGGAGAAATAAGAGGGATATAAAATGTGTGTTACAAAGATTCCATCACAAAGTTTTTAACATCGTATGTTGAAATCTAGGCTCGCTACTGATGTACATTGACCTTTTCAGGGGAAGTTATTTTACATAAAATTTACATTGAAGTTGAACAGAAAAAATTAAACCAAGAAGTATGTTTTTAATATACTTTTTGGTTTAAAATTGTAGTAAAAATTTTAAGTTCCATAATCTCAAAAATTCAATTATCGTGTAACGGGGAAATACTAGTGCCTATTTACGGTCTATAGACAATGAATGAAAACCCAGTATCTACCCTATTACCAAAAGTGTCTGCCGTTCGTACTATAAGTGTGTTACGTATTGAAGATGAACTGGGGTTGATTGCTGCGCTTATAAAGCCATGGCCGGAAGTCTGCGTCAAACGAGTAACGTTCACGGTGTGCAGGGCTTTTTCGAAACGACCTACATTCAGGCTTATGGAATAATTACCGTCGAAAACATCATTCTTATCAACACTAAAATTGAAAGTGCCGTTTAATATTCTTCCATCAGCGGCAATAGTGCCATAGGCGATAGGGACTAAATTTGCGTTTCCCGTAGCTGTACCATGTACTTCACCAGAGGTATTGATATCGCCTGCAACATCTAATTTTGATACTGGGGAGGTGGTTCCAACACCAACGTTACCCGATCCAGCAATGGTCATATAGTCCCTTCCGATGGTTCCATCATGATGGTAAAAATTAAGTCTGCTCACGTCAACGGCATCGCCGCCTCTCCCCGCAATATGCCAATAGCCCGTATCTTGGTTTTTAAATTCAAGTCTTGCATAGTCAACGGCCGATTCTTCAAGTCTCAACTGTGGTGAGGTAAGACCGGAATCGTGGAGCACATGCATTTTCGCTGTTGGATCTTGGGTGCCGATACCCACATCACCAATAGCTACAACGGTTAACTTCGGACTTGCCGCAGTGGTCAGGTGTACTTTCCCAGTGCTATTTGTGTTACCGGTACCAAAATCCATGTCGTTAGCACCAGAAAAGGCTCCTGAATAACCTACATAACCTCCCGAATTGCTGAATGTGACATAATTTTCTTGTGTCGATGAGGTTAAAGTCATAGCGAGACCCTGATTGGTATCAACGCTCAAAGGAGCACTGGATGCTGCTATCCCGATACCTACATTTCCCGTTCCATAGTTTATTCCAAGTAGATCTGGTGTCCACAAAGAACCACCTCCACCGCCCGCACCAATAATCAGATTGCCATCGGCGTCAGCGATTACATTTCCACCTCCACTTAAATCTCTAGACCTAATATTGCCGTCAACATCTAAAGCTGCCACTGGACTATCTGGAAACCTTAGTCCAATGCCCACATTGCTTCCCATATATATACTACCTCCATTTCTATTCAAGGACAAACTAGAGTTAGCCCCATCGAACCTACCTTGTATGCCGAAACCATCTATGGCAAGGTTATAACCAACTATTTCTGTGTCTTTCACATTCAGAATACCTTCGCTATTTGCCCCACCAGCAACCTCTAATACTGCATTTGACGATGCGGATCCAGTACCGATTCCTACTCTTCCGCCAGTATAATTGATATCGCTACCATTTTGAGTCCAAAGCGAACTTCCACCACCGCCTGCCCCAAGTACCAGATTGCCATTGGCATCGGCTACTATGTTACCGCCTCCCTCAAGATCGGCAGAACGTATATTGCCATCAACAGAGAGAGTTGCGGCAGGCAGGTCAAAACGTGACAGGCCAATTGTTAAGTTATCTCCCATAAATACATCACCTTCGTTATATCTAATATCAGTTCCTGTTTGAGTCCAAATTGAACTTCCACCTCCGCCATCATCCGTTCCTGCCTCCCAAGAGTTGGTTGTATTGTTCCATTTTGCTACCTGACCATCAGCCGTACCTACTAAACCTGAAACCGTGGTGCCATTTCCTAGTAAAATTCCATTTTCTGCGGTCACATCAATTTCATTAGTTGGATCGGAATCGGCATCCGTTCCGCCACTTGGTATCGTTACCGTACCGCCATCCGACAGACTTAATTCATTAGTTCCTGCATCAAATCTTATGGTCTGTATCTCATTTGTGGGGTCTGGATCCGCATCAGTGCCTCCACTCGGAATAGTTACCGAATTACCATCTGATAAAGTCAGTGCATTCGTGCCGGGGTCAAAAGCAAGGGTCTGTAGTTCATTTTCAGGATCTGCGTCGGCATCGGTGCCGCCGCTGGGTAGGGTTACCGTTCCGCCATCTGTCAAACTCAGTTCGTTAGTGGTTCCATCGAAACTGATCGTCTGAATCTCATTGTTAGGGTCCGCATCTGCATCTAAAATACCTCCCGTAGCCAATTCATCAATAGCATCTTGGGTCGTAATTGCGGTAAGGCCCGATGTTGCATTTGCATAAGGTACTTCATCGGCCGATTGATTGTCGCCATCGCCTGATGTTATGGCATAGGGTACCGCCATCATTTCGGTGATGCCTATTTCATTACCATTGATCGATACGGCGACGAAGGTAGCCTTGCTGCCCCAAGGCAAGGAATTGTAATCACCAATAACGGGACTCCCATCACCAATCAATAAACTAAAAACACCATTGGTATCAGTAGTTACGGTATGGTTTTCAGCATATACGGCAGTTGCGTTCGCCCTTCCGAATTTCAGGGCGATGCCGATTTCAAGAGTCTCTTGTTCCATCAGGGTATTTTCCGAATTGCGGGCAACCCCTTGATAGTTGATAAAGTTCTTTTGGGTTTCTTGGGCCATAGTGATTACTGAGAAGAGAATGGCAACTAATAAGATGATATAATATTTTTTCATGATTTCTAGTTTTTATGTGAGTATCGAATAGCTTCAAGAACGCCCCTATGGCCCCCTCAAGGGGACAATTGAATGTCAGTTCTTGATTATTTTGAATTCTTGTAATTCTTTATTTCCTTCTAAGAAAAGCTGAAGAATGTAGACCCCTCGGGTCAGATAACTCATATCGATTTTATGTTCCAATTGCGGGGCATCTACTTTTTGAACGAGCACTCTTTTTGCATTTACGGCAAAGAGCTGCATGCCCAGTACTTTGTTTTCACCGGCGTAAATAGTCAGTTCTTCCACTACTGGATTCGGATAGACTACTATGTCAATAGTTTGTTCGCTAACCGTGAGAGGGATGACCAGAATTCCGCTACTGGCCCAAAAGCCTTGGTCTATTGTTTCGTAATTGGTAACTAGACCGACGATAGGTTCGCCTATTGTAAAGTTGACCTTGACCTCTGTATTTTCGATTGGTTCGCCAGCACTACCTAAGACTACTTTGTCAAGGGACTGTGCACCTAAAAAGGATACCGTGAAAACCAGAATATAGGTGAGTAAAAGTTTCATCATCGTGTATTTCATTTCCTCTTTATGTTATGCAGTAGAGAAGGTTAACACACGGAAGCGAAAAAACGGGAAATGAAAAGCCCAAAAAGTATTTACTACCTTTTGGGCTAAAACGTATTGATTTGGGAGCGACCTTATTTACTGAATCTTGCTTCCAGTCTTTGTAGCCGTTCTTCTAAGGCGGATATTTTTCTAGACTGGCCGTTAATGATTTTTTGTTGTTCTTGAATCGCCTTTATGGCGACCACGCTAAAACTGCCGTAATCTAGGGCGAGCATTTCGTCATTTCCTGAAATAGCAACCAATTCAGGAAACAAGGGTTGTACTTCTTGAGCAATCAAACCAATTGTAGCTTTTTTATCTACGTCAGCTATATATCGATATGTAGCTGGCCGTAATTGGCTCACCCGATCTAATACGGGAGCTAAATCAGCGATATTTGTTTTAAGCCTTCTATCGGAGACTTGAGTATAGGCTCCTGTATTGGGGTTAATCGCAGCTTTTAAAACTCCACCGTAACGAAATTGGAGTGCAAAACTATGTAAGATATCCCAATCTAGATTGACCGTGCCATCAGAAAAGCGCAATCCGTCATTGGCACCCTGACCGCGTTGGTAGATATGCAAGCGTGCCTGAGGAACCCCATTTATGCCTAGCTTACCATCTCCGGTGAGCATCATTCTATTGTTTGAAGAATTGTTATTGCTAAAGAAAAAATTAAGCCTGCTATTTGCAGCACTGTTTCTAGCTAGACCGGCCACATGCCAAAATGAATTTGATGTTGAATTAGTTAATTCAAGCCGTGCATAGTCATTGCCTACTTCCTCTAGTTTAAGATGGGGCTTAGAAACAGTAGAATTTTTGCGGACGTGTGCCCACGCCGAAGTGTTGCTCATATCGCCTATCTGGAACTCCCCTCCCCGTCGCATTCGAAAGCGTGTTGTAAAGGTTCCGCTTCCGTTTGGCTTGGAACCAAACTGTAAATGGGATCCACTATTTATTGTGCTCAACCTCCATTGATTGCCGTTATCGGGCAACCCAATACGAAAAGAGCCTAGATTCGACTGTACTAACATGTTTCCCGCTACATGAAGCTTTTCTTCTGGCTCCCCCGTGCCGATACCTACATTGCCCCTTCCAGTGGTAAGTGCGGCCACACCTGAACTGGTGGTATAGAAATGGCCTCCTACCCCACCTCCGAAACCAAAGCCCTGTACCCCTACGCCAGTTGAGGAATTAGAAACACCCTGTACTCCGGCATAAAAATTGGTTAGAGAATAACCATATACTCCGTGCGCTTCATTGCCAGTTCCAAGTACCCCTGCACGGTTTGGGGGAAGCGTTTCTGCTCCAACCCCAGTAGAACCTGCCAGACCATAACGGCTCCCAGATTCGTCGTTCTGCACATGAAAGGCGGCACCAGACTCCGAGACCTCGTCATAATACGGCAGGGCAATTCCACTACCGCTTCCTTCGGGAATAGTTATGGTACCCCCATCGGTAAGACTTATTTCATTGGTGACCGCATCAAAACTGATGGTCTGTATCTCATTGACAGGGTCGGCATCAGCATCATCCCGATAGGTACTAAGGTCGACGGAACCGATACCATCTTCGATGGATAGCACATCTCCCGTAAGCACTAAGCCTTGGTCATCGGTATCGACCAATCCGCTTGTGGCCATTTCGTCTATTGCAGCTTGTGCATCTGTAGCGACTAGGCCCGAAGCGGTGTTATCAAAGGGTACTTCTGCAGCGTTCTGGTCGTCGGTTCCTCCGGGAGGTATAATGCCTGCCAAGTCTACCCCGGTACCATTTGTAATCTGTAAAGTGGTTCCCGATAGGGAGAGGTCTTGGTCATCGGCATCGACCAATCCGCTTGTAGCCAGTTCGTCTATGGCTGCCTGTGCATCTGTAGCTACCAATCCCGATATACTATTATCAAAGGGTACTTCTGCAGCGTTCTGGTCGTCGGTGCCTCCGAAAGTTATAATGCCTGCCAAGTCTACACCGGTTCCATCGGAAATCTGCAAATTCGTGCCCGATAACGATAAGTTCTGAAATTCGTTTGTGGTATCTGTATCTCCATCGGTTCCAACACCTACAGCTACCAGCTCGTCTATCGCTGCTTGCGCATCGGTCGCAGCGAGACCCGAAGTCGTATTGTTATAGGGTACTTCGGCTGCATTTTGTTCTATCCCACCACCTGCAAAAAAGCGAGTGTCGACATAGGTCTTTACGGCTCTCTGGGTCGGAAGAATACCGTTGCTGTTTTCTGCCAATTCACCATCGTCAGAAATCTCATTGACCTGATTTCCGTTACTTAGGTTGAAGCCTCCATTGACCATAAGGTTATTTTTAATATTGACCTCTCCTTCATTTTTATTTTCAATGTCTAAGCCATTTTCCGTCCACTGCTTATCGCCCGAAGCAATCGCATAAGGTACGGCCGTCAATTCAGTAGTACCTATTTCAGTGCCGTTCAACGCTACCATCATAAAAGCGGCACCGCCCCAAGGAAGACTCCCATAACTTCCGCTTATGGCATTTCCATCACCGATTTTCAGGCTGAATACCCCATTGGCATCGGTAGAAACCGAATGAGTTTCTTCGTAGACTGCAGTGGCGTTGGTACTTCCGAACTTTAAGGCAATACCGACGGTAATAGCTTCTTCCTCCATAAGGTTATTTTCCGAATCACGTGCGACCCCTTGGTAGTTGATAAAGTTCTTTTGGGCCGTCTGCGCATCTAGGTTTATACAAAACAGGAGAACAAGTATCGTAAGTAGGTGATAGTAACTTTTTTTCATGATCTTAGTTCTTGATTATTTTATATTCTTGTAGTTCGTTTTCTCCTTTTAAAAAGAGTTGCAGAATGTAGACTCCCTGGGTCATATAGCTCATATCGATTTTATGTTCGAGAAGTGAAGCATCGACTTTTTGGTTCAATACCCTTTGCGCATTTACGGCAAAAATCTGAATGCCTATCACCTTATTGTCACCTGTAAATACGGTCAGTTCTTCTATCACCGGATTTGGATAAACTATGATTTCTATGGGATTTTCGCCTATAGTAAGCGGTATGACCAAAATTCCGCTGCCTGCCCAAAATCCCTGATCGATAGATTCGGAACTTGATACCAAACCTACAATGGGCTCACCAACGGTAAAGTTTATGATTCCCGAAGTGCCATCTAAGGTTTCCCCGCCATTGGAAATAATGTCTTTAGTTATAGACTGGGCATTCATGCCTATTACGACGCAAAAAAGTGTGCACAGGAACAATAATTTCATCTGTTTTTGTTTATGGTTTTGAATTTCCGTTTTAGCCCTCTGCAAACGGATTTCACTTGCTCTTTCGAATACATGTCAGAAACCTTGTTCTGAAAAAGCTTCAAATTTTCGGGGGAGTTTTTAAGGTCTTTTTACCTATACCAAAGTAGTACGACATCTAATATATGAATGCCAGAGATGTAACAAAGAATGCTATAGATGTAACATGATTAGCTAAATTGGCATTTTAACACTAGTGAAACTCTCGTTTGACATGAAGAAATAGATTCACATTGTCGGGTCCGCTATCGATTTCATCCATTAGCGCACCAAGTTCAAAGAAATTTGCTCTCGACAGCTTTCCTTCTTTGGCAATTTTTTTATGTTACTAAACAGCGCTTCTTTTTTGTTCTCTGAAATGGTAATCGTGGTCATATACTTTCTTATTACGACCTGTTTCGGGTTTATTTTCGCCGTCGTCCGGAGAAGGGGGCCTCATCTTCTTTTTTTGTAGACGAATATTTCGAGAGTACCCAAATTTATCTCCATGGCCTTGGAGAAATCATTAAGAAACTTATTTCCTAAATATCCGAGTATCAGAAAACATTCTATACCAATAAATAGCCAGGGATTTATTCCTTTGATTAGTACGAGCATAGGTTCCGCCAATAATAATGAGGTATTCAATAAAAGGGCTACGATAAGAATCAATGAAGTTTTCATAAGATGGTTTTTAGAATTTTTATATATCAATTTTGATTTTGAGCAACTACGGCCGCTTGGTTTCGAGAGGTGATGTCTTCACCCATTAAACTCTTGGTCAACTGTTCTATTTGCAACCTAAAAATGGCCAACTCTTTTTGCATTGCGTATTGGTTGTTCTTTAGATTTTGTATGGTCTCTTGTTGTTCTTGTATGCCCTTTATTAAAATTGGTATCAACTCGGTATAGGAGATTGCCAGTGCATCTTCTCCATCCAAATTTTGAACCAACGAGGGGTAAACTTTTTTTACATCTTGAGCCATAAGGCCGATACTTCGGCCTCTATTTCTTTGATTTTTCATTAGATAGCTGACCGGTTCCAGCTGTAGTATTTTTTGTAAAGTGCGTTCTTTTAGTGCTCTAGCATCTTTTTTGTTCCGTCGGTCCGATTCTTGCAGATAAGCACCACTTACTCGGTTAAAAGATGCACGAAACTTTCCATAGCTATAGATATTTATTGGTTTGGTGCCCAGAGATTGTTCAGCGTTTTTGCGCTCGAAAACTATCTGGTCTGTAATCGACCATTTGGGCAAAGTCGTTTTAAAAATATATGGAGTTGAAGGCGTGTCACTAGAAAAGTCGACCCTGTTCAGCGCCAGCTTATCTTCAACGGATTGTGCACTTAAGCAGGCCACTAGAAAAATCAATATGCAAGTAATGAACAGTTTCATCGATTTGTGTTTTTATATATTGATGTTCGAAAACCTTAAAAGGTTAACGTGTGTACCATTTTTTAAATTTATTTAGGGGGAGATATAGGCCGTTTTAACAGTCAGTAGAGTTCATTCGACAACTTTATCTGAGTACAATATAGAACAAGGCCCTTGGGCAAAAATTCAAAATTGTATAGTCTGTGGGAATCTGTGTAAGATTGGTAATTATCCCTTTGGAATAGACAATGAATAGTTTTACAACCAGGTCGTTTGTTTTGACCATGTCCAAAAACCAAACTACCAGGTAGCAAACCTTATGATTCGAAAAATCCCGGGTTTTTCTTTTTTCAATTGTTTCTTGCTAGAGGTAAAAAACAATTGAAAAGATGAATACTATTGTTATGACCAATTTTCTGTATCAGTGTTAATATGTTTCTAGTTTTTCTGGGTTTTAAACCGAGAAAAACTAGAAACATCTTACTTAAAGGGGTATCTATTCGAATAAATATTCTTTTCGTCTTCTGTATTGCTGCGTGCCCCTTCGGTCAAATCGAAACGGAAACTGTTTTCGCTAAGATTTATGCGGATTTAGTCCAGAAAACTTTTTTAGAAAAAGTTCCGCATTCAAATACCTGATTTTCTTACTATCGCATTGCTGATAATCGTCTTTGACTTTACTGCTGTGCAACAAACGTTAATTTGTTCTACTATGGGTGACTCTGTGCTGAAGTCAGGAAAAACAATTTTTTATTTTAAAATATCTAGAACAATTCTATTTGCTGGCAATAAGTGTAAAATCCAGACCAATATGATCGGACAAGTGGCCGAATCTATCCATTTTATGTTGTCGGCATTTCTTTTTTAACCAGATGTTAAAGAAATTTTCAAAATCGAACTCTTCTTGGAGAATAGTTACCAATGCACTGATTTTTGTAAAACCGAGCCCTATTCCAGGTGGAAAAAATCTTGTTGGAAGGAATTTTTTGTAATGTTTGCGTATTTCTTTTTGTAGCTCTATCGTGAATCCGCATTCGGCCAAGATATTATTGATTTCATCTAAAACCAGTGTAGGTAACGGAAAAGGTCTTCTTCTTACTACCGTAGTATCCAAAGTAAAACTGTGTTCTTTCGTAGGCTGCTCTATAAAAACATAATCGATACGACCATTTTCTGCTTTTCCGGAATCATCACAGAATATGGTGCCATCACTATATCTTTTTTTACATTTCGCATAGGAATTATTGGTTGCGCCCAATGTACCTCCCTTAGATGACCATAAATCATCAAAGGTTATTTTGATCCCGTTGTTCAATGGAATATCGGATAGTAGATTCATCATTTTTTGATACGGTCTGAACCCATTCAAATTTTGATTCGCCCCAATATTAAAATCACCCGCAATGATCGCCACATTCCCCGGTTTATGAGTTTTTGAAATAAATTCCCTTAATTCCCGAACCTGCTCCAACCTTAACTTAGACCTTTCTATTTCTCTGTCCACTACAATTGGTGTTGAGATTTCGACCGCTACTTTTTCTATATCTGTCCCAACTACTTCTTCGATGGTCTTGGAACCGTAAACAAGATGGGTTGTGTAAAGGTCTATTTTGCCAACACCCATATCCATCTTTGTCCATAAAATCCCTTTTTCCGCCCAGGAATCTATTATTCCCCAACCGCCGTCCTCGTCAAACTCATGTTTTCCCGAATCTGTAATGGTAAGATTACCTAATGTGTAGAGTCCTCCTCCACCCTCGGTAAAAGACCCATCATGGCCTGATTTGGCCCATTTTATCCCAGACTTTTTCTTAAGTAACGTTGCATCATCTTTATCGAACACTTCGGTCAATGCCGCAATATCATAACTTGACTTTTTTAATTCCAGCCCCATAAGATAAGCCCTGTACGGAATGACCGGTTTGGAATTCCCAAAAGGAGCGTGGAGTAGCCAGGTATTATAACATAGAAACCTGACATCTTTCGTACTGGGTCCATTGTGGCGATCAAATAAATCACGATATGAGATTTCCTCGTTTTTATCCAATCGCCTGTGTTCATTCCCTAACGTACGCAATGTGTTCACTGGACTTACAGGATGCATAAAATTCGCTATTTCTCGAAATGATTTCCTCATTATGATTCCGGTAGTATTTATAGCCGTCTTTTAAGAGCTGTGATTTCTCTTTCGAGGGTTTTTATCTTATTGACAAGGCTTGTAATCCCTTTCAGGGAAATATCTCCTGAAGCGCCATTGAGAACAATGATAGGTCTACCGTTATTGCCTCTTATACTCATTTTACCGGCCTTCATACCTTCATTGACTTTGGTAGTAATATCCAGTTTACTCACCTGAATCGTATCCGCATGAATGCTTTCGCTGCTTATTCTCTTCGTGCTTATACTTCTTCCCGAAATGTTCGTTTTACCGTGCTTATCTTCGATTTTCAAGAAAGCAGCATGAGTTTTGGAATCTCCGAGACTCATTCTTTTTATAGGGCCTGTAGATAGTGAAAAATCATTTTCCTTGTTTTTCGGGTGCCTCATAGATAAGTGGCTACCCACTAATTCTACATGGTAAACTAATGCCGATTCGTTGTCCTTTAAAATAATGTCAGAATTCATAATATTGATTTTTAAATGTTACTTAATGATTAATTTCTATTTCGATACAGAAAGATGCTTGAAGAATACTTCGTCCGTACCCAGTTCATTTTCAAGCAATACTGCATGTAAGCTTGTATTCTTTCCTTTTTCTTTTTTATCCCAATACGTGATGCCTTCTACTTCCTGAAAGAATGTAATCCCACTTTCCCTTTGTATGCCTGTTTTTCCAAAATAATGTCCATTGACGATACTGTACATAGTAATGCATGGTTCTATAGGCCAATCGTTTTTTAAGATCTGGGTCAAATGACGGGGTAGCTTTTTGCCCTGTAATCGTAGTTTAATCATTTTCGTTAAAATATCACCTTTCAACTTGGCGTCCGAGCTTAGGAATAAATGTCCGCTCGGTGAAAAACAACCTCCCTGTACTCGAAACGAAGGTACCTTCAGTTGTATGTCATAATCGCTTTCCCTTGTGAAAGTTTCCCTATCATAGGCAAAGAGCACTACTTTGTAATTTTTCTTTTTTAGGTCTTCGCCCGTAAAATCACTTGTGTATATTTTACCGTTCCACGGGTTGACGGCACACCAAGGATGGGAATCTTTTATCCTGGGCGTGGGATGCCACCGGACCGATGAAATAGCCAAAGAAGTATCCATTTTTAAAAAGCCATGGGGATTTTGTATAGGTACATATATTTTACCCTCGAAACATTCCGGATCGCCTACATGATCTAGATATGGCAGACCCTTCTTGGCAGGCATAAGGGGAACAGCAAGTAGTTTTCTATTTCCCGTAAACTTTAGTTCCTTGATTCTTTTCATGTTTTGATCATACTTGAATATTCCCTGGCGACCGTCATCGCCATTCGCCGTAAAAAACCAATGCCTATCATCATGGGCCACGCCCTGGCACGATTCCAAAAAATTTGGGTTTTTATATTCGGATGACTTCGACCATTTTTCGGGTTTCGTTGAAACCATTCCTAGCATTGTTTGTTTTAAACTCTCATTCACACATTCAAAATCCCGATAGGAAACCGCGTTACTGGAGCCTTCACCAATCATATCAAGATGTTTACGATAACTGTAATTCATAATTTTTGTTTTTTGATACGGTATTCAAATATTCTAATACTGTTTTTTTATCGGAAAAATTAGTTTTGACCCCGTTTATTTCTTGATGGTTCTCATGTCCTTTTCCCGCAATCAGCAACGTATCTTTGGGGCACAGGTCTCGAATGGCGTTTTCGATGGCCTTTTTGCGATTGCCGATTTCGATGGCTTGGGGGCAATGTTCTATAATCTCCATTCGTAATCTTTTGGGATCTTCTTCCCTTGCATTATCATCCGTTACATAAACGACATCCGCATTTTCATGGGCGATACGTCCCATTTTGGTTCTTTTTGACTTGTGCTTACCGCCCCCGCAACCAAACACCAATCGTACTTTTCCGGTAGTGTTTCTTTGTACTATATCGAGTACGGCTTTTAGAGCATCCGCATTGTTCGCGTAATCTACATAGATAGTGGCCTTGTGCGTTGTTCTACCGACCAGTTCCAATCTTCCCGGAGGTAGTAGCAAATTTTGGGAAAACCGTAATAGTGACTCTAGTTCGATATTGCATTGTAACCCTATGGCCAAGGCAGCTAGCCAATTGCTCAAAAAAATGGATTCATCAAAGGGGACTTTGCACTTATATTGTTGATTTTTGAAAAGAATGCCTACATGGGTTTCTAGGCCTCGCATATATTTATGGGTTAACTTTAAATCAGCTTTGCAATTGATGCCAAAAGTGAAAGTATCCATATTTCTACGTCGGCAAATAGCCTCTATATTGACGGCCGAAATATCATCGGCGTTATATAAAGCAGTACCCTCAGACTTGAGAATTTCACTGAACAAGCGCAGTTTTGCCTTTTCATATTCCTCTTGGGTGCCGTGACACTCCAAATGGTCTTCGCCTATGTTGGTCAGAACGGCCACATCGAGCGGCAGCTCATCATATAGTCTTGCAGCGATCGATGCACTAAAGGCTTCATAAAGAAAAATATCAATGTTTTGGTAACACCGTAATTCTGTGACCAGTTCAGGAATGGCATCCTTCCCGATCAGTAAGGGTTCGGAATTTTTTGAAAAATCGGTTTTCAAGCCTAGAGTACCCAAGCTCGCAGGTCGATGACCTGCAGCCACCATCAGCTGTCTTGCCAATTCTACGGTCGAAGTCTTGCCATTGGTACCCGTTACCGCTATTGTGCGTATTTTGTTTTTTTCTTCCATGTCTTTAATCCTATATTGGAGCTCCCGGTTTTGTGAAAACATAGGAGAACATTTCCTGTTCGTACAATTCCTGCGATATCTCTATTTTCATTGTTTTCCCCCAGGAGTATAAACTCATCTTTACTTTTCCGTTATTTCCTAATCTCATGGTATTGTCATATTCATAGAGCGATAAAAAGTGATTGGAAAAATTACCCCAACTGTCCGATGTCTGAAAATCTGATGGGTTATCTGAAACTCCTTTTTTATCATCAACTGCAAAATTTGTTAGGTTGCTATTTATTTGAAGCATTACAGCACCATCTTTATCCATGACCTTTTTTGCCTCCTTGAGACCGTCAATGGCATCCCCTGTAACTACTTTGAAGACAAACTCAGTAATATTGAACAATCCTAAACCAGCGATTCCCAGTTTTGTTCCAGCGCTCGCAAACTGGGTTGTCCTGTAAATATCAGGGTTTCGCCAGCCCAACAACTGTGGACACCAAGCGGCTACCTCACCGGGCAATGCCCCAGCCTGTATGCTACTCTGGGAATCATCCGGTTCGTCCAGTTCGAATACGATGTTGGCACTATCCCTCATGGAGGTCAAGGCAATCCAATCTGCTGGAGGTGTTGATTTCTTGTTTCCGTTGTCGTAGGTCTTGACTGGTATCTTTTTATCCAATAACTTTTTCGGAACCTTTAGGACACCGCCTGCACTCCTCCAACTTCCCTTTTCATATAGGGCAATAACCATAGCTACGTACCTTTTGGGCATATGTCTTGCCAGTTCGAACAATACTGCTGCTGGGCCGCATAAACTGCTGGGGCCTTGATCAATCAGGAACGGGTCATTGATTCTCTTTGTTAGTTGGTCGACCAAATCTTGACGCTTAATCTTTGACCAGACCGGTGTTGATTTCCTTTTTTTGAATGCATCTACCAAATCTTGTGCCGTAGGTATACAACCATAAACCGACCTTACCTCATAGTGCAAATCATATTTTGCATCGTCTTTATCAAACCGTATCCGTTCCGTAGACCATACAGATTCCTTCTTGGAATTTATGAAAATGATATTTCCTAATAAATCGTCTGCATCCAAATCGTCCCTGTCGTATAAATGGAGTGCGATTTTATGCTTTGCCTTAAGAAGTCCCTTACGGCCAATGGTCGCTGATTCCCCTTCCTTGAGCCTGAATTTGAGGTTTTTTTCGAATTCCCCATCCAAGAAAATGTCCAATGCCAACTCATCATGGCCGAAGGCATCCTCGGTTTCAATACATGCCAATTTTAAAAGCTTGATTTCTAGGACGACATATTCTGAGAATAGTTGTCTGATACCCATTTTTTTATCGGAGGCCAACTCATGTTTTTCGGCCAATGAGCGAATTCCTTTTTCCAAAGTATCACATGCCCCTATAATTTTTTTTACAGAACGATTCATATTATAAATGTTTAAATACGGAATACCCTATTTTTGATTCTTACTAATTTTTTAACGGACGGATGCGATTTCTTTTTGCATAACGCTAATTGAAGGCATATCTCTCCAAATAAACAATCTTTCCCCTTCAGTATTATTCGGCGCCCCTGTAGTCAAATGGAAGCTAAAACTGTTTTTTCTCAGCTTGACAACTGTAAATTATCTGTGTCACAAACCCCTTCAAAACAGATTTTATTATTTCCATCGAAAAACCAAGCGCAAGTATGGAGTTTTTCTTCTGCATCAGTTATTGTTGTTGCACTCGTGCCGTTTGCATTAAAGGCAAACTCGAGGTTTTTATTTGGTGTTGAAATTGCAAAGAATACAGAGGTGTTTCATTCAATACTGTATAAGGAGTATCAAAGTCTGTATAAAATACGGCATATGAGTTATACCTTACCAATAGCAACCTAAAACTTATTGTAATCCAATACGATGTATTTTGAAGAAAATACTTACATAAAATTGTTTTGAAACGAAGTAGGCTTTACTAATAATTGGGTGAGTTCTACTATTTCATTTTATGATTTAGATAGCAACGCAGTTGTCACCATACATAATGCGACGACCAATATAGCAAAGAATACCCAAGTAGTACCGTCAATTTTTTTCAGTAGTTTCATGTTGTTCAGTTTTAGTGTTTTCTATTTCCTTTTCAAAATAAAAATAAGGAGAGTTCATTCTGTTCTTTAAGTTTTCAATATCAATTCACCTTTTTTGTTCGAAACCACCTTTGTTTTGGTTTTGCCTATGTCGAACGAATCCCCGGGAGACAAATCGCCTGAGGAGAAAAAATGAGCCTCGGGGAAAATCTGTTTTTCAGTGAACATAATTACCGTGGTATTTTCTTTAGGAATTATATCGGCACCTTTTATTTCATAATTGCCTTTAAGCAGACCTATATAGAATTTACGATTGGCGTACTTTTTCTTTAACCGCCCCTTATCCATTTTTTGTATCGTAGTGAACAATGCCATGTCGGTCACATTATTGGATTTGGAATCTACGATAAGCACAACCTTAGTCTCTTTGGTGCTCAACGTTTGTGCTTGACATATACCAATCATCAAGAATAAAGTAAGAGTTATGGGCATTCCGATTTTCACTTGTCCTTTCTTTATATACTGTTAATACCTTTTCCAAAACTAAGTAAACATCTAGTCTGCCAATAGCACATATGTAACAAGGCATGAAACATATGTAACATAATGACGAAGGTTGGAAGAAAGTCTGAGGTAGGAGGTTGGGTGCTCGGCGATTAAAATAAATACGCATCTATCCCCGTAAACAAATACACTTATGCCCTAAAATTTCAGGGATGTGTGATTTTTCACTTGAACTTTTAGCGCGTAACCACGAATTGCTATTCGATGGTCTGAAGAAATTCAGAAGGTGTCTTTTTGTACGTTTCCTTGAAACATTTAATAAAGTAAGAAGGCGTATTAAATCCAACGGTATAGGCCACTTCGCTGATCGACGCATCGGAAGTCTTTAAAATGTGCAAAGCTTGCTTCAAACGCTGCGAGCGTATGAACGCGGTAGTTGATAGGCCGGTAAAGGCAAGTAACTTTCGGTGTAGTTGCATACGGCTCATGCCAATTTCGCCACAAAACAATTCAGTGTTGAAGTCAGGGTTCGCCAAATGATTGTCTAAAACCTGCTGCAAATGGTTCAGGAAAACTGCATCTGTAGGCGAAACGGCGATATCCTTGGCCTGTAATATCAATTCTTGGCTATAACGATCGCGCAATGTCTTTCTTGTCTCGATTAGGTTTTCGATACGGGTCTGTAAAATTCTAAGTTTAAAGGGCTTTGTGACAAAATCGTCAGCTCCCGATTGCAGCCCCTGTAATTCTTGTTCTTCGTCTACACCTGCCGTTAACAAAATAATGGGTATATGACTGGTACGCTCGTCGGCTTTCAACTTATTGCATAGTTCTATACCATCAACAATAGGCATGCGAACATCGGTAATAATGATATCCGGCACAAGCTCCAAGGCTTTTTTAATGCCCTCTTTTCCATCGTTTGCCTCATAAATCCGGTATGTTTTTTTCCATACGGATTTTAAGAATTCACGAACTTCTTTTTGGTCTTCGACAATCAAAAGTATAGGTAGTTTATCAAGATCACCGTTTCCTAGGGAAGGCTCGGAAGTCACAATTTTTGAATCGATAACAGCAATCTTTATAAGGGTTTCTGTACTATCGGATGCTGCGGCATCTTTCAATTTTTCCACGTTTGGATCGGCAATAGGTAGGTCTACTTGAAAATTAATGATGTCGCTCTCTTCCATCTTCACCACTATGTCACCCTTATAAAGCTGAACAAGCTCCTTTACCAACGAGAGTCCCACACCCGCACCTTCTGCAAATTCATCTTTTTGATAAAATCTGTTGAACAGTTTTTCTACATCGATATCTGATTGTTCAACCACTGTATTTTTAACGCTAATCCGCAAGTGGTCTTCTATGCCGAGTGCCTCAAATCGACAAAAACCACCTTCGCGGCCGTATTTAAAAGCATTGGATAACAAGTTTGTAACGATTTTCTCCACTGCATCTTCATCGTAAAAAGCCCTTTCCAAACCTTTAATGTTGACCGCATACTCTATTTTTTTCAGCGTTGCGCGGTATTCAAAAGAAGTTGCCAACATCCCTAGAAATAGTCCAAGATTACCTTCTGCAATTTTGAGTTTCAATTTTCCCTTTTCTAGTTTTGCCAAATGCAAAAGTTGATCGACCAGAACGACCAAACGGTTGGTATTACGTTTGATCATGGAAAAATTTGAGAAATCGGTATCCGATAGCCCACCCTGGCTTAATTTGGCGTCAACAGGGCCAGAAATTAAGGTAAGTGGTGTTCTGAATTCGTGTGATATGTCGGTATACAATTTCGATTTTAGGTCATTGAGTTTTTTTAACCGTTGGGCCTCTTCTTCTCTTAACCGTAGGTCGAGACGCATTCTCAAACGCCATTTCAGATAGCTATATACACCACTTATTGCACCTAAAAATAGCAGCACGTAGAGCATTTTGGCGAAAGTTGTTAAATACCATGGAGGTGCAATTGAAAAGGTTTGGGTAATCGGAGTTTCGTTCCATGCCCCGTCGTAATTACTCGATTTTACTTGAAAGTGATAATTGCCGGGCGGGAGTTGGGTATACCTTGAAAAATTGTTGTTACCCGATTGAACCCAGTCATCATCGTAATTGAGTAGTCTATATTGAAATTGGTTCTTTTCGGGAAGCGAAAACTGAAGACTAGAAAAGATAAAAGAAACGGTGTTTTGGTCATGTTGTAACTCCAGACCATTTTTAAAGGGAAGTGGTTTGTCAAAAACGGTAAAACCTGTAATCGCGGTTTTGGGCAGAAAGATATTTTCTTTTATGGCATCTGGTTTGAACCAATAAAAGCCATCCAAGCCGCCAAAATAGAGATTCCCTTCCAGATCTTTATACGAAGCCCCTGTATTGAACTCCGTAGCCAGACCTGCATAGTTCGTATAGTTGTTGATTTCGGGGGCAGATTCAAATGTGTCGCTTGGCGTAAACTTGGTTACGCCCTTGTTCGAACTTAGCCAAAGATTTTTATCTTCATCGGGCAATATGGCGTAGATTACATTATTGGCCAAGCCCTGTTCAGTCGTATATGACTGAAATTTTTCGTTCTTGGTATCGAAGACATTCAGACCTCCTCCATTAGTGCCGATCCACAGCAGACCGTTTGGATCGAGAAAAAGGGATTTAATGTTATTATTTGAAATGGAGTTTTCGCCTTCATTTTGCCGATAGGTCGTAAACGTATGATTCTTGGTGTTGAAAAAGGAAATGCCATCTGATTCGGTGCCGATCCACAAATTACCCTTATCATCCGAAATTATTGTCCTGATATTATTACTGGGAAGGCTATTTTCATTCTGAGGGTCGTGCTGGTACTTTCTGATTTCACCTTTCATTTTATCGAACTCGATAAGGCCCTCTTCACGTGTGCATAGCCAGACACGGCCAATATCATCTCGATAAATCGACCAAATTGTATTGGCCGATAACCGCTTTTCTTTATCCGGTGAAAAATGCGCGAATTGGCCATCGGCCTTCTTGATATTCAAGCCACCCCCCTGTGTTCCAATCCACAGATCGTTATCTCCGTCGACCCAAAGGCTCATGATACGGTTTGAAGAAACAGTATTTTGAGTTTTTTCTTCGGCCTTAAGGGTCAACCAACTGTTGTTGGCTGGCTCATATCGGGTGAGGCCTTTACCTGAAGTACCGATCCAGACCGAGTTATTTTTGTCGACTGTAATCGCACGTACCACATCGATATTAATGTTTTCGGGAGTTTCGTAATTGGTCAGGGAATTGAATTTTTCTAGATATTCATCATAATAACTAACGCCAGCACCATCGGTACCGAACCATAGCGTACCTGAATAATCTTCATATATACAAAGAATATCATTATAGTGTAATGCCTTCGGATTATGCTTTTCGGCGCCGAAATGAATAATTTTATTATTGTTGAGGTCAACAAGGTAAAGACCTCTACCATAGGTTGCGATCCAAAGCCTATTTTTCGAATCGGTATATAAATCCGTAATATTTAGGTCTACAGGAAGCGGATCCGAAAAGGGTAATTCAGAGATACGACGGAAAATAGTGCTTTCTTTTTCCCTATAGTAAAGTCCGTTGCCAAAGGTGCCGATCCATTGCCTGCCTCTTTTATCTAAAACAATATCACTAAAATTTTCAAGAGCCGATCCAGTATTTTTGGTATTTGACGCTACCTGACTTACTTTTTTGGATTTTGGGTCGAATTCAAGAATTTTTCCATCTGTTGCCAGAACCAAATTGTTATTGTTATTCGCAATCAAATTGTAGATAGTACCGTTCACTTCGTTGGCAGAAACTACTTGTTCAGGGATGTTCTTCTCGGGGCGCAGCACATAAAGCCCCTCTGAATATGTGCCGATCCATACATTTAAAGCTTTGTCTTGATAGATTACGCTGGCATCCGCGATTTGCGGTACAGGCTCAAAAACCTGGCTTTCAAAATTGAACTTATGAGGCACCTTATTCATGGGGATGATCCATAGGTTGCCTTGCCTATCATTATATACCTTACCTAAATTGCTGTAATCTGGTTTTGTGATGTCTACAAAGGTGTACGGAAATACCGTAAACTGTCTGCCGTCATAACGGTTTAGCCCATCTTGAGTAGCGATCCAAAGGTAGCCTATGCTGTCTTGGGTTATAGATATGACGCTGTTCTGTGAGAGACCTTCCTTCACCGATAATTGTCTGAAAGTAATCTGTGATTGAGAGAAAAGAACACATATTGGAGCTAGCCAAACCAATAAAATCAGAAGCCTTATGCAGTATGCCCTGAAATTATGGATTTCCATATCGGAAACGGTTAAAGGTTAAAACTGGGGCCCATGAATCTTCAAACATAGTTCTATTCGAAACAAAAAAACCAAAAAAAAACCGGAAATCTATCTTCCCGGCATAATCGAACATTTTAATTTGTTTATGATACCGCCAAACCGTACGACCCTTCTGATGCATCAAAATTGATTAAGGCTACAATGAGCGCTGATTCAGGTAGTTCCCCCGAAACCTATAATCGAGCAAATCACCTTATGCCAACGAGTTGGTTAGGTGCCTCATAGTAGTGCCATCAGGCGGATTGTTAACATGCTATATTTCATTACATGTTGCCTAGAGCCGTACCTTTTGGATTGGCAGTTTCATAAAATTGTAAGTTTGTTCCCCACAGATAATTTTTTGTATTCGTTTTGGTATAATTTTCAAATTTTTTCAGTCTTCAAGTCGACTGACTATCAAAATGTAACTAAATGGGGCCTGTAAAAATAAGCAATTTCTTCACAACGGCCACTATTCAGCACCATAATTATAAGCTCTAACTACATCAAACGTAGAAAGTTACGGTGCGTTATCTGATTATTTTTTTTCATTTATCATAAAATGTTAATATTCACTTACTTTTAGTAGCGATAAAACTTCCTGTTATATCGATAGTCTTTCCTTCAAAACTCCGTAGGGTTATATTCAAATCACCATGTAACAGCTTGTCGTTTAACGAGGAGATCTGCACTGATCCATAATCTGCAAAAAATGGCTGCTCGCCCAAGGCGTTTATATCCGCAAAACCAAAAACACCTTCGACATTGGCCGAAAAGCCGCCCGCCTTGGCGCTAACTTCATAATTGCCTTTCAAATCGTCTGAACCATCAGCATTTTTTGTAAGTAAAAAACCCATGCTATGGGCCGTAGTTGCTTCGATATGGTCAAGTTGTAATTCGATTCTAACAAGCTGCTTCCCTCCGCTTATAGAATCGACTTCCTTATCAAAAACAATATGCCCGATCAGTACCTTATCGAAAGCACCGGTAGCCACCAATCGATAATCGCCATTTTCAATAGGGTCTGCAGGTAGCTCATATGCCACACCTGTATTTGAAATGAGAAATAATGGCAATAAAACCCAGAAGCCTATTTTTCCTGTCTTTATAATAAAGTGTAACATGATGGCATACATTTGGCATTAGTCTTTGGTTTTTCCGTTTCGGTCTTGTCTGGTTTGCTCGAAGGCAATATCTTCACTAAGTTCTTCGCCTATAGCAATATCATCAATAATCACAGGCTTTTGCTTTCTTTCCGTCAGTACAGCTATTACCAATGTTATCAACAACAAAGTGAACATAATCAAACACTTTTTCATTACTACTGTTATTAGTAATATCGTTTGGAGGTCAGTTACAAAAATCCTGAGTATACCAAACAATACCGATTAATATCAAGTCTAAAGTAGCCTGCCTCTGCCTATTGTCATTGCTCTTATGTATGAATGGTGCCATTTTCTGTATAAATGGTCAATGCTAGGTCTTGTGGTGTGATACACCTGCCCAAAAGACTTTTGCTATTAAGAAATATAGTTGGAACCATGAAAATAATGGTGTTCAATTCCATTTTTTGGGCTTTTCATACCAACTATACTTTAAATGCCTCCATCGGTACATCTTTTTTTTACATGTCAACCTAATACCGCTAAATTTGATTACTTTACCTTATAAAATTATACACACATGTTAGAAGCTGTAATCGTAGACGATGAGATAAAAGCATTGCAAAGTCTTTCTTGGGAATTGACCAACTTCAGTGATGAGATAAAGGTCGACGCTTCATTTACCGATCCATTCGAGGCCTTGACCTATTTGGAGAAGAATACCCCAGACTGTCTTTTTTTGGATATTGAGATGCCGACTATGGACGGCTTTCAATTCATTCAGAAATTGACGAACAAGAATTTTCCGGTAGTTATTACTACGGCATATAACCAGTATGCCATTAAGGCGCTGAAGAACGAGGCCATCGACTACCTTCTTAAACCTGTTGATACTGATGATCTTAAAGATACCATAGTCAAAATCAGAAAGTACAATGCAAAAAACTACACGGCAGAGCGATTGGAGAAAATACTTCTGAATTTCAATTCGAATGCCAAGCACAAAAAGATTACTTTCAACACAGATGGAAAACTGGTGTTTTTAGATAGCGAAGAAATTCTATATGCCGAATCGGACGGAAATTACAGCACTATATTTTTGGCCGATGGGCATAAAATTGTACTGACCAAAAAACTCAAGGAAGTCAACGAGCTGTTACCCAATGACTCGTTTTTTAGAATACACAATTCTTATATTATCAATCTAAACAAAATCAAGGAATTTTTGAAGACCGATGGATACGTTATTTTAGAATCTAACCACAAGATTCCCGTTTCCAGACAAAAGAAATCGGATTTTTTGGATATGCTATAACACTTCATGCAGTCCCAAATTACATATAACACAGTATCTCCCTTTATGGGTTCATTCCATTTGGCGCGATATTTCACGCCTTTTTTCATTTTCATTTTCCTTCAGTTCGCTTCATCGCAGTCTGTTCCAACAAATTTTAAGAAAACAATCGATAGCCTAGTAGAGGCGGCACCTCAGACCTTTGCCGAAATACATTCGGTATTAAGGCCCAATAGGGCCGACACCCTTCTGATGCGTTATTTTGCCAATACTTCTGTGAATAGTCGATATACTTCAGGGCAGACCTACGCACTCAACGAACTGGGCAGAACTTACCGTAACAAATCGTTGTACGATAAGGCCATAAAATTGCATGAGCAAGCATTGGGTATCGCAGAGAAAACGAAAAATCTAGAATTCAAGGTTGCCAGCCTAAACCATTTGGGCGTAGTGTACCGCAGAACATCTTCGATTCGAAGGGCCATGGACTACAATCAGCAGGCACTTGAGTTGGCCGAAACCGTGAATAATCCTTCCGAAAGTCTAAAAAAGAGTATAAATATATCTAACAATTGTATCGGCAACCTATATCAATTGCTAAAGCAATATGATGAGGCCATCTCCTATTTTAGAGAATCATTGAATCTTGAAGCCGAATTGGGCAATACCCTGGGAATGGCCATCAACTACCAAAATATAGGGGAATGTCTAGAAGAACAGGGCACATTGACGGAGGCACTTGAGAACTATCGCACTTCTTTGATGTACAATGAAGAGATTGACAACAATATGGGGCGCGTAATATGCAAGACCAGTATAGCACAGATCTATATAAAGCAAAGCCGGATTGAGGATGCGGCTAACCTTCTTGAATCTACTTTACCAATGGCGCAGAAATTGGGAGATGGGTTTCTTATTGCACCCGTTTTCATTAACCTTGGTTGGTCGCAAATGTCGGCCGACCAATCTGATAATGCAGAGGCAAATATTTTGAAAGGTCTTAAAATCGCCGAAATATCGAATTTACCTGGGCAGGCATCAAGAGCTAGTCATCTATTGTCAGAACTCTATCAAAAAAAAGAAAATCACAAAGAGGCACTAAACTACACCATTAAGGCCCAAAAGCTTGACGAAGAAATTTTGAACGAAAATACCATTCGTTATGTAAACGAGATCATTTATCGTTACGATTCAGAGAAATATAACGAGCAGATAGATGAATACGAAACGCAGCTTCGATCAACGAAAACCACGCTACTTATCGGTGGTGTCGCACTAGCGCTTTTAGCCGGTATTTTCTATATTTTGTATCGTCAGTACCAGCTTAAAAACGATAAAAAACTGTTGACCTTGGAGCAAAGCATGCTCCGTAGCCAAATGAACCCGCACTTTTTGTTCAATTCCCTGAATTCGATAAAGCTCTACATCATCAATAACGAAAAGAAAAATGCAGTGCATTACCTGAATAAATTTTCGAAATTGGTCCGTAAAATTTTAGAGTCTTCTTCGATGCGGGAGATTCCGTTGGCAGAAGAATTGGAGACCGTTGAACTTTACATGAACATCGAAAACATACGATTTTCAAACGAAATAGATTTTAAAATTCGGGTCGATGAGAGCATTGATCCTCATACCATCAGAATTCCCTCGTTGATTTTACAACCTTTTTTAGAGAACGGCCTTTGGCATGGCCTCTCTTCAAAAACTGGCAAAAAAAAGATTGATCTTCATATCTCAAAAGACGATAACGATTTTATACATATCGCCATTACCGATAATGGAATCGGAAGGAAAGCTGCCGAAATAATCAAACAGAACAAGGTATTAAAACGGAAATCGGTAGGTATCGAAATTACAAAAGAACGCTTGGCCAACTTTTCAAAAGACTTTCAGAACTCGTTTGATGTGGAAATTGTCGACCTCTATGATGCCAATGAAAAAGCTATCGGCACAAAGGTCATATTGCACATTCCTATCGCTTAGAGACTGTTTTGAATCATGTTGATTATTTGTATATACCCCTTTTCGCGCCCTCCTTCGTTAAAATGTTTGACCTTAGCTAAGGCTATGCTAGAATTTTTTGCCTTAAATGGCATCAAAAAAGACCTCGAACCCCAAAGGTTCGGGGCTAATCACACATTTCAAAAGAGTCTCTTAGAATGTTCTGCCGCCACCTGCTCCAATTCGCTGTACCAGTCGGCACCGAATTTTCGGATTAAGGCTTCTTTCACAAATTTATAGATGGGCACTTTCAGTTCTTCACCCAAGCTGCAAGCTGGGTCGCATATTTCCCATTTATGATAATTTACTGCGGTAAGCTCAGTATACTCCCTAACCCGAACGGGGTATAAGTGACAAGAGACTGGTTTTTTCCATTTTATAGCACCTTGGTTGTGGGCTTCCTCGATTCCACATTTTGCCGTTCCCTTTTCTGAGAAGAAGACATAGGCACACTCGCTTTCATTTACCAATGGGGTTTCCCATTCACCATCTTCTCCTTTGACAAAAGCACCTTGGTCATCAATGGCTTCAATGCCTTCTTTTCTGAGAAAGGGTTTAATCTTGCTATAAACATCGACAAGAATTTCAGTTTCCTTCTCCTCAAGTGGGGCCCCGGCGTTCCCATCGATACAGCAAGCACCCTTGCATGCCGAGAGGTTACATACGAAATCGTTCTCAATGATTTCTTCCGATATAATCATTTTTCCTATCTGGAACATCTCAGAATTTTAGATTGTCAAAGATACTTTTTAATGAGAATTTTTAACAGGAATT
>CAZRIE010000042.1:0-31827 GCA_964600075.1 uncultured Flavobacteriaceae bacterium
AACCATCTTCAGTGATAAAACCATAACCTTTGGAATCGTTGAAGAATTTTACTGTTCCTTTACTCATAATACAAAAAAATTAAAAATTAGATTAAAGCGCAAATGTAATACTAAAATTTTAAATAAGTAGTTTTTCAGAACTAAATTTACCAGCAGGTGAAGTAATAGAAAAATAAGGTAATTAATTGATTATCAGTTACCTTATCCTAGGAGGTTTTTTATCGAAGATGTAATTTCTTTGGTATCTAAACTAATTACCGCGACCGAAAGGGTAAATACTGCATTTGCAAGGTCTAATATACCTTGCACATTTGTCAATTTTTCATGGTGCACCTCTGTTTGTTCGGTAATGGTAGTTATCTGTTTCAAGCTACGCTCCACATCAGCGATTATGAGTACTGCAGATTGGTATACAATTAGGTAGTATGCTCCAATTGATAGGATGTGCAGTTCTTTGATACCTAAATTCTTTTCTTCCGTTAGGTGCTCGAAATTCTGGCAGCAATAGTCGCCCAAAGCGTTTGGCGTCCACAATAGATAATCTACTAATTGCCGTAATTTGAAAAAATAAACGGCTTATAATTTATATTCGGTAGAGGCGTATTGAGCCTTGGAAATTACTTCTTTGCCAATTTGCGCATCATGACCCACTGTTTTAACATATCTCTAGAATCTTGTGCAGGGTAGCCCAATACAGTCTTTCCTGCAGGAATATCGGCCAATACCCCGGATCCTGCACCTACCACCGCACCGGAGTGAATGGTGGTATGGTCTTTTATAGAAGCGCTGCCGCCGATAATGACTCCATCGCCAAGAGTTACCGAGCCAGCCAAGCCACTATGACCGGCCATAATACACGATCGTCCCATGATGCAATTATGTGCAATCTGTACTTGATTGTCAATTTTACAACCGTCGCCTATGATAGTAGCACTGAACTTGCCCCTGTCTACGCATGAGTTGGCACCAATTTCGACTTCGTTACCGATTACAACGGTGCCTATTTGCGGAATTTTAACAAGCCCCTGGCCGTTGTCTTTGGGTCGATAGCCAAAGCCGTCTGCCCCAATACTTACATTACTGTGTAAAATACAGTAATCACCTATTTCGCAGCGCTCTCGAACAACGGTACCTGACCAGATGATAGTGCCTTCGCCAATGGTCGAATCGTCCATAATGGTTGCATTTGGATACAGTATTGCACCATCCCCCAAAATAACGCCACTACCTACATAACTGTTCGCCCCTATTTTACAGTTTTTACCAATTTTTGCAGTCTTATGAATTACTGCCGTAGGATGTATATCGATATCGAAACACGGACTTGCGGGAGTAAATATTTCCAACAATTTGGCCATGGATAAATCAGCGTTTTTGACTTTAATAAAAGCCCGGTTTTCGCCGGGTTCTAAGATAAGGTCCTCATTTATTATGGCGGCACTGGCCACCGAGGTCGTCCAGAGATCGCTGTATTTTTTGCTTCCGATGAAGGTGATGTGATGTGACTGTGCTTTTTGCAACTCTTCGGGACCACTTATCTGTTGTGTGGTATGGCCCACGAGTTCGCCTTCTAAAAGCGTATTGATTTCGTTAATGGTAAATGATTTCATAAGTATAAGTATGGTTTTATTGGTAGGTTTTTAGAATATCGCATGAAAAGTGCCGGGAACCTGCAAGGTAGACGATTTGTTAATATTTATCAAGGTTTTTCCAAATCGCGCTTCCAGTAATAGTAACGGTAATTTAAAAAAAGAAATGTTTATTTCGAAAATGACCATTAAAGAACCATCATTAAAACCAAGAGCCTCCTGAAAGTATCAGGAGGCTCTTGGTTTTGATTCAATTAAGTTATTAAGCTGTAGGGTCGGGTGTCATACGCAAATAAGGTTTGACCTCTTCAACGCCCTTTGCAAACATTTCTTTGGCATCCGCAGTGGAAATTGCGGGGCTCACGACAACATCTTGGCCGTGCTCCCAATTGGCAGGGGTCGCCACTTTATGGTATGCGGTAAGTTGCAAAGAATCGACTACGCGCAAGAGTTCGTAAAAGTTACGGCCTGTTGAGGCGGGGTAGGTCAAAATCAGCTTGACTGTTTTATCGGGTGCGATAATGAATACCGATCTTACTGTTAGGTTGTTATCGGCGTTCGGATGTATCATATCGTACAAGTCGGATACTTTTTTATCTTCGTCAGCAATTATCGGAAAGTTGACCGTGGTATTCTGCACCTCGTTGATGTCTTTTATCCATTCCGCATGAGAAGCCGCACTGTCTACGCTCAAGGCCAACATTTTTACGTTACGCTTGTCGAACTCACCTTTAAATTTAGATGCAGTTCCCAGTTCTGTGGTACAGACAGGAGTGAAATCAGCAGGGTGAGAAAACAGAATGCCCCAACCATCACCAAGATAATCGTACAGGTTTATCCTTCCCATTGAACTGTCCGCTGTAAAATCCGGGGCTTTGTCGCCCAATCGTATTGTTGCCATTTAGTATGTTTTTTTAGGTTAAAAATTCAAATCTTATAAAATTAGTAGATTGAACAAAGAACCCCATAGGTTTATGGTTAAAAATGTATTAAAGTTTCTTGGAGATTATTTTGAAATATGTGATTGAAATTTTTTGGGATATTTTTAATACAAGACGAGGCAACCCCTAACTGTCTGTGTAAAGCATAGTAGAGCTACGGTTTAAAACTTTAACGATGTAATCCGCAAAAGAGACATAAAAACAATTGACCTATTTCAAAACAATCTCTTAAATTTAGTGCATGGAAAATTCAGAACTGGAACAGTTAAAATATCCCATCGGAAAGTATCAAAATCCCGAAATGATTGACGACACCCATATTTCAGAATGGATACGAATACTCGAAGCACTACCTACCAAATTAGAAGCATTGGTCAATAATTTGACCGAAGAACAATTAGAAACTCCATACCGACCGGGAGGCTGGACAGTGCGACAGACCGTACACCATATTGCAGACAGCCATCACAACAGTTATATTCGTTTTAAATGGGGCCTGACTGAAGACCTTCCTGTAATAAAGACCTATGATGAAAAAGCCTGGGCAGAGCTCTTTGATACCAAAACTGCACCAATAGAACTTTCTTTGGCCCATCTCAGTGCCGTTCATGCTAAATTGGTTTATCTGCTCAGGGGGTTACCCAAGGACAATCTGAAACGAAAATTTCTTCACCCAGATGGTACTATTGAAACTAGACTCGACGAAAATATTGGCCGATATGCCTGGCATAGCAGCCATCATTTCGCCCACATTGAAAATCTGTTGAAAAGAAAGGGATGGATTTAAAAAATGCGCGTTCGGTAGTAGTACTTCGAAGTTTTCCTATATTTTCTTCACCAGAATGTACATCGGTCTTTCCGCTTCAAGAGTTTCAGAGAACCGTAGCTTCGTTTCGCCGTAGATTTCAAAACCGTTTTTCAAATAAAACTTTAGGGCAGGGCCACTTTTCATCGTGTCGAGCCAAAGAATTTTCTTGTTGAGTAGTCTCGCTCTGGTTTCCGCAAAATCAAGAATTTTTTTTCCGACGCCCTTTCCAGAATGTTCTTTTAGGAGATATATTTTGTCGAGAAGCAAAGCTTTCTTTTTACTATAAGAATTCAAGCTAGCATCTAGGTCTAGCTTCAAAATACCGATCGAAGTATTTTCGTTTTTAATCAGAAACAGTTCGGTATTGGCATCTTGCATTTCCCGCTTTAAAACGAGCAACGTAAAACTGCTCTTAATATACGGTGTACCGTTCTTGTTTTTCCAAAGGTGTTGGTAGTGCTGATTATAAGCGATGGTACCAACTTCAATATAACCTTTAAAAAGTTGTTCGGTCAAAGGAAGGATTTTCACCTTATTATAATCCATATATAATTACTACCGATTATCAGCCCACTTGATATTACAGCCGATACTAGGCTTTTGGTGTTGGTCGATCTTCTCGCCTTCAAGCAACGCATTAATCGCGTTGCGCAAATCTCTAGCCGTTGGCGGTATTCCGTTACCGGGGCGAGAGTCGTCAAGCTGGCCGCGATAGACCAGTTTTAAATCGTTATCAAAAAGATAGAAATCAGGGGTGCATGCCGCGTCGTAGGCAATAGCAACTTCTTGGCTCTCGTCAAATAAATAAGGAAAGGTGTAGTCTTCTTCTTTGGCGGTGAGTTTCATCAGATGGGGCGCATCTTGCGGATAGTTTTCTACGTCATTGCTCGAAATTGCTAGAAAGGCGACATCTTTCGGTTGATAGGCTTTCGCTAACTTTGAAATTGCCGGATTTACATGCTTTACGAACGGGCAATGGTTACAGATAAACATAATGACCGTGCCTTTTTTCCCTTTTAAGGTCTGAAGGTTGACCGTTTTTTCAGTAATGGTATCCATTAAACTGAATTCTGGGGCCGTTGTGCCAAGGGGTAACATATTGCTAAGTGTTCTTGCCATTTTTTATGATATTAGAGTCTAAAGTTAAAAAAGTATTTCGGTGAACCTTTGGTATATCACAAGCTATTTTTACCTTCATTCTTAGATAACCATTACAGTAAAGTAAAATTCTTATGTCAGATACGATTTCTTGGCCTGACTTTGCAAAGGTCGATATACGTGTAGGTACGATATTAAAGGTTGACGATTTTCCGGAAGCACGCAACCCTGCCTATCAAATTCATGTAGATTTTGGAAATAAAGTAGGCATCAAAAAATCATCGGCCCAGATTACGGGCAGGTATAGCAAAGAAGAGCTTTTGGGCAAACAGGTCGTTGCAGTAGTCAATTTCCCCAAAAAACAAATTGCTAATTTTATGAGCGAATGTCTTATATTGGGGGCGGCCGATGGTAGAGATGTGGTGCTCTTGCAACCAGAAACTGCCGTCGTAAACGGACTCAAAATTTCGTAATCGATTGACGGAAAACCTCATAGATAACATAAACCTCAATTTTGACGCTCAAGCTCAATGGATATTGAACGGAGTGCTGGCACTAGTCATGTTCGGTATCGCACTGGAAATCTCAATAGCAGATTTCAAACGCCTTTTCGAAAGACCCAAACCAGTTTTTACGGGTATATTCAGCCAATTTGTTGCCTTGCCTGCTTTGACATTTGCTTTGGTATGGGCTATCGATCCGATACCTAGCATAGCCATGGGTATGTTCATGGTCGCGGCATGTCCCGGAGGTAACGTATCGAATTTCATAACGCATTTGGCGAAGGGCAATACCGCTTTATCGATCAGTCTTACCGCAGTGACTACGCTATTAGCCGTAGTGATGACTCCGTTAAACTTACAATTTTGGGGCGGACTATATCAACCTACGGCGATTATCTTGAAAGAAGTAACCCTTTCACCTTGGCAAATGATCAAACTCGTTTCGCTGCTGTTGGGTCTGCCTTTATTATTAGGCATTTGGGTGAACTATCTAAATCCCGATTTGGCTAAAAAAATGGGGCGAATCCTTAAAACCGTCTCTTTGTTGTTCTTTATTCTACTGATATTCTTGGCCCTTTATAACAATCGGGTTATTTTTATGGATTACGTTTTTTATGTACTTTGGATAGTAATGCTTCATAATCTCTTGGCCTTTTTTACTGGGTTTTCGTTGGCGACTCTAATGGGGTTATCGAAAGAGAATGTGCGTTCTATTACCATCGAGACTGGTATTCAAAATTCAGGATTGGGATTGCTATTGATTTTTTCTTTCTTTGATGGCCTTGGCGGAATGGCCTTATGTGCCGCTTTCTGGGGAATATGGCATCTGGTATCAGGGCTCTTATTGGCCGCTTTTTGGGGGCCTAAACCGATTAAAACCGAAAAACTGGCTTGAAAGATATAGGATATCAGTTATTGAAAAATTGGATAAAGCAAGGGCTGTATCTATATTACGGTAAGATTAAAATTTCCGGATTAGAGAACGTACCCAAAGATGCCCCCGTTCTTTTTCTGGCCAACCACCAAGCTGCTTTGTTGGATGTGTTACTCATTGGAGTCGATTGTAATCGAAAGCCCTTTTTTCTCACGAGGTCTGATGTCTTCAGAAAACCAGTACTTAAAAAATTCTTTGCGTATTTACGTATGATACCAATTTACCGCATCCGTGATGGGCGTGAAGCTTTGAAAAACAATGAGGCGGTGTTTAACCAATGTGCAGAACTGTTCAGAAACAACCATGCAATCATAATGTTTCCCGAGGCCAATCACAATATCAAAAGACGGGTTCGGCCCTTAAGCAAGGGGTTTACGCGTATTATTTTTAATGCACTTGAACAAACTCCTGATCTAGCTATTCATATCGTACCCGTTGGCCTTAATTATAAAAATACTAAGGATTTTCCCGATAAAGTTTCACTCATTTATGGCGAGCCTATTGTCGTAAATACGATGCATGACCCTGATGATTTACAAGGTTCGGTAAACAATTTAAAAAAAGCGGTTTCCGATAAGTTGAAGACCCTAACCACCCATATAGAACACGAAGAAAACTATGATAATATTGTTGGGCAGCTGAATAATCTTGGAGTCGATTATCTCAACCCCTTTAGAACCAACGAAATCTTAAAAAACTTGAAAATCGATGATAGGTTTAGAAACCCTAAACCATCGGCGAACACATTTTCTATGCTTCTTAAAAGCATATTCGTCATCCTTAATTTTCCTGTAGTGCTACTTTGGCGGGCTTGGTTAAAACCAAAGGTCGCGGAACCCGAATTTATGGGTACCATGCGTTTCGGTTTTGCTATGCTAATTTACCCTGTTTATTATCTTATTCTATTAGTAATACTAGCTTTAGTTTGGCATATATTGACAGCTCTGGCGGTAGTCTTCGGATTATTTCTCTTTAATTGTACATACGTTAAGTTTAATTAAGTTTCGTTTTTAATTATGAAAACAACGTTGTTTTGTCATCCGGAATATAGTGAAGTACCTTAAAGATGATATATTTAATCAGTCAACAACAAAAGACTACCAATTCGTATTCCTATAAGTATCCGCTAGATTCCTCTTGCCTCGAAATGACAAGTCCGAAGATTTTCTCTCTCTTATAGCCCTGATGAGTTTATCAGCGTTTCTTATTGAAATTTCAAAGGACACTTGGGCTTGAACTTTTTCAAGGCTACATCATCCCTCCAAAAAAGATGGCGTTCATCAATAATTTATTCGTGCCATACCAAAAAGCCCTGAAATTAGTATTGTCAGTAAAAACAATGACACGACCTTTACCCATTTTCTGTACCTGAAATGGTACGCTGTTCTTTAGCATTTTCAGATTTTCTTCTGAAATATAACCACTCATCAAAGGATTGTTGGTATACTGAATGGGATTGTTATAACTGTTTTTGTCAGGTTCGATATAAATATTGGTATTCCTGAACATGGGCAATCTGTTATATTGGTATCCATAATTTATGGGATGCGATAGGTCAAGTCTGGTCTCAAATATTGCTCCACTGGTTTTTTGGGCATCTTCAAAATTTTCTTTTTGGGCGAAAGAAATATTGCTGGCCATCAGAGTATCTTTTTTGAGTTCGAGTTTTATCAATCCCTTTTTGTTAAAAAGTTCGACCGATTCACGGTAACCGATCAAAGTGCCACCTGCTTTGACCCAATCCTTTAATTTATCAATCTGTTTTTTCGAAAGAGCTTTACTATCAATACTTGGAACGATTAAATCACTGTAGTTGCCCAAATCGACCGAATCAAAATAGTCAATATCGATTTTGGTCAATTTCATTTCGTATCGCGTATCGAGCAAGTGCCAAATTTCACCCGCATCGTAAGACCTTACCCCATTGCCCACTAAAATGCCTACTTTTTGTTTACTTAAGGTTTCAAAGTCGTTGCTTCCCAAATCGATGCCTTTTGTAAGCCCCGTTTTCACTGCGGTAATCTGTAATTTACTTTCGATGGCTATTTTCTGTAAAAACTCATGGAGTTCAGATGCATCGAGTTCTTGATTCTGAACCGGAACCATGATCGTGCCGCTACCGTATTTGTTACCTTCCAAATTAAAAGGAGATTTGGCTACCTTCGCCCGTATGCCCTTATTGAGTATGCTGTTAAGGGCCTTTGGGGTATAGTATTCGTTCCATTCAAAAAGGTAGGCGTAATCACTTTTAACATCAAGATTTCCCTCTGGGGGTATAAATTCCATGACCTCCTTACCGACATTTCCCAAAGAGCGTAATTCTGCATAATCCATATTAAAGGCGAGGGGAAAAGTCCAAGCAGAAATATCATAGAATACACTATCGGTAAAAGTCGTGCGTTTTTCGAACATCGCTTTAATCAAACGGCTGTTCTTTTGACTCATAGGTACGATGTAGCTATAGCCTTTTTTGTAAGTTTTACCATTGAAATTGGCATCCCTTGAAAGTTCATGGAACTTGATTTTATGCCGGTGCAATATTTCGGCCAAATGCCAGGTTCGGGCGGCATCTTTATTATCGCCGAAAACTATGGCTCTTGATCGGCCTATAGCCGATTCGAGACCGACGTCCACATAAAATTGCTGTTGGTATGCTAAGATTTTAACGCGGAGTTCTTTTGCCGCCTCAATGGTAGAAAGCGCGGTAGTGAATTGATTTCGTATCGTAAAGGGAAAGGTAAGTAGCCCATTATCAGATTCTTGAACATGACCTCGTGAGCTGGCCTGCTCGAAAAGAATGCCAATACTTCCGTTAATATCCGGAAAAGTTGAGCCCTTACCATAATAATAGTCGTCGTACTGTTCTTCGGAATAGTACAGTGACCCGATTTTATCCAAAGCTTTGGCGTGATACGTACCAATTTCTGCCGTTAGGGTCTGATTCATTTTCGGCGTTAAAGGATGTACGCGCGCAGGTACACCGGGCTGGAAGAAAAAGGTAGCATCAGTGCCCATTTCATGATGGTCTGTGAGAATGTTGGGCATCCATTTATGAAACGATTCGATACGAGCACGGCTTTCGGGCAATTGTACGGGTAGCCAGTCGCGGTTCATATCGAACCAGTAGTGGTTGGTACGTCCGCCGGGCCAGACCTCGTGATACTCCCTTTCGTTGTTATCGGAGTTCAGATTACTGCTTTTGTTAGTATTCGCCCAATAGGCAAACCGTTGAAGTCCATCGGGATTAAAAGACGGATCCATCAAAATAACCATGTTGTCCAATAGCTCATCGATTTTGGGGCCCTGAGCGGCTGCAAGATAATAGGCATATGCCAGACCAGCATTGGCACCACTAGGTTCGTTACCATGAATGGAAAAACCTTGATAGACCACTATAGGCATATTTTCCACGTTTATTGAACCGCCACTGCTTTCTGTTATGGCTATATGATTTTTTTGGATTTGCTCAAGGTTTTCATGATTTTTTGGAGAGGTAACTGTAAGCAATATTATGGGTCGATCCTCAAAAGTTTTACCTCGATTTTCTATAGTTATGCGATCGGTTGCCTTTGCTAAGGCCTCCATATAAAATAGTAACTTGTCGTGGGTCACGTGCCATTCGCCAACTTCATGGCCTATAACTTGTTTTGGCGTGGGTATGTCTTTGTTGTAAGAAATGTTTTGGGGAAGGTAGTAATCGAGGCTTATTTTTTCTTGGGCAAATGCATTTTGAAATAAAAGAAAGGCCAATACGGATAGAAGGTTTCTCATTCTTCGCGGATTTAGTCATAAATGTAACCAATCCCCATAAACGAGTCAAGGCGCTATCCAGTATTACGATATATCGTAATGCTGAAAACCCAATAAATAGAAAACGGCCCTAAAAGGGCCGCTCTATTATAATATTATATACTTATTTTTCAAATATCGTCAAAGCTTACATCGGTAAAACTATCCGTAGATTTTGCTTCTCCGTTCTCGCTAGGTTCCTCTTCTTTTTTGAAATCTTTCTGATGCCTTTCTGAAATGACCTCGGCACCTTTTTCATCGATAATGAAATCCATCATTTCTTCAACGTTTTCCCTAAACGCCTCAAAATCTTCTTTGTAGAGATATATTTTGTGCTTTTTATAATGGAAAGAACCATCGTCGTGGGTAAATTTTTTACTTTCCGTTATCGTTAAATAATAATCACCCGCCTTCGTGCTTCTTACATCAAAAAAATAGGTTCTTCGTCCTGCCCGTAGGACCTTGGAATGAATTTCTTCCTGGTCCATTGCACCTTTTTCGCTCATCTTTGTAGTGTATAGTTAATAGTTGTTGTTCTATCAAAAATGTAAAAAAAATGCGAATACGCCAACAATTTTCTAATTTTCTTTCTCCGAGAGCTGAGTTATATACAGTTCTTTGTAGTATCCTTCGACAGTATTCAATTCGTCGTGGGTACCCTCTTGCAAAAGTTTGCCATCTTTGAGAACGAGAACCTTATCTGCATTTTTGGCTGAAGAAACACGGTGACTTACAATCAAAGTGGTTCTGTATTGCGAGGCTTTTTTAAGGTTGTTCAAAATCTCTTCTTCGGTTTCGGTATCAACGGCCGATAGACAGTCATCAAAAAGATAAATATTCGGATTTTTTAGTAGGGCCCTTGCTATGGAAACCCGCTGTTTTTGACCTCCACTAAGGGTGATTCCCCGCTCTCCTAGAATTGTTTCATATCCTTTGGAAAATCCAGCAATATTTTCATCTACAACAGCATTTTTCGCAGCAAGCACAACTTCCTCCTCCGTCGCATTTTCTTTTCCGAATTTAATATTGTTCTTTATAGAATCGGAAAATAAGAAAGCATCCTGCGGAACGGCCCCTATAGATTGCCTTAAGTCATTGATATTCAATTTTTTTATAGGCACGTCATCGATATATATTTCACCGGAAGTCACATCATAAAGTCGGGCCACCAAATCTAAAATGGTCGATTTTCCAGAACCTGTTTTACCTAGTATAGCTACAGTTTCGCCTTTGTTAATGGTAAACGAGATATTATTTAGTGCCGTTATTTCAGTATCCTCGTAGGTAAACGTAACGTTCTTAAACTCTATTTTTCCTCCAATAGGTGTACTTTCATACACAGTGTTTTTGATATCGGGTGTTTCTTTCAGAAATTCATTGATACGTTTTTGAGAGGCTTCCGCCCGCTGTACAATAGATGTCAACCAACCAATAATCGCTACGGGCCACGTAAGCATATTCACGTAAAGAATAAATTCTGCAATAACGCCCACAGATTCGATTTCTCCGTCTATATATTGTTTTCCCCCCACGTAAATAACGAAAATATTACTGATGCCTATAAGAAGTACCATCAAGGGGAAAAACCAGGCATTGACCTTGGCGAGATTCATACTTTTGTCTTTTCCCTCTATGGCCAAAACCCCAAGTTCGTTGTTGGTTTGCGGTTCTAGGGCATATGCCTTTATTACAGAAACACCGGAAAAGACTTCTTGAGTAAACGTAGAAAGGGTTGAGAGATATTGTTGGACAATTGTACTACGTTCGTGGATAATCTTACTGATATAATATATCAATACGGATAAAATTGGCAAGGGAATCAAGGCATAGGCCGCAAGCTTCGGAGCCGTAATGAACATAATAGGAATAATACATGCAAAAAGGGTTACAGTATTGATGCCGTACATTAACGCAGGACCCGCATACATGCGCACTTGTCCGATATCTTCGCTGATGCGGTTCATCAAATCACCGGTTCTATTCTTCTTGTAAAAGTTAAGGCTCAGTAGCTGATAATGATCAAATACCTCATTCTTTAGGTCGTACTCGATATATCGTGAAACATTAATAATGGTTTGCCGCATAAGAAAAGTAAAAAAACCTGAAAGCAAGGCCGCCCCAACTATAATTAATATATACTGTAAGAGCATACTTTTTGCCACCGACTCGGCGATTTCGGCATCCATAAAATTTTCGACAACGGTAATCGATTTATTTACGTACGATGGCATTACCAATTGTAGCACACGGGCAACTATGGTAATAAAAACACCTACCAGTATTTTTATCCAATATTTTTTGAAGTATTTGTTGATGTGTCTGAGTTCCTTCATGCAGATGTTTGGCTAAAGCTAAGTATTACTTTAGTGCTGATCAAAGATAGGGGTTTGGGCCAAAATTGAATGTTATAGAATTTATAATGTCGATGAAAGAAAAAAGAGAATATTTCTAAATGTACAATAACCTTAAAAACAGTGATTTGCGTATGTCTTCCGTCTTACGTTACTTAGTAAAACGGTCTTTCATGCTTTAAGGTAGCGGTCATTACCGCTTTATTACTATTTTTACCGCGTGAAAGTCGAATCGAATACTATTCAAAAAGTTCTTTAACATGCTAACGCGAAGGCACATCAGGGTTAAGGTGATGCAATGTATTTACGCCCTGACTCAATCGAAAGACGATTCTTTAGAGAAACAGGAAAAATTTCTGCGTTTTAGTATAGAAAGCATGTACGCTCTTTACTTATTGATGTTGAGCCTTATGATAGAGTTACATCAAAGGGCCACTGAACAGTTGAAACTTTCTTCGAAAAAGTATTTGGCAACGGAATCGGATGCTTATCCTGATCAAGAAAAATTCATAAAAAATAAACTACTGTTACAAATCGCGGAAAACGATGCCTTGAAAGCGGAGTTGAAAAAGCGAAAATTAAAAAACTGGTATCTTGACGACGAGTATGTAAAAATCATATATAAGGATACCGTGACCAGCTCGGCCTACACCAATTATATGACCAAAACTTCTGGTAGCTATAATGAGGACAAAGATTTTTTAATAACGCTATTTAAGGAAGTCATCGCACCCAACGAAAAAATATACGAATATTTTGAAGATGACAAACTTACTTGGATAGACGATATACCTATTGTAAATACCTTCATTTTAAAATTGTTCAGAAAGGCTAAGGAAAATCATCCACCAAATTTTTTTCTTCCTCGTTTGTTAAAGGACGATACCGATATGGATTTCGCCCAGCAACTGTTAACGAAAACTTTGCTCAATGATGCCCTATGGGTCAAGGAAATTGAAGGAAAAACTCCAAATTGGGATAAAGACCGCATTGCAGATATCGATGCAATACTTTTGAAAATGGCGATATGTGAGCTTCTAAATTTTTCATCCATACCCGAGAAGGTAACGATTAACGAATTTCTGGAAATTGCTAAGGAGTATTCTACTCCGAAGAGCAGTATTTTTATCAACGGTATCTTAGATAAGTTGGTCAAGGAATATAAGGCCGAAGGAAAACTTAACAAAATGGGAAGGGGATTGATATAATATATTTCATTAATTTTGCGTTCAAATTAAAATAATACATAATAATTAAAAATAAATAAATATCTGACAGATGAAAAAAGCACTTTTGACTTTAAGCTTATTTTCCGTTTTAGCATTTGTTTCATGCAAGGAAAATGCATCGAGTAAAATAAAATCGGACAATGTTGCCGAAGCTGCCCAGCGTGACGAGGCAGGGAAACAAATTCCAGTGATGTCTTTTGAGAAGGCCGAACATGATTTCGGAACTATCGAACAAGGCACTCCCCAAGAGACCGCCTTCAAATTTACAAATACTGGTAATGCACCTTTGATTATAACCAATGCAACGAGTTCTTGTGGTTGTACTGTGCCAGATCCTCCGAAGGGTGCTATTGCACCTGGCGATACGGGCGAATTGGTAGTCAAATTTAATGGGTCGGGCCAAAATCAGGTTACCAAGACCATTACTGTTAACGCAAATACCGAAAAAGGTTCCGAGCTATTGCGCATAAAAGCTTTTGTAAATCCTAAAGGTGCCGCTCCGTTGGGGCCAACATCTAAATAATTTTAATTATGCCTGCTTTCATGTAGGTTCAAATAGATAGTATGGGTGATATAGGACAGTTTCTTCCGATGATTTTGATTTTTGTGGTTGCATATTTTTTTATGATACGCCCACAAATGAAACGCCAGAAAGATGAAAAAAAATTCTCCGCCGAATTGAAACGCGGTGATCGGGTAATAACCAAAAGTGGACTGCATGGCAAGATTATGGATCTTAACGATAAAGATTTATCCTGTATCGTGGAGACTATGGCGGGGAAGCTAAAATTCGACCGCTCGGCAATTTCCATGGAAATGAGTAAAAAACTGAATGTTCCCGAAAAAAAAAGTAAGTAATTAGATACCATATATCAAAAAGCACCGATTTCTAAATTTCGGTGTTTTTTTGTGCTTTTTCTTTATTTGCACCGAATTAGTCATATTTTTCATACCTTTATATAAGTTTTATCGTAACTATTTAGTATTTAGAAGGTTTTGTAGAAAAATTGTGCTTCCCCAGCCATCAAATTTTGAAATATGCTTACTTTTTTTGGTATTCTCTTTATTTTGCTGATCGTCAATATTGTGTTACTGTTATTAAGCACTGACAAGGCAAAAGATTCGCATTAACTCCATTTTTTGGAGTGTAATTCGAAGATGGCCGACTCGGCCTATCATTTTCAGCGAAAAATTTCTCTTTCGTCGTCATTCCCTATTGAAATTATGCCTTTGAGACAATCACGGTATTCACTACGTTTTTTTGATTTCCACTGATATTTGCTCGTAGCATAAATTATGAAAAAAAGACCCACTTCTAGCATCTTCTTTAGTCAACTCGCCTTGGGTTATCGCGAAAAGTAATGGAGGTCACTTGCCCATAATTTTTTCGTATTATGGTATTAAATTGGCCAATATTAGATACCTGACTTTTATAGCTAACGATTTTATATGCGATAAGAAATTCTAATTGACCAACCTCGGTCAAACAAAGAAATGGGTACAATAGGAGCATAAAAAAGGCATTGATTCAAAAGGTATTAAATGTGCAGCACCTTCCCAAATCAAGAGATTAAAGACATTCCTTAATAAATAGAGTCATGAAGGGGAACATTGCTTATCTAATCTGCATCGTTTTTCTCCCTATTCTGGCCAGTTGTTTAAAGGAAGATCAAGTACACATTTTGACATCTGGGTAAGCCCATGTTACCTATGAAACGGGATTTTCGTTTACAAATTCATCTGGGTTTGAAGCAGACTATGTTATTTTCAAACTTAAGATAGATAGGTACCGGTGTGGAAAAAGAGTATGGCCAAAGCCTCGACGGCTATAACTATACCACTTTACAGGAGTGGTTCCAAAGCTGTTTATCAAAAAAAAGTGTTTGAAAATGGGAAAAAGATTACGTTTAAACCATAAAGAAACGATTTCGAAGGAAATAGACAAAAGAATAAATCTACTTCAATAATCGCCATAAAGGAAAATGAAGTTTTTAAAATAGTATTGGAACGAGTAATAGCCTTGAGGTGAGAATTCATTGTTTTTAAAAGGGCCAAATCAACAAAAAATACACTATCAAGTTTTAAGAACAATCGTAACCTCTTTTTCCATATTGTCCAAATGCTCTTTAGTAACCTCTTGTATAAAAGCCCTGACGTTTTAAGTCAAGGCTTTTCATATTAGAACATGATATTATATTCTTCGTTAAACACAAATTTCTATTTTACATCCATCAACTCTACATCAAATAAAAGTGTAGCATTTGGCGGAATTACCCCACCTGCCCCAGAAGTTCCATAAGCTAAATTGGAAGGAATAACGAAACGGGCCTTATCTCCTACTTCTAACAAACCAATACCCTCATCCCATCCAGGTATTACTTGTCCTACACCCAATTGAAAATCAATCGGTTGGTTGCGCTTGTACGACGAATCGAATACCTGTCCGTTCAACAATGAGCCCTCATAGTGCACAGAAACTGTATTTCCTTTTTGTGCTTTTGCCCCGCCACCTTTTTGAATCATTTTGTAGCGAAGGCCACTATCGGTTTCATCAAAACCTGCAGCTATTTTATCCAATTCTGCCGCTTGTTTTGCTTTTTGTTCGACGACATTTATTTCTTTTGAGCTTTTAAATGTATTGAACGCTTCAACAGCATCCCAATTTTGGGCTTTATCACCTTCACGAACAATTTCCAAGCTCTCAACCTTATCGCCTTGGGCAATACTATCGACCACTTCCTGACCACTTTCTAGCTGCCCAAAAACTGTATGCTTATTATCTAACCAAGGTGTTGGTACATGGGTAATGAAGAATTGGCTACCATTAGTGCCCGGGCCCGAGTTGGCCATCGAAAGTACACCTGGTTCTGAATGGTTCAAATCAGGATGAAACTCGTCATCGAATTTATACCCAGCATCTCCGGTACCGGTACCCTGTGGACATCCGCCTTGTACCATAAAATCTGGAATTACCCTGTGAAATTTCAATCCGTCATAATAAGGTTCTCCTTTTGCCTTGACCTTATTTTCTTGATTTCCCTCTGCCAAAGCAACAAAATTACCCACTGTGCCGGGAGTTTTGTCATGTGTAAGTTTTATTAATATCTCTCCTTTTGAAGTGTTGAATTTTGCGTAGATTCCTTCTTGCATTTTTCGCTTTTTTAATGAGCGGCAAAGGTACAAATTTTTTATAGTTGCTGGGGTTTTGGATTTCGAGTTCCGGTAAACAAAAAAAATATCTTTTTACTTCTTGGAGGAAACAATACCATATTTATCAAAAAGATAGACTAGGCTGGCCATACTGGCTGCACCGAGTTCGAGCTCGCGTTTATTGACATGTTCAAAGGTATCGTTCTCAGCATGGTGGTGTACGAAATAGCGCTGCGAATCGGGCAGAAGACCTACGAGCACCATATTTTCATTTTTCAGGGGACCGATATCAGCACCACTGTAGCCTTTTTCGAACAAGTGGATCAAGTAAGGCTCGAAGAGCTTACTCCAACTTTTAACCCGTTCAAGATTGGCTTCGGAACAATCGAAGGAAAAACCACGGGGCGTAAAACCGCCACTATCGCTTTCGAGGGCGAAAACATGGTTTTCATTCTTGCCGCGGGCCATTTCGGCATACTTATTTCCGCCCCGAAGTCCGTTTTCTTCGTTCATGAAAAGCACCACCCGAATAGTTCGCTTGGGTTTGTATCCCGTTATTTTTAACAGTCGTAAAACATCCATGCTCTGTACACAACCTGCACCATCATCATGCGAACCGTCGCCCAGATCCCAAGAATCAAGATGACCGCCAACTACCATAATTTCATTGGGATATTGACTTCCCCTAATTTCCCCGATAACATTAAAAGATTCTACATCATCGAATTGTTTACAATTCTGCTTAAAATATAATTGCGTATTGGCATTCAGTTTTAGAGTTGTACTCAACAGTTCGGCGCCTTTGGTACTGATAGCTGCAGCGGGTATTCTATCTGATACCCTAGTTTCGCCGTAACCCATTGAACCCGTATGGGGCAAATCGTCTAAACGCAAGTTCATTGATCGGACCACAACTCCGACGGCCCCGTATTTTGCAGCTTCTTCTGCACCCGAATAGCGTTGGTCGACACATCCTGAATATGCATCGAAAGTGCTGATTAGTGTCGGATCCATGGGACGGTTGTAAAAGACTATTTTTCCCTTTATTTTTTCCTCACCTAATTTTTCCAATTCTTCAATGCCCTTTACCTCGATGAGATTGGCCTTTAGACCGCCCAAGGGTGTTGCGACCGAGCCACCCAGCGCGCAAATTGACAGATTGGTAGAATTTCCAGGCGAAGTTTCAAAATAGGCGAATTCTGGTGTACCCCTGACCCATTTTGGCACCATAACCGGTTGCAGCCACACCTTGTCTAAACCAAGCGAATCCAATTGATTTTTTGTATACTCGACGGCCAGCTGTGCCTGTACGGACCCCGAAAGACGACCTCCTATCTGGTTTGATAGATAGTTAAGCCAATCGTATGCCTTGCCTTTTGTTAGGGCAGCTTCATAAATTTGTTTTATCTTTTTTGCATCTTCGGTCTGGGCATGGCCTTGAAGAACAATCAATAATACAATTAGGAGTACTTTCTTCATTCTTTTTCGTTTTCTAATTGTTCTTTGTAAGCTTCTAAGTTAGCCTTTATTTTATCTTCTAGTTCGGGTTCTTTAACATCCTTATACTTCTTTAGTTCTTCTAATAAAATGGTGGCTACAATAACCCGGGCAGCCTTTTTATTATCCGCAGGAACGACATACCATGGGGCATGGGGCTTTGAAGTCTTGTTTATGGCTTCTTCATAGCATTCTTGGTACTCGTCCCATAACTTCCGTTCTTTAAGGTCATCAGGGGAGAATTTCCAATTCTTACGTTTCAGCGCCAGTCTTCTTAGAAGTCTTTGCCGTTGTTCTTCTTTTGAAAGGTGTAGAAAAAATTTAAAAATGAGCGTACCATTTTGGGCAATATGCTTTTCAAAGTTGTTAATCTGCTCAAAACGTTTATCCCAGAATTTTTGATCAATGTCTTCTACGGAATGTATTCCGGGAATATACTCACCCAAAATATATTCAGGATGTACACGGGTAACCAAAACGTTTTCGTAATGCGTACGATTAAAAACCCCAAATTTGCCTTTGGCGGGCAAGGCTATATAGTGACGCCATAAATAATCGTGTTTGCGCTCTAATTCAGTGGGCACTTTAAAACTGTGTACGACTACCCCCCGGGCATTGAAATCTTTGAAAACTTCACGAATAAGACTATCCTTACCTGCCGTATCTATACCTTGCAAACAGACTAAAACACTGTATTTGCCATGGGCGTATAGGGTATCTTGAAAATCACCAAGCTCAATCCGAGTATTTTCTAGACTCTTTTTTAATTGCTTTTCAGAAGTATTAAAATCCTCCCGGGTAGCGTATTCCGAGAGTTTTATCTCATTATCGATTCGAAATGACTTGACTCTTGTCGTATCCATAGGTGGAATATACAATGAACTTGTTTAAACTTTTTTCTTCTACCTACAAATATTACATTTTCCACCTATATTTCCTCATTTTTAACCCCTGTAGACCTATATGCCGGTAAAAGTGACTTCACTCGGGCATAATAGCTGATATCCGTGCGCTTAAAATAAGAGGAGCGTTCTAAATAAAAGATTTAAACGAGCCTAATAAGCTATCGTTGAACGACACACAATGTTAAAAAAAACGACTGTTCAACAATGGAAATGCCCGCTTCGTCCAAAATAGGACTCAGCACTCCCCATCCATCGAAAAAACTATGGGCCAAAGAGCTGATACACCTACCTTTACACTGTAATATGCCCAAATTTTACAACCAAAGCCTTTTGCCATGAAGCTACATTGTCTTATGCTCTATGCCTTTCTTTTTGGCCTTTTTTCGGCATTCAGTCCTGATCAGCCCTGCAAGTATGCTGATTCTAACATTAGTTATGTAAAAATGGAAATCGAAAAGGCCATTGTAATGAAAGACCTGCAATTGGTACGTTATCATACCTATAAGGCATTAAGCGCCATAGAAAAATCAAGAAAGAAGCTTCAAGAATGTGGTTGCATATATGCCGTGGAGAATATTACAAAGGGAGCTGAACATTTAAAAATGGCAAGTAAGGCTACCTCTTTAGCCAGTTCTGTAATATTACTCAATAGGGCACTAGAAGATACTATCGAAAGCCTTGAGGCTCTTAACAATCATGAACAGCACAATAGCGTGTATGGCAATGATATACTGGCGCTGAATTCAGCATCCCCTGAAAAAAAGAAGGCTTCAGTTAGACCTCCAAGTGAAAAAATACTCAAACAAAAAATAGATTCTTCGTTGGGCAACTACAGAAAATCTTTGGAGAGGGTGGTCAACACCGTCAATTGCAAAGAAGCCCGCGATTTTGCATTTGGAATTTACGATCACTGCGAACAGCAACTCTTAAAGCCCGAACTTTCGGAAGGAAAAAAATACTACAACCTGAAAGTCAAGGAAATAACTTCGGAAGCTCTTGAAAAGTTAGGCAACTGTGCGAATCAATAGCGGAAGGCAGTGGCAGTGGGCAGTACCTGCTTAATAATTTGGCTCAAGGTTAAAAATTCATAAGCCGAATAGAATTCAAGTTTTATTGCCGACTAAAACTGCGAACTTCGTGTTTTTTACTTGCTCGCGAACAGTTTTACATCTTCTTGGGTAACTTCTTTACTTCCTAAGATTATTAAGCGTTCTACTACGTTGCGTAGTTCCCTAATATTCCCTGTCCAGTCATAGCCTTTCAATAATTTTATTGCCTTTTCAGAAAATACCTTAGGTGCAACACCTTGTTCCGAAGCGATTTTTTTGGCAAAATGGGTAATCAGCATGGGAATGTCTTCTCGCCTATCGTTCAATGCCGGCACTTTTATCAGTATAACGGCAAGTCTGTGATAGAGGTCTTCACGAAATCTATTCTCTTCAATTTCCTTTTTAAGGTTCTTATTAGTAGCGGCCACCACCCGTACATCAACTTTGATGTCTTTATCGGTACCTACTCTTGAAATTTTGCTTTCTTGCAAGGCACGCAATACTTTAGCTTGGGCAGAAAGGCTCATATCTCCGATCTCATCCAAAAAAATTGTGCCTTTGTTGGCCGCCTCAAATTTACCGGCCCTATCGCGAATGGCAGAGGTAAACGCCCCCTTGACATGGCCGAAAAGTTCGCTCTCGATCAATTCAGATGGTATGGCCGCGCAGTTTACTTCAATGAAAGGACCTGCACTTCGTTGGCTTTTTTCATGTATCCAATGGGCCACCAATTCTTTTCCGGTACCGTTCGAACCTGTAATCAGTACCCGAGCGTCTGTCGGAGCCACTTTTTCAATCATATCCTTAATGACCGATATCTCTTCGCTTTCCCCGATCATTTCATAATTCTTGCTGACCCTTTTCTTCAGAATTTTGTTCTCGACCACAAGTTCTTTTCTATCCAATGCATTGCGTACGGTTGTCAACAAACGGTTAAGATCAGGCGGTTTTGAAATATAATCAAAAGCTCCCAAACGCATTGTATTTACCGCCGTATCGAGATCGCCGTGCCCAGAAATCATGATAAAGGGAATTTCAGGTTTTATCTTTCTGGCGGCCTCCAATACTTCTACTCCGTCCATTTTGGGCATTTTTATATCACAAAGAACTAAATCATAATCGTTGTTCCTTACAGCTTCCAAGCCTTTCAGGCCATCTTCGGCCTCCTCTAATCGGTAGGCATCGTTTTCCTCAGAAAGTATTTTGACCAGCACCCTACGAATGGCCGATTCATCTTCTATAACCAGTATTTTTGGCATATTTTCTTAATTTAGTTTATGTTCTACGCCTTACGCCCAGCATCTAAAATTACGAAGGTGTGTGCCAATAGGCGAAAGAAAGTCATTTTTTAAAGTCCTATTCTGAACCGGGTTCCAAAATAAAAACTAGGGTCGTCGTTCAATGCAAAAATATCATTTCTATCTTCATCCCTCAAAACATCGGCTTGAAATATAGTGTGGACCATATAGCCATGTACGTAGTTATCTTTAGCCAATTTATATTGGTACCCCAATGTAATGTGTAAGGCGGACGATAATACCAATGAAGCCGAAACGGTATTCGGCTACACAATATTGTTCTGCAAGTTCACGAAATACCCATCGAAAATAAACTCGTTCTGAAACCGGTGTCTTTAATTGAAATGATATTTGAGTCCGGTCTTGGGTACTCCTAACACAAAACTCTGGTCTTGGCTGAACCTTTCGTAATAAGTAATGGTACACATAGGGATACCGATAAAATCTTGAAAGAGATCTTATAGTGCAATCCCTAGACCTACAAAAATTGCCGCTGAAGGCTTAAGCAGTAAGGTAATATCGATACCCGAAACACTCATTATAAAGAGAATTACGATTACATAGACCACATATCTAGTAAACCTAAAAACACTAGTAAACTTTAGCTTGTCATCAGCTGGCAGGCGACGTGTTAGCAATACCCGAAGCTATTTCAATAAAAACGTAGTGACTATAAATGCGACGCTAAGCAAAAGAAGCAGCCCAACGGTAATATTTATTCGGTTATCACCCTCGCCATAGTGAAAACCCCATCCAAGAAAATCTTGTATAGAACCCCAAATATCTTCTACAATAATTTCTTCTACCTTGCTTATGCCCTATTATATCATGATTAATACTTTAACCATTTAAACAATTCCCTGTATGTCGGCTTTTTACCGTACATTAAAATACCTATCCGATATATTTTGGAAGCTAACCATACAATACCTATAAAGGTAACTATTAGTAATAGGATGGAAGTCACCAACTCCCAAATCGGCACTCCTCCCTCACCGATACCGCCTGGCAATCGCATAAGCATGACAATAGGTGACGTAAGGGGAAACAATGAAAAGCCGACCGCGATAGGCCCATGCGGATTACTGAATACCGAAAAGAACCCCACATAAATGGCCAACATCAGAGGTAGTATAATAGGAAAAATAAACTGCTGTGTATCGGTCTCGTTGTCTACCGCGGCACCGATAGCGGCATAAATAGAGCTGTAGATCAAATACCCAAGTATAAAATAAACGAGAAAGAAGGTAATCAACATCGCCCATGGAATATTAAAGAGTTCTTGGGCATACAATTGCATTGTCTGATCTGCCGTAGGTACCGGGGGAGTCATATTGGCGCCCATGCCCGCGGTTATAGGGCTACTACTATTTAGGGCCGAAGGATCTATATCGAAAATAGAAAATGCTACTAACAATAAAAGAGAGGCCGAAACAATCCAAATAGCAAACTGTGTAATACCTGCCAAAGAGGTACCGATAATCTTGCCCAACATAAGTTGAAAAGGTTTTACCGAAGAAATAATGACTTCGATAATACGACTAGTCTTTTCTTCGATGACACTACGCATAACGAAGCCTCCATAAATAATAATGAACATCATAATCAAATATCCGAAACCACCTCCGATAAGCGCTTTTATCTCATTGATACCCTTTATGTTCGTCTCGCCGGCAAAAGTGGCTATATTAATTTCGAAACGATTGTCCATGGCTGCGAAATCCTTTGCAGAAACCCCCATTTCTTGTAAGCGCTGTTGGCGTAGGCGTTCTTGAAAAATATTTTCGATTTTATCCAGCACATAGGTGTTGGGTGCTTCTTTTGTATATAAAAAAGAGCGCTCGGTTACTTTTTCTAAATCGGACTCATCTGGAATATACAGCAGCCCGTAATAGCCCATATTCGCTGTAGAGTCTTTTGCAGTTTCCAACGAAATATCACTGAAATTCACATACGACGTGCTTTGAGTTATCACGAACTCGTTGGAGAAAAAATCGCTCTCGTTCAGAATGCAGATAACCCGTTTTTCATTATCGTTGATTTTGGTCAAATAAGCAATAAGTACGACCATACCGACCATCAGAATGGGACTCAGAAAGGTCATTACCACAAACGATTTGTTCCTTACCTTGGCGAGGTACTCCCTTTTGATAATCAACGGTAATTTATTCATGGGAACCTTTACTTTGTACGGTCTGTATAAATATATCGTTTGCCGATGGAATCGTTTCCACAAAATGGTTGATGTTCGCCTTGGTGGAAAGATAACTCAGTACCTCGCGAGAATCGCTTGACGGCAACTGTAGCGTAAAATCTAACTGATTTTCATGGGCATTATACCGTGAAGAGCTAATTTGGAATTTATCAGCAAGCTCCTTTAAAAGCGTATCGGCGTTTTGGGTTTCGATACCTACGTTGAAAATATTGTTCTTGTACGCCTTTTTGATATCGGATAATTTGCCGTCCAATATTTTTTCAGAACGGTGAATAAGGGCTATATAGTCGCACAATTCTTCAACGGATTCCATTCTATGTGTAGAAAATATAATAGACGCACCGTTTTCTTTTAGTTTGAGAATTTCTTCTTTTATGATATTAGCGTTGATCGGGTCAAAACCGCTAAAAGGCTCATCGAAAATAAGAAGTTTCGGTTCATGGAGAACCGTAACAATAAATTGTATTTTCTGCGCCATGCCTTTAGAAAGTTCCTGTATCTTTTTGTTCCACCAGTCTCCTATTTCTAAACGCTCGAACCAAAATTTCAAACGCTTTTTGGCCTCTGCTTTTGAGAGTCCTTTCAACTGTGCCAAATACAGGGTCTGCTCACCTACCTTCATGCTTCTGTAAAGTCCCCTTTCTTCGGGCAGATAGCCGATTTGAGAAATATGATGTGCTTTTAAGATCTCCCCATTAAAAAATACTTCCCCTTTATCGGGAAACATGATTTGATTTATAATACGGATGAGAGTGGTCTTTCCTGCACCATTGGGTCCCAAAAGACCGTAAATAGTATTCTTGGGTATTTCCAAGGAAACTTTGTCGAGAGCAAAATGTTCGCCAAATTTTTTGGTGACGTTCTTAGTAACCAAAATGTTGTTCATGCAAGCAATTTTGTCAAAGATATAGAAAAGAGTTTGCAGTTTGCAGTTGCAGTCGGTAGAAAAAATGCGGATAGAATATTGCCCTTTCTACCCCTATAAAACAAAAACCCACCCTTAACTGAATAAGGATGGGAAAAAAATTGCTATGAAAAAGAAAATTAATATCAGTTTCCCAATATTAAATCAAATATACGTTTTTTATTTAAAACCCAAAGTATTTCGTCAAGAGAACATATCTTTAACTTTCTCGAAGAAAGATTTATCGGATTTTTCTGGTTTTGGTTCAAAATTTTCGTCGCCCTGCATACGTTCAAAGAACTCTTTTTGTTCTTTGTTCAATTCTTTTGGTGTCCAGACGTTTACATGTACCAAAAGATCACCGCTTCCATAGCCATTGATGCTCGATATGCCTTTTCCACGCAAGCGTAATATTTTACCCGATTGAATACCCGATTCCAGTTTGATACGCACTTTACCTCCTACGGCATCAATTTCTTTCGAAGTACCGAGAACAGCCTCGGAAATACTGACATATAAATCGTAGTGCAAATTATCACCTTCACGTTTCAAGGTTTCGTGATCTTGCGTTTCTATGGCCACCAATAAATCGCCAGGCACACCGTTTCCGGGAGCATCGTTACCCTTTCCGGGTACTTTTAATTGCATACCTTCTTCCACTCCCGCAGGAATATTAATCGACACCGTTTCTTCGACAATTTTAAGCCCCTGGCCATCGGCATCGCTAGGTTTTTTGTCCAACATTTGACCGCTTCCGCCACAGGTACTGCATGTTGTGGCCGTTTGCATACGACCCAAAATCGTATTAGTGATTTTTGCTACTTGACCTCTTCCGTTACAAGTGCTACATGTTTTATAGGTAACCCCATCAGCTTGCATTTTTCGCCGTACTTTCACCTTTTTCTCTACTCCATTAGCTACATCTTCCAAAGTAAGCTTTACCCGTATACGCAAATTACTTCCTTTGGCCCTACGTTGGCCACCGCCACTAAAACCACCAAAGCCACCTCCACCGCCGAAGGCACTTCCGAAGATATCACCAAATTGGCTGAAGATATCGTCCATATTCATACCTCCACCACTAAAACCACCTGCACCATCAAAAGCGGCATGACCGAATTGGTCGTAACGCGCCTTCTTGTCCGGATTGCTCAAGACTTCATAGGCTTCCGCAGATTTTTTGAACATTTCTTCTGCTTTGGAATCACCGGGGTTCTTATCTGGATGATGTTTCAATGCCTTTTTTCTATAGGCCTTTTTTATTTCCGCAGCACTGGCACTTTTGCTGACACCCAGTATATCGTAATAATCTTCCTTCATTCTTGAATTTTAATTTCCGACAACCACTTTGGGGTGACGGATGATTCTATCACCTAGCTTGAAACCTTTCTCGACCACATCAACAATTTTACCTTTAAGTTTCTTGTTAGGGGCCGGGATCTGGGTAATCGCATCGTGCACTTCGGCATCAAATGTATCACCCTGTTTTGTACCCACTTCTTCAAGGCCCTTTGATTTTAACGTTTCGCGAAACTTGACCCGGATCAACTCGATACCTTTGAACATTTCTTTATCGTCAGATTTTGCCAATTCTTTTAGTGCGCGATCAAAATCGTCCATGACCGGCAACACAGCGACCATAATCTCTTGACCAGCGGTCTTGAAAAGCTCCATACGTTCTTTCGACGTTCGCCTTTTGAAATTTTCGAATTCAGCAAACAAACGTAAAAATTTATCTTTTTCTTTCGCCAAATCTTCCCGTAACTGATCTTCTACGGTCATTTCTTCTTGCTTGTTGTCAGCTTGGTCCGTATCATTGCCGTTCATGGCATTGGTCTGCTCTTGATTGATTTTTTCATCAAAGTCTTCGGTTATATCTTTATCGCTCATATATGCTTCAATTTAATTTCATCAATAAGAACTGGCAAAAGTACTGCCAATTCTTTAAAAATGTCAAAATGTCACTAAAAAAAACGGTAGACCACTATGCTTCTAGGCAGTAGAGGCAAGACTTTTTTTGGAAGCGAAAATTAGTCCTATCTAGTCAATATATAGAATGGAATATGAATTCTGCAGGTATAAAAAAATCCGCTGTCGGCGGATTTTTTTATACTTTCAAAATGTTTCTTTTATGAATTTAATTTTAGCTAATGGTTCTCGATTCTAATAGAAAAGCGGTCTATATTCTTTTCGAAGGATATATAAGATTAGGTTACCTTCAGGAAATATACTCCTTATTTTAAGCAACATCGGTAGAATCATCTCGATGGCCCTCTTCATAAATGGCTTCAAGTGCCACACGAACATTCGGAAAGTTGAAGTAAAAACCTTCCTCCTCTATTTTTTTACAGCTCACACGTTGACTGGCGAACAAAATATAGGACATTTGGCCCAAGATCGCCTGCATTGCAAATTTAGGAATGTTGGGCAAAAATAAAGGCTTGTTTACCACATTCGCAATTTCTTTAACAAGCTTATTGTTCGTTACCGGATTAGGCCCGACCCCATTGTAGATCCCCTCTAACCTATTTTCGACTGCAAACAGAAAAATACGGGCCAAGTCTGAAATGTGGACCCAAGATTGCCATTGCTGACCACTACCAAAGGCCGCGCCCATATAATTTTTTATCGGCTTTGCTATTTCTGGTAATGCGCCACCTTCTTGAGACATCACCAATCCTATTCTTATTTTTGTAACGTTAAATTTGAAATTGTTAAACCTATCGGCCTCTTTTTCCCAAGCTTCAACGACCTCGCCTAAAAAACTATCGTCAACCGCCGTTTCATTCTCCGTGTAATAATTGGTCAATGAATCAGGATACACGCCAATCGCAGAGGCAGAAACAAAAGAAGTAATACTACTATGGTCTATTTTATCTAATGCACTATGGAGAGTACGCAAGGTGTCTACTCTACTCGAAAGAATCGTTTCCCTATAACTGGTCGTCCAACGTTTTGATATACTGGCTCCTGCCAAATTGATAATGGCCGTTACACCCTCAAAACACTTCAAATCGATTTCACCTGAATTAGGGTTCCAATAAAATCCATTAAAGTCAGGTTTCGCAACTATTTTTTCTTTACTGGTCGTCAAATAGTTCACCGCAATATTTTCGACTTGGCAATGCTTTACGATTTCGCATCCCACAAGTCCGGTGGCCCCTGTAATCAAAATTGTCATGCCTCGAAGATAAGGCATCGCCATAGCACCTGATCGACATTTAATTTGGATTTAACACTATTGTTCAACCCAATGTTAATATAAGCTCGAAGTCTCTATTTAATTAACTTTTTATAAAGAAAACCGAGTTTATTTTTTGGCGCGCAGCATCTCACGTTTTCCCGGCGGGCCGGGTAGACGCTCAACTGTGAAACCAACAGCTTGCATAGCACGACGAACGCTACCTTTCGCTGCATAGGTGACCAAAATACCATCATTTTTCATGGCGTCGTACATTATCGAGAAGATATCTTCCGTCCAAAGTTCGGGCTGTACACGGGCCCCGAAAGCATCGAAATAGATAAGATCAAACGCTTCTTTATCATTGATTTCCAAAAAATATTTTTGCTGTTTTGCCAAGGAGAAGTCTTCGGAAATGGCAACCTCCTCTTCCCAAGGCGATTGATGCATCTTCAAAAAAGCCGACTCGAACTTTTCAGCATCCAATTCGGAAATATAATTGAGTTGTCGCAGTTCTTCCGGCGAAACCGGATATTTCTCGATGCCCCTATATTCAATCTGAAGTTCTCTTTTTTTGGCCTCTAAAAGCGTAATAAAAGCGTTGAGACCCGTACCGAAACCAATTTCTAAAATCGAGATTTTTCTATCTATAAAAAGGGATAGTCCATGTTTAATAAATACATGGTAGGCCTCTTGAATCGCGCCATGTTTCGAATGGTACTGCTCGTCCCAATCTGAAATCTGGATGGTCTTTGAACCGTCGGCCGTAGTGATGATCTTTCGTTTCAAGTTTTAAGTTACCTACAAAATGATTTAAACTTTTTAGTACACTTCTAAAACCTTAGCTATTTAGTGCTTTTTCTTCCAGCCCCCTTCAAAGAGATATTTCCTAGATTGAGACAGCACGTCAAGTTCCCTCTCTTAAATCTTCTCCCCAAGAGGGAAAGAACTTTTTGACAACATGCCATTTCTTAGTAAATTACTCTTCATCGGGTGATTTTACTTTTATCAAACTTGGAACATGAAACAATAGAAACCTAAAGCTCTTTTATTGTTTTACCAGCAACACACCATCGGCCTCAAAACCATAGGTCTTTTTGGGCTGGGTAATCTTGGCAATCTCGGCTTCCGATCGGCCACCATCTTTGGCATAGTGTTTTTGGTCTTCTACGCTCATGGCCTCTACAAAAGCAAATCCGTTTACAATAACCTCTTTTCCGGCAATATCCTTGGGCATAAAAAACCCGTAATCCTTAAAACGCACCATACTTTCTTGCCCATCTTGCAATTGTACCTTCATCCAACATCCTTTCGCTTGACAGACATCAGTTACAGTCGCCTTAAATTTAGTTCGAACGGTATCGGCAATGACCATCCCACTATACTTCTCGGCCATTTCAGTATCAGCGATAGCATTCTCGTCATTGATTTCATCACCAAAAACAGCATAGTCAGTTGTGCCATTGTTTTTATTTACAGGCTCTTGTTTTCTTTCTTGCCCCCTGCACGCAAGAACGAGCGTAAAAAACACAAGTAAAAGGTTAAATCTCTTCATATCTGATAAAAATTGGATTAGCAATACAAAACTGGACATTTTTGGACGAAAAAAGAAGAACAGTTTGGGATAAATCGCTAATTTTAATCCTTCAAATTAAAAACGATGGATACGACCATGCAAAAAGTTAGTATTGAACAGGTAAAAACCTCGAAGATAAATCAAGTAGATTTTGATAACCTGGATTTTGGCAACGTGTTTACCGATCATATGTTGGTCTGCGATTATAGGAACGGTACTTGGGAAGCTCCAAAAATTATGCCCTACCAGGCAATAAGTCTTGACCCTTCGGCAAAGATTTTCCATTACGGTCAATCTATTTTCGAGGGCATGAAGGCCTATAAAGATGCGGACGATCAGGTATGGCTTTTTCGCCCTTTAGACAATCATAAGCGTTTGAATATTTCGGCAAACCGTATGGCGATTCCGGAATTACCAGAAGACTATTTTATGGAAGGCCTTAAGACCTTGGTCGACCTTGATAAAAAATGGGTTCCTAAAAAAGAAGGAAGCTCCCTATACATACGACCATTTATTTTCGCCTCGGGAATAGGATTTCACGCCTCGCCCTCTGATGAATATAAATTTATTATCTGCCTTGCCCCATCGGGCCCTTATTTTTCAGGAAAGGTAAAAGTACTGATCGAAGAAAAATATTCTCGTTCTGCCAATGGCGGTGTTGGCTATGCCAAAGCAGGCGGCAACTATGCCGCACAATTCTACCCGACCCAATTAGCAGTTAAAAAGGGATATAACCAAGTCATCTGGACAGACGATAACAACCACGAATATATCGAAGAGGCAGGTGCGATGAACATTTTTATACGTATTAACGATACTCTGATTACCGGCCCGACCAGCGACCGGATCCTTGATGGTATCACCCGTAAAAGCATTCTACAGATTGCCGAAGATGAAGGCATACCTGCCGAGGTCAGAAAAATTACGGTTGGCGAAGTCGTCGAGGCCGCCAAAAACGGTAGCCTAAAAGAGATGTTCGGTGCCGGTACGGCAGCGGTTATCTCCTCTATCGCTACTTTTGGCTATCGTGATGTAGACTATGACCTGCCCGAGCTTTCGGAAAGTTATGCCTCACGCCTTAAAAAACGTATTACCGATATTCAGTTCAACCGTGCCGAAGACCCCTTTGGGTGGCGGTTAGGGGTATAAGGCTTACTTAAATTGCCATAAAGTTCCGCATAGTTGATTATTAGCTTATAAGTCGAGCTAATTTTATGAATTAACTATATACCTAAGTTCGAGCACATTTGGCGAATGCCGACCAAAGTCGCTAGGTGCTATTGCATTCCCATATCTTGGAAAATATGCTCGAACTACAGGGCCAAACCAAATTGTTCACTGGCCCCAATACAGACTTTTGCCATTCGCCGCCCATTGAGGGAAAACCTACAAGAACGGCGGCCAAAAACAATTCGGTGCTGCCAAGTATACTCCCAATACCGCAAAATCGATGGAAAACTACTCTTATCATGGCCCTTCCAGCAAACTATGCCAAGAAACAAAGCACCATTCCGGTCAGTTTCCCCAACCATAGTTGCACGATTTTACTATATTTCCGTAAAATTAGTAGAACTGCGTTTGACCCTGTACGTATGGGCAATTAAAAAAATAAAAGCATTATGACTAAAACTAGCTATCCAAGATCGTTTTCACATATCGGAATTACTGTTCCAGATATAAAAAAAGCTGTTGATTTTTATCGAGACGTTATGGGGTGGTATATCATAATGTCACCATCAAAAGTTCAGAAGGAAAGCGATACAGCAATTGGGCAAATGTGTATTGATGTTTTTGGCGAAGATTGGGAAGAATTCGAAATTGCCCATATGTCGACTTCGGATGGCATTGGTATCGAATTATTTTCATTTCCACACGGAAACAAAGAAGCACCAGAGTTTAGTCCCTTCAATACCGGACTTTTTCATTTTTGCGTTCAAGATCCGGATATTGAAAATTTAACAAAGAAAATAGTGGAATATGGAGGAAAACAGCGCATGCCGATTAGAGAATATTATCCAAACGAAAAACCCTTTAAAATGGTTTACGTTGAGGATCCTTTCGGAATAGTATTCGAAATCTACACGCACAGTTATGAACTAACATATTCATCTGGAGCTTATCAGGACTAAAAACCGTCTAGCGCAATACGAAATTGCTTGTTCTCGCCTACTTTTGAAAATTATTTCAGATTTTCAATTTGGTTTACCGTTGTATAGTTAGGTGCTTTTGCTGTCCTCTCGCTTTGCTAGTCAGAAGCAGGTCTCAACTACGCATAGCCGAGACCATTGGGCCAATTGTCTAAAACGTTACACAATTCTCAAACATGAAAATTCTTGCAATAGAAAATCAAGAAATTATGCTTTAATATTGATAAAGTTCTAATAAATGAATAATATTGGACCAATGGATAAGCAAGAATTTTTATTTTTAATACCAGGTATCATATACGGTACCGCCATTTTCGATTTGTTAAGCATTAGCCGAGCAAAGAAGCTCTATTGGGAAAGTGTTCTTTGGGTAATCTTACTATTCTTTTCAGTAATTGTTATCTTATTTTAGCTTATACGAAAACCTTGATAATATTATTTCAAGTATTTTTAACTACACAATTTTTTTAGCAGCACCCATCCTTTTCGCGCAATCGTGCTATTTGCTTTCATCAGGAGATAAAAAGGTCGATTTAAAGAATCTTTTTATTAGTAATCGAAAAAAATTCTTTCTTGCTGTAAGTGGTCTTGTGCTAGTAAATTTGATTCTATCCTACCTTGGCATGAATCAGACAAATCCAATTTTTAGTTTTATTGGCTTAA
>CAZRIE010000043.1:0-31764 GCA_964600075.1 uncultured Flavobacteriaceae bacterium
CCGTATTTACTGGTGGAGAATACCGGAGTCGAACCGGTGACCTCTTGCCTGCCAGGCAAGCGCTCTAGCCAGCTGAGCTAATCCCCCATTTTGGCTTCGGCAAAGGAAATACTTTTTGAGTAAGTATCAAAATACTTGATAAAGTAATTGAGGTTATACTTTCAATCCTTTTTAACGCTTAAAACGAGTACAGGTGTTCGGGCAGAAAACTCCGCTTTCGGAATCGTGTTCTTTTCCCAAAGGTTTTTAAAGAACCCTCTTTTTCTTCTGAAAACACACAACAAATCCGGATGCTGCGACTGAAAATGCTCTAGCACGCCCAGGTAGGTCGTCGGGGCCTCTGCCATGGTCATTTGCGAACTGATGTCCATCAAGGCGGTATCGACTTTTAAGTCGTCATCGGAGTAACCAGGCGTTTTGACCAAAAGTAGATTTACCTTGGCTCCAAACTTATTTTTAATGGCCAATAACGGATTGAGAATACGTTTACGTCTTAAAACTCCTGATTTGAATGCGGTCAAAATGGTTTTTAAAGGCTGAAGTGTACTTCCTCTCGGTACTATCAAGGTGGGGATATTGGTTCGTTTTATAATTCTACCAGAGGTATTGCCCAAAAACAGTTCTTCGCTAATATCGTTACTTCGCGGTGCTATAATGATAAGGTCTATTCCTAATTCTTTGTCGATTTCTTTCAATCCGTCAATAATATCCCCGTTATAGGAAGCAATCTTGATTTTTACATTTTTAGAATCGATTTTATCGATGACCTCCTTTAGTCTTTCCTTTCCGCTTTTCGCAACTTTTTGCTCTACGTTGGCCAAGCTTTTCCCAGCCCCAACAGAAACACTGAAAACCTCCATCACATAGATTTGAGAAGAAAACTCCGTCGCGAAATCCACTGCATATTGCAGTGTATGATACGCATCAGGCGAAATACCTATAGGAACCAAAATATTTTTCATGTGAAACATTTGTAGTTAATACTCTAAATTTACAATTAAAATAGACTCAATTAATGATTCGGCATGCAAAGATATCTGAAATCCCCGACATTCTCATCATTACCGACGCCTGTGGGGCATACATGATAAAGAAAGGTATTTATCAATGGAACGAACATTACCCTTCTCAAGAAGCTTTTGAAGAAGACATAGATAGGGGAGAGCTATATATTTTGGAAGATAAGGGACACCTTGTCGGGACCATCGTTATCTCCACTTTTATGGATTCAGAATATATGCCAATAGCATGGCTAACGGAGAATAAGGATAATGTTTATATCCATCGTATAGCCGTGCATCCTGAAAATCAAGGAAAAGGCTATGCTCAAAAATTGATGGATTTTGCCGAAAATCGCGCTAAAGAGAACGGCTTTATTTCCATACGTTTAGATACCTTCAGCCAAAACGAACGCAATCAAAAATTCTATGAAACAAGAGGGTATCAAAAACTAGGCGATATTTACCTTCCAAAACAGAGCGAATATCCTTTTCATTGCTACGAATTAGTGCTTTAACACCAATTCAACTTCAAAATATTGATATAACTTGCCCCACTTGAAAACGCCTATCAATTTTAAGACTATCAATAAGTTAGCAATTCCGGCTACTATTGCCGGTATTGCCGAACCTCTTTTGTCGATTACCGATACGGCCATTGTGGGTAATATTCCCGTTGATGGATTAGAGTCGCTTGCCGCAGCAGGTATTGTAGGTTCTTTTCTCTCGATGTTGATATGGATTCTAGGCCAGACGCGCAGTGCTATTTCCGCCATTATTTCACAATATCTGGGTGCCGGAAAAATCAAGGAAGTAAAAAACCTGCCCGCGCAAGCCATATTTTTGAATATAGGCCTGAGCATCCTAATTCTGCTTTCGACCATTTTTATTGTTAGAGAAATTTTTGAATTTCTAAATGCTTCCGGGAAGATTCTAGACTATTGTATTTCGTACTTTTCTATTCGGGTTTGGGGCTTTCCATTGACGCTTTTCGTTTTTGCGGTGATGGGTATTTTTCGTGGTCTTCAAAACACCTATTATCCCATGTTAATCGCTATAGTCGGTGCAGTTTTGAACGTACTATTGGATTTTCTCCTGGTATATGGCATTGAGGGGCTACTAGAGCCCATGTATCTAGACGGTGCCGCATGGGCCAGTCTTATTGCCCAGGCTATAATGGCTATCATGGCGTTTGTGTTGTTGGTGACCAAGACGGATATTAGTCTGAAACTCCGATTTCCGATACATCCTGAATTGGGTAGATTGGTCGTTATGAGTCTCAACCTTTTTGTGCGGGCCATTGCCCTTAATACGGCAATGATTTTGGCCGTTCGCGAAGCGGCCCAGTTGGGGCCTAAATATATTGGGGCCCACACTATTGCTATCAATCTTTGGTTATTTTCTGCCTTTTTTATCGATGGCTATGGAGCAGCTGGAAACATCATGGGTGGCAGACTCCTAGGCGCGAAAGATTACGATGGACTTTGGAAACTAGCTAAGAAAATAATTTCTTACGGCCTTTTGGTTAGCTTGGTTTTGGTCGTTGCAGGGTTTTTGTTCTATAAACCCATTGGCTTACTCTTTTCAAAGGAAACGGTAGTTTTAAACGCGTTTTATGCAATCTTTTTTATCGTGATATTAGGGCTTCCTATGAATACCATAGCGTTCGTTCTTGATGGTGTCTTTAAAGGGCTTGGCGAAATGAAATACTTGCGTAATACCTTGCTTGTCGCAACTTTTCTAGGGTTTGTGCCTACTTTGTTCTTTGGAAAATATATGGATTGGGGCCTCTACGGTATCTGGATCGCTTTTACGGTTTGGATGGCCATTCGGGGAGGTGCGCTGGTCTGGAAGTTTAGAAGAAAGTTTCGGCCGCTGCTTTCATAAAAAACAAGATAAGGCTCCTCCCCTCAGATGAGGGGAGGTGGCCTTAAGCGAAGCGACAAGGGCGGAGGCGTTGAAAGTCCAATCCTTGATCTAAAAAGTATAGGTAGCGATTAAGCCCCAGTGTTCCGCCTTTCCGCCCAGCCCACCTTGTCTAGGGCGAAGAGCGATTAACTCCCTTTTTGAGATATTATTCTACCTTTGGGAAAAATAGCGAAATGTCAACTCAAAGAATAAACGGAAGTCTTTACACTAAAATAAACGGCAAAGTAGCAACTGTAGAATTCGGCCACCCGGCAAGTAATTCTTTTGTTGCAGAGCTTTTAGATCGTTTGACTGCCGAGCTTCAAAAACTTTCAGAAAACGATGCTATTTCCGTAATTGTGTTGAAGTCAGAAGGCGACCGTGCCTTTTGCGCAGGTGCTTCTTTTGATGAACTTATGGCCGTTTCAAATCTCGAGGAAGGAAAGGTTTTCTTTGGCGGTTTTGCGAATGTTATCAATGCCATGCGAAGCTGTAAGAAAGTAATTGTTGGCCGTGTTCAAGGTAAGACTGTTGGTGGCGGAGTAGGGCTTGCAGCCGCCTGCGACTATGTTTTTGCTTCGGTCGATGCTTCCCTTCGCCTATCGGAACTGACTATTGGCATCGCTCCATTGGTCATCGGCCCAGCAGTCGAGCGTAAAATTGGAAAAGCAGCTATTTCTGATCTTTCCCTTTCTCCAACCGAATGGAAAAACGCCTATTGGGCGCAAGAAAAGGGACTCTTTTCTAAAGTTTTCGACAACATCAAAGAGCTAGATAAGGAACTGGAGTTCTTCACACAAAAACTGTCGAATTACAATCCCGAAGCTTTGCAAGAATGGAAAAAAGTGCTCTGGGAAGGAACCGATAGTTGGGATACCTTGCTAGGTGAAAGAGCCGTCATTACTGGAAAACTGGCACTTTCTGAATTCACTAAAAATGCTCTTGCCAAGTTCAAAAAATAGACAATAATAGCAGCTTTGAATCGTTCTGCTTTTTTAAGTTTGTGATATGAATATATTAGATTTTCTAAATGACGACCTTGTCTTTCCTATTCTTGCACTTTTTGTGTTGGTTATCTATTTCGTGAATCGCGTACGTACAAGACGAAGGTTTAAGAGATAATTCCAATTCGTAAGTCTATATATAGTATACTAGTCTTATTAAACTCTCATGACTATGCCAAGTATAAAAGAACTTATTGAAGTCGATACGTCTCTTGTTTCAAAACTGAAAGTACTATCCGCTTTTGAAAACCTTAGTGTCAAGGCACTCATGGAAAAAGCCACAAAGGAATTTGTCGAAAAAAAGCACAGAAAAATATTAGAGATTCCGTTGCGCTTCTAAAAGAAACTTCTTCCCTCAAAAAATTGACTAACGTTAAGAAACTCTCGGGCCATCCTTCAGCCTATAGCATGCGGATTGGCGATTACAGGCTTGGTTTTTATTCAGAAGGTGATGCTATTCATATTGCTCGGTTTGCCAAGCACAACGAGATCTACAAACTCTTTCCCTAATCAAAAATCGTTAATCAAAATTCCTACCTTTACGTTTGTAACTAAATATATAGGTTTTATGGGTATGTCTAAATTAAAAAGCTTCTTTACCTTACTGATTTTGATGGCAGCATTTAGTTGTAAAGATAGTCAACCAGAAGTAACAAACGAGCAATCGCAAAAGTGGTATAAAGGTAATCTGCATACGCATTCGTATTGGAGTGACGGTGATGAATTCCCGGAAGTTATTTTAGACTGGTACAAATCTAATGAGTATCAATTTATGGCTTTATCTGACCATAATACCTTGGCCGAGGGTGAGAAATGGATAACTATTCGCGAAGATTCGCTATATCAAAAGGCATTTCAAAACTATCTCGAAAAATATGGGGCTGTATGGGTGGAGCATAAGATTGATTCGGGACAAACCCTTGTAAAACTTAAAACCTATGAAGAATACAGCAATAGACTTGAAGAAGCGGATGAGTTTTTAGTAATTCAATCGGAAGAAATCACCGATAAGTATGAGGATAAGCATATTCATATGAATGCCACGAACATTCAAAAGAAAATCGAACCAATGGGTGGCACTAGTATTTCAGAAGTGATGCAAAACAACCTAAATCAGGTTATCAAGCAGCGGAAGGATACCGGTATTCCCATGATAGCACATATCAATCATCCCAACTTTTATTACAGTATAAGCCTCGATGATATGATTTCTTTAAATGGAGAACGCTTTTTCGAAGTATACAATGGGCATCATATGGTTCATAATATGGGAGATTCTACCCATATCTCCACCGAAGAAATGTGGGATCTTATCAATATTTCATACATCGAAAACAATAAGCCGTTGATGTATGGCCTTGCGACCGATGATTCACACAATTACCATAAAAAAGGAAATGCTTGGAGCAATGCCGGCAGAGGTTGGGTCGTGGTGCAGGCAGATACACTCTCAGCTGCGGCTATAATAACGTCATTAGAATCAGGTAATTTTTATTCGAGCACAGGCGCCGAGCTAAAAAAGCTGGAGTACAATCAAAATCTACTGTCTATTGAAGTTGAACCGGAAGATGGCGTGGAATACGAAATAACTTTTATCGGATGTAAAAAAGGGCAAACGGAGACTGAAGAATTAATGGTAGTCAATGCCACCGAGGCGCAATTTCAGTTAACTGAAGATATGCTCTTTGTGCGATGTAAGGTTACTTCCTCTAAATTACAGGATAACCCCATTGAAGATATCTTATATGAAATGGCTTGGACACAGCCAGTAGTGCGAACCGAATAATACAGCTAATACATAGCTTTATATTCGTAATTTCATTTTAAAGAATCCCTACCTTTGCCTATCAACAGTATTTTATGGGCAACATAAGAATTACCAAACAGTTCAATTTTGAGACCGGCCATGCCCTTTATGGCTATGACGGTAAATGCCGGAACGTACATGGGCACAGTTATAAACTCTCAGTTACGGTAATCGGTCGGCCTATCACCGATACATCACATGTAAAACTCGGTATGGTCATCGATTTTGGAGATTTAAAAAAAATCGTAAAAGAAGAAATTGTAGACCAATTCGATCACGCTACAGTTTTCAATAAAAACACGCCCCATGTAGAATTGGCAAAAGAATTAATAGATAGGGGGCACAATGTAATTTTGGCAAACTATCAGCCTACTAGTGAAAATATGGTCATTGATTTTGCGGTAAAAATAAAGGCACGACTTCCTGAAAATATTCGACTACATTCCCTAAAACTTCAAGAAACGGATACCTCGTTCGCCGAATGGTTCGCTTCTGAAAATTAGTAACCTTTAGGCTTTTTTCTATATTTACATTTCAATGACGACCATCGATATTCCAAAAGGTAAAAAAGTCTACTTCGCCAGCGATAACCATTTGGGGGCACCTACAGCGGAGAAAAGTTTTCCAAGGGAAAAGAAATTCGTTGCCTGGCTGGATGAGATCAAGACCGATGCCTCGGCTATCTTTTTGTTGGGAGATCTTTTCGATTTTTGGTTTGAATACAAGACCGTTATTCCTAAAGGCTTTACTAGAACATTCGGAAAATTGGCTGAAATATCCGACTCAGGAATTCCTATTTATTACTTTGTTGGCAACCACGACCTATGGATGCACGGCTATTTTGAAGATGAACTCAATATTCCTGTATTTCATAAACCTCAGCAATATATACTGAACGGTATTTCTTTTTTTCTTGGACATGGTGATGGGTTGGGACCTTATGATAAAGGGTATAAGCGCATGAAAAAAGTCTTTACCAATCCCGTTGGAAAATGGCTTTTTCGATGGTTGCATCCTGATATCGGGGTTCGATTGGCACAGTATTTTTCGGTTAGTAACAAACTGATTTCGGGCGATGAAGACGCTAAGTTTTTAGGAGAAGATAAAGAATGGCTGGTGCAGTACGCCAAGCGAAAATTGGAAACCCAACATTATGACCACTTTATATTTGGGCATCGCCATCTTCCTATGGAAATCGACTTGAATGGTAAGTCAAAATATACAAATCTTGGAGATTGGATACAGTATTTTACCTATGCCGTTTTCGATGGGGAACAACTTTCATTGGAGAAATTCGAGGGCTAAAATGTGGTAAGTCCTTTTTTTGCCTTTGCAGATCGACCTAACTCGCTTCATGCTCGTCAATATCTTTTTGCAAATCTAACTTTCTGAAGGTCGGAGATACAAAAGCGGTGATTCCCACGGTTAATAAGGTCATTGCTCCTCCAAAAACTACCGCGGTTACGGTGCCCATCAATTTAGCTGTCACTCCACTTTCGAAGGCGCCCAGTTCATTCGATGAACCGACGAACATTGAGTTGACCGAAGCAACTCGACCTCGCATATTATCCGGAGTTTTCAATTGTAGAATGGTTTGGCGAATGATCATGGAGACCCCGTCTACGGCACCGCTCAAAAATAGGGCGATGACGGATAGCCAAAAATAGGTGGAGAGGCCAAAGACAATCATACAGATACCAAATGCAAATACGGAAAACAGCAATTTTTTGCCCGCATTTTTATGTAACGGAAATCGTGTAGAACCCAACATAGTAATAGCCGCGCCGACGGCCGGAGCAGCTCTCAATACACCAAAACCTTCGGCTCCTACATTAAGAAGATCTTGCGCAAAAATTGGTAGAAGCGCTATGGCCCCACCAAAAAGAACGGCAATCATATCTAAGGTCAATGCCCCAAAAATGGCCTTTGTGCTAAAAACAAAACGGAGTCCTTCCTGTAGACTTTGAAGAATAGGTTCTCCAATCTTAGGGTTAAGGATAGGTTTACGGGATATTTGAAAAAGGAAAAGTAAGGCTAAAACGGAAAACCCGAAAATGACGCACATCGACCAATGAACACCAATCCAGCTAATGGAAAAACCGGCCAAGGAAGGCCCGAGCACCGCGGCCATTTGAAATGTAGTACTACTCCACGTAGCGGCATTTGGGTATATTCTCTTTGGTACGATCAATGCAATCAAAGAAAATATCGTTGGCCCTAAGAAGGCCCTAGCAATTCCACCTAAAAAGACTAAAAAATAAATGGCGTAGAGTATAGTTTTAGTTGCGGTCTGTTCTAAAACAGAGGGCAGACTCAAGACGAATAGGCCGAAACTGATGACCGAGAACCCAAAGATACATTTGACCAGAAGGTTCCGTTTTTCCGTTTGGTCAACGACATGGCCCGCAAAAAGTGCCATGGAGACCGCCGGAATTACTTCCATCAAACCAATAATTCCTAAAGATAAAGGGTCTTTGGTCATCGAATATACTTGCCATTCGATAATGATAAACTGCATCGACCAAGCAAAGACCATCGCAAAACGCATCAACAGAAAGATGTTGAATTCTCTAAAACGTAAGGCGGCATACGGGTCCATAATGACGTTTTGCGAATGTAAAAAGGCAAAGATATTACTAAAACCGGTGAATCGATTCAGGATTTAGGAAGATTACAATACCCATCCGTTCTATTAAAAACAAACCAGATAGTCTGTTTTAAAGTGCTAAACAACTACGTCGTGATGGGGTTTTATCGATGAAGGGATATGTTGTTGACATAAAAAACAGACATTCATCACCTTTAGATGAATTTGAAATAGACAACTGACCAAGCGGTTTGCTGCGGACTTATCCTGCTAGGTCGTTTTGACATTGTAGGTGCGATTGATTCAGAAAATAGATTATGATAGACTTATAAGGAGTGCTCACCAGGTCAGCGCCACCTTGCTTAAGTAAGCATTTAGACGGTAATCTCAATCCGATTTCCTTCTGGATCTTGAATAACGCTTTCGTAATAGCCGTCACCAGTAGTTCTTGGTTCTCCAACTATTCTAAATCCATCCGTCCTGAGCTGTTCCGTTAAGGAGTCGACTTTTTCTTTGGTGCCAATAGAAATTGCAAAATGAATGATACCCATATGCTCGGTGGTTTGATCCAGTAATACAGGTATTTCTGGTTTTTGCATCAGTTCCAATCGTGCTCCTTCGTCAAAGCTTAAAAAATACGAAGAAAAGTTCTTTTTTGGGTTTTTGTAAAGCTCACCTGAACTTGCATTGAAATAATTTTCATAAAAACGTCGCATCACCTCCAAATCGGATACCCAAATAGCGAGATGTTCTATTTTCATTTCAGGTCTTTTAGTTTTAACTGTAGGCTTACGTTCCCTTGCCATTCGTTTTCATCCAAAGAAAAAACAGCGCTAAACGATTTTCTGTTGGCTACAACCGGTAGCTTATTACCTAAATTAAAGCCGATACCACCTATAGGGCCGATACCATTTTGGGTTACCGATAGTTTTAAGTGTGCCCCATTTTCACCTACGCCCTTGGCATAGCCCGTATCTTTTAAGTTTTCCGACATAAACACGGGGGTCATATTGCCTGGGCCGAAAGGGGCCAATTGATTAATAATACGTATTAATTTAGGACTAATATCCTCGAAGTTGATTTGAGTATCGACCGAAATTCCGGGGGTGAGGAGATTCGGGTCTATCGTTTCGGAGACCACTTTTTCGAATTGGGTCTTAAAAGTTTCAAATTGCGCTTCTAGCAAGGTGAGACCTGCCGCATATTTATGCCCTCCGAACTGTTCTATCCAATCGGAACAACCCTGCAGGGCATTGTACACATCAAAACCTTTTACGGATCGTGCAGAGGCGGCCAGCTTATCACCACTCTTGGTAAAGACAAGAGTGGGGCGATAGTAGGTCTCGGTTAGGCGGGAAGCAACGATGCCAATAACGCCCTTATGCCAAGTATCTTTATAGACCACCGAAGTAAATCGCTCTTCTTCTTGATTTTCTTGTATCTGTAGCAGGGCTTCTTGGGTGATTTCTTTGTCAAGTTCGCGCCGGTCGATATTGAATTTTTCAATTTTAGCGGCGAATTTCTCTGCCTGTTCCATATTTGTTTCGGTGAGTAGGTTTACGGCATGTTGCCCGTGTTCCATGCGGCCAGCGGCATTGATGCGAGGGGCTATGATAAACACTACGTCGGTAATGGACAGTTCTTGTTTCTTGATCTGCTTGATGATGGCCTTAAAACCGATTCGGGGATCGGTATTAATAACTTGCAGCCCAAAATAGGCCAACACTCGATTTTCAGCTGTAATCGGAACGATATCCGCTCCAATAGCGGTAGCTACCAAATCGAGATACGGAATCAAATCGTCTATAGTTTCCCCTCTTTTTGACGCCAATGCTTGAACGAGCTTAAACCCTATTCCGCAGCCACATAACTCGTCGTATGGATAATTACAATCGTCTCTTTTGGGGTCAAGCACTGCGATTGCTTCCGGTAAATAATCTCCGGGTCGGTGGTGGTCACAAATGATAAAATCGATACCCTTCTCTTTGGCATAGGCAACTTTATCGATAGCCTTTACCCCACAATCAAGGGCAATAATCAATGAAAACCCATTGTCTTCGGCAAAATCGATACCTTTAAATGAGATTCCATACCCTTCGGTATATCTATCGGGAATATAGGTCGCTACATTAGGATAATAACTTAATAGATAGGAAGATACTAAGGCAACGGAAGTTGTGCCATCCACGTCATAATCCCCAAAAACCAAGATGTTCTCGTTATTGGAAACAGCTTTTTCAATGCGCTTCACCGCAATCTCCATATCTTTCATCAAGAATGGATCGTGTAAATCGGAAAGTTCTGGCCGGAAGAATTTTTTTGCCTTGTCGTACGAATCTATACCTCTTTGCAAAAGTAATTGCGCTATCAACCCATCAACTTTCAATACTATTGAGAGGGCATCGATGTCTTTTTGTTCTGGTTTTGGTTTTATCGTCCAGCGCATAGGTTTACTTAATCTGTAGTTTCGAGGCACGAAGCAATCTGTTTATTTCGTGTTCCAAAGTCACGGATTGCTTCGTGCCTCGAAATGACGTTTTACTCGGAGTGAAAAACGGTATTAATCTCCACCTTGGCAAACTGCCGAAACATCTCCATTACCCCACAATATTTCTCAACAGACAGATCGACCGCCCGTTGTAGTTTTTTTTCGTCCAGATTGCTTCCGTGAAAATGGAATTCGACCAGCACCGTGTCATAAAATTTAGGGTGCTCATCGGTTAGATTGGCAATAGTCTCGATATGGAAATCATCGACTTCCAGTTTCATCTTTCTTATAAGCCCAGCGACATCAAGTCCGGAACAGCCCGCTAGGCCAGATAATAGTAGTGCCTTTGGTCGAAGACCCTTCCCTTCGCCGCCGTCATCGGGCCCTGCATCGATGGTCAAATTCAGCCCCGATGGGTTAGTGCTCTCGAATGCCATTTTGCCAAGCCATTTGGTGGTGATATGATTTGTGGTAGCCATTTCTGCTTTTTTGTTTTCAAAAATAGGACAAAAGAAAGAGCATCCCATTCCTCAAGGGCATAAATTCAGGCAGCAATTTAGAATTGGCTATCTTTAATGTAGAATTTCGTGCTTCCCCAAAATTGAGAGTATAAAACAACGAACTTAACTTGCCCTCTGATGTCCTTAGTAAACCCACTCGACCCCGAACATAGCCCGGAAACAAAAAAATTAGCCGAATTCTTTAACGAAACCCTTGGGTTTTGCCCAAACTCGGTTTTGACGATGCAGCATCGGCCGGCGATATCCAAAGCTTTTATCAACTTGAATAAAGCTGTTATGGCCAATGAGGGTCGTGTAACTTCGGCCCTCAAGAGAATGATTGCCTGGGTGAGCAGTAATGCTACCGGATGTCGTTATTGTCAGGCTCATGCCATTCGCGCCGCTGAACGTTATGGTGCGGAGCAAGAGCAATTGGACAATATCTGGGAATATAGAACACATCCTGCTTTTTCGGAAGCGGAACGGGCCGCGTTTGAGTTTGCCTTAGCCGCCTCGCAGGTACCCAATACCGTTGACTCAAAAATCAAAGACAAACTTTGTACGTATTGGGACGAAGGCGAAATCGTCGAAATGCTGGGGGTAATCTCGTTATTTGGCTTTCTCAACCGGTGGAACGATTCTATGGGCACTTCTATCGAAGAGGATGCTGTAGAAAGTGGAGAACAGTACTTGGGCAAGTATGGTTGGGAGAAGGGGAAGCATGATGGGTCTAGATACTAGAACTTAGACAGCTTCCCTGGCGATTTTAAGACTAAGGCGTAAAGCATATTTGATTTTTCTTGATACAGATCAACTTTTATCCCCGCCAAATCCCAGAACTTTGTCATAATCAAAAAACGAAGCGTTATGGCAAGCTTAATGTTAACTCCTGAGAATCAAATTCAACGACTCAATACGATTTTGGGCAAAGTAAACGCCGTGAGCAAATTAAATGCAAAAGCACTTACTGTGGCACCGAAACCGAAGTCATGGTCCATTGTTGAAATCGTTGCCCATTTGAATATCGCTTACGAACTTTATAACGATAGGGTAGATGACCTTTTGGAGAAACTCCCCAATCGTGCCAATGGATATGTCTCTTTTAAAACAAGACGCTGGCAACGCTTTGTTATCGATGGGACCAGACCAAAAGGCAAACAACGCAAATGGAAGATGAAAACCCTAAAAAAATTTGAACCTCTTTTAGAGATGAACGGTCTTGACCAAAAGGGTATAGAGAAAATATTCCGAAAGTTCGAAGCTTTGCACCTTCATTTGAAAAACGGTATTTTAGAAAGCCGAGCCAAAGATGTAACCAACACGAAAATTGATTCGGCTATAGGCCCTATCATAAAGTTCTACCTGCCGGAATGTTTCGAATTTCTTTTGGTACATCTCGAGCGCCATATGGTACAAATTGATCAAATACAATAGGAGAATTAGTTATAAGTACTGTATAATACCAGTTTGAATATAAAATGACGCATTCAAACTCGTCCATTTTTCGTTCTATTTCTTTGTTTATGATTTTCGTAGCTAAGGCAATTCAATTCAATCACGGTATCATAGAACAAAAAAGCAACTTCGTTTTCTGTGTGCCATTTTTATATTCAAATTGGTATAAATGATTTTAAGCTTTAAATCGGTATTTTTATTTCGAATATAGCATATGACCGATTTAGATTTTACAAAATTAGAGGCTTTTTTTTCTCAGGTAAACCTTAGTGATGTCGAAGCGTCTCATTTTCGTGGCTTATGGCAAACCAAGACCTTTAAACAGTACGAATACATTACGGAGGCCGGTAGTATAGAAAACTATTTTTACTTTGTTTTAGAGGGTGTGCAGGCCATCTACTTGTTGAATGAGAAAGGTCAAAAGGTTGTTCTTGGATTTTCGTATGCCGGAAGCCCATCAGGGGTTTTCGACTCGTTTATCTCTAGAAATCCATCCGTAATTTTTTTGGAAGCCCTTAAACCGACCACTTTATTGGCCATAAGCTTAAGTGGATATCAAGAATTGTTTGAGAAATATCCTGTTTTTCATGAATGGGGCCATGAATTTTTCAAGAGCATCCTTTTAGGAAGGCTTTTTCGTGAGAGCGAACTGCTGACCTTGAATTCAAAGGAACGGTATATTTCTTTTATGAAACGCTGTCCCGATGAACTGAGAATAATACCCCAAAAATACTTGGCTTCCTATTTGAATATGAAACCCGAAACCTTTAGTAGATTAAGGGCTTCGGTGTACTACTAATATTTTTGAAACAATCACTTTTAATTGAGGCACCACCTCACGCTCAAACCAAGGATTCTTGCTTAACCAAAACCGATTGCGTGGAGACGGATGTGGCAAAGGAAAACATTTTGGGATGTAGTTTTTATAGGCTTTAACCGTTTCGGTCAAATTCTTTTCAGTCTTTCCTTTTAAATACACGTTCTGGGCGTAGGTGCCGATGACAGCAATCAATTCAAGCTTCTTCATTTGATCAAAAAGAGGCTTGTGCCAAAGCGGAGCGCATTCAGTGCGTGGCGGTAAATCGCCCGATTTCCCTTTTCCGGGATAGCAAAAGCCCATGGGAACCAATGCTATTTTCGTTTCATCGTAAAATACATCATCGGTTACGCCCAACCATTTTCTCAACTGCCTACCACTTGGGTCGTCCCAAGGCACCCCGGTTTCGTGCACTTTTGTGCCTGGTGCCTGTCCGATAATTACGATTTTCGAATCTGGGTGTGCAGCAACTATTGGTCTCGGACCCAAGGGTAAGTGTTCTTTGCAGACTTTGCAGTTTCTAATTTCAGATAAGAGTTTTTGCATTGTTATTTTCCAGCGACTACAATGACGATTTCCCCCTTCGCCGTTTTTTCTGTGTAGTGTTGTAGCACTTCTTCCACCGTACCTCGAATAGTTTCTTCATACAATTTGGTCAATTCGCGGGAAACGGAAATGTTTCTATCCGCTCCAAAATAGGCAACAAATTGCGTCAGTGTCTTCCGTAGTTTATAGGGCGATTCGTAAAAAATCATGGTGCGGGTCTCTTCGGCGAGAAACTGTAATCGGGTCTGACGGCCTTTTTTTGGAGGAAGAAATCCCTCGAAAACAAATCGGTCGTTGGGTAGGCCACTATTCACCAAAGCAGGTACGAAAGCGGTTGCCCCAGGTAGACAGTCTACTTCAATATTTTTTTCCACACAGGCCCGGGTCAGTAAAAATCCAGGATCGGAGATGGCGGGAGTACCCGCATCGGAAATCAATGCAATAGTTTCGCCTGCCTGCATACGTTTCACAAGTGCATCTACTGTTTTATGCTCGTTATGCATATGATGGCTCTGCATGTGGGTAGTAATTTCGAAGTGCTTCAAAAGCTTTCCGCTCGTGCGGGTATCTTCGGCCAAAACTACATCTACTTCTTTTAGAATACGAATGGCGCGCAGGGTTATATCCTCCAAATTACCTATCGGTGTAGGAACCAAAAATAACTTTCCCATGAAATACTATTTCTTTCGTTAAGGTCGCACTTTTTTACCCAAAAAGTAGGAGGAAAGCAAAAGTAGCATTGCGATTAACGCACCTATTTGTTCGCCATCACCAACCATTAAATGTGCAAAAAACGCTAAGGTGATATTAAAAAAGAGTCCGGCATAGGCCCATTGTTTTAAGGCTACCCCTTTATTGCTTAAGATTACGGACGGCTACCGCTGCAATCTTACATATAGCCAAAGGGTAAATTATCCAAGTTGGAAAACCCAAATCTTTTGTGTTTTCATTTATCTCTTTTTTATTTTTATAAGGTACAAGGTAACGATTGCCTACATATCTAAATAGAAAAAAGCCCCTCATCTTTTAAATGAAGGGCTATCATTGTCGTATTAAGTGTTGTTTTATGCGAACCTGCGTTCAATCATACTCATGAGTCGCTTTTCATACTCTTCCTTACCGACCCAACGGTTATAATCGGGTTTTACCATATTCTCGATAAACGAAACAGAGCGCTCTTCGGTGTCGATGGTATTCAGTTGTGAAAGCACCCGGTTATAGTCTTCGGTACTGCCATTGAAGAGATGCTTCACGAAGGCGAGACGATTGTTCAGGTCAACTTTGATTTCTTTATTGGTCAATTTATCGTTCAACGATTTTGCGGGTGTTACACTTTTTGATGTTGCCTCGCTCTGCGGCATGAACAGCTCTTTATCGTTTTTCATGTAGTCGGGCTTTGCCAAAAATTCGGCCAAGACTTCATCTACAGGGGTATCGTTCGGCATTTCGGAAACCATGTCTTTTATAGTATCTATTCCGGGTATCATAATATCCTCTTCATGTGGATTGTTCTCGGGCACCGATGAATTTGCACTGAGAACTGCGGTCGCCATTTTTTCGAATTTTGCCGCGATGACGTTTTTAGAAACATCGATTTCAATATCGTTCAGCTTTTCTTCGATAAACTTTAATACGGCCAACTTTTCATACAAATCTTTAGAAGCATTGTACAGATCGTCAAGATTGTTCATGTCACGGGAAGTAATAATATCCGTTGACAATTTTCGAAGTTCTTCTTTCAGTTTTCTCTTCATCGTTCGATTTTTTTATTCTCCCACCTACAGGTAAAAAGGTATCTCTATCTTTGTTAACTTTAGCTTGTTTTATAAACAACGTAATAACGCTGTATTTTCGTCTAAAATTACAAAATGTTTCTCGAAAACACTGTTAATCATAAAGAACAATTCGGGTGGATAGAGGTTATTTGCGGGTCGATGTTCTCAGGTAAGACCGAAGAACTCATCCGTCGGCTGAGGCGCGCCCAGTTTGCCAAACAAAAAGTCGAGATTTTTAAACCCATGGTCGACGTGCGTTATGATGAAGATAAGGTCGTATCGCACGATGCCAACGAAATACGCTCAACAGCTGTACCTGCTGCCGCGAATATTAGAATTTTAGGAGATACCTGTGATGTGGTCGGCATAGATGAAGCACAGTTTTTTGATGATGAGATTGTCACAGTTTGTAACGATTTGGCAAATAAAGGGGTGCGTGTTGTCGTTGCCGGGCTAGATATGGATTTCAAAGGCAATCCCTTTGGCCCTATGCCCGCTTTGATGGCCACCGCAGAATATGTGACCAAGGTTCACGCCATCTGCACCCGAACGGGCAATCTGGCCAATTATAGTTTCCGGAAATCAAGCAATGACGATTTGGTTTTGCTCGGAGAGACAGGGGAATACGAGCCTTTAAGTCGGGCAGCTTTTTATAAAGCCATGCTCAAAGAAAGGGTGAAGAGTATCGATGTCGAGGGTGAGGAACTTATAGCAAAAGCCAAAAAACCAAATGCCCAGTGAACGAATTTAGTAATCGCCGCACTCGAGCTAAGGAGACTGTCTTGGAAATCGACCTTCGGGCGTTAGAGCATAACTATAAGTACCTAAAATCAAAATTAGATCCCCAAACTAAGTTCCTGGCGGTGGTGAAGGCTTTTGCCTATGGAAGTGATTCTGTCATAATTGCGAAAAAACTCGAAGAGCTTAACGTTGATTACTTTGCCGTAGCCTATGTTACTGAAGGTGTGGCGTTGCGCAATGGGGGTGTCAAAACTCCTATCTTGGTGCTTCACCCTCAGCAAGTCAATTTTGAAGAACTTATTGCGCATGGTTTAGAGCCCAGTCTATATTCTCCAAAAATACTTCGTGAGTTTTTACAAGCGGCAAAAGAATACGGAAAAACCGAATATCCTGTACATCTAAAATTTAATACGGGGCTCAACCGTCTAGGTTTTTCGGAGAATGACATTGATTTTATTGTTGAACAATTGCTGGATAGGGATGAAATTAGGGTGGTTTCGGTTTTTTCACATTTAGCGGCGTCCGAAGATTTGAGTGAAAAAGAATTTACCCAGAATCAAATAAGGTCGTTTCAAAAATGTGCCGATAAATTTCGCGGAAAATTGGGGTATCGACCGTTCCTACATCTCTTGAATACTTCTGGAATCATCAATTACCTAGAGGCACAATTCGATATGGTCCGCAGCGGAATAGGACTTTATGGATTTGGAAACGAGGCAAAAGTAGATGCCGATTTGAAACCGATCGCAACCCTAAAAACTAGCATTTCGCAGATTCATAAAATAGAACCTGGCGAAAGCGTAGGGTACAACAGGGCCTATTTTTCCGAAGGATATAAAATCACCGCTACCCTGCCCATAGGGCATGCTGATGGTATAGGAAGACAATATGGTAATGGCAAAGCATTCGTCACCGTGAATGGAGAAAAAGCCCCAATAATTGGAAATGTCTGTATGGATATGATTATGGTAGAGGTCACCGGTATTGATTGTAAGGAAGGAGACGAGGTAATCGTTTTTGGCGAAATGCCCTCGGCGGAGCATTTCGCAAAAGATGCCGACACTATATCTTATGAGCTATTGACGGGTATTTCGCAACGCGTAAAGCGCATTATTCTAGACCATTAAAATGGTAATTAATATTTTCTTGTCATTTGTTATTTTTATAACATTTTGTTATATTTTGCTTATAGGTCAGAATGTTGCTTGCCCAATCACACCCTTTGCACTACATTTGCCCTTCTAAATTCTAAGAAATGAAAGTAGCCGTTGTTGGTGCCACCGGTATGGTCGGCGAGGTAATGCTAAAAGTGTTGTCGGAGCGCAATTTTCCGATAACGGAGCTGCTATTAGTAGCTTCTGAGCGTTCGGTAGGTAAAAAATTGCCCTATAAAGGAAAAAAATATGCGATTATCGGACTTGAGGATGCCGTTGCGGCACGGCCTGATATCGCTATATTTTCAGCTGGGGGCGATACTTCATTGGAATGGGCTCCAAAATTCGCCGAAGTAGGTACAACTGTAATAGATAATTCTTCCGCATGGCGTATGGATCCCACAAAGAAATTGGTCGTTCCCGAAATCAATGCCAATGAATTGACCAAGGAAGATAAAATAATCGCCAACCCGAATTGTTCTACCATACAGTTGGTCATGGCACTGGCTCCCTTGCACTCAAAATATCATATGAAGCGTGTGGTCATCTCAACATACCAATCGGTATCTGGAACTGGGATAAAAGCAGTTCGTCAATTGGAAAACGAGATTGCAGGAATTGAGGGAGAAATGGCCTATCCCTATCCTATCAGCAGAAATGCCTTGCCGCACTGCGACGTGTTTCTAGAAAACGGGTATACGAAGGAAGAAATGAAACTGGCGCGTGAACCACAGAAAATATTAGACGACCGGACTTTTTCAGTAAGTGCTACCGCTGTTCGTATTCCGACGGCCGGAGGGCATTCAGAATCTGTAAACGTAGAGTTCTTAAATGACTTTGAATTGAATGAAGTCCGTAAGTTGTTGAATGATACTTCTGGCGTAACGGTGCAAGATAATCCGGAGACAAACACTTATCCTATGCCTATTTACGCACACGATAAAGATGAGGTCTTTGTAGGGCGAATAAGAAGGGATGAGACCCAAAGAAATACGTTGAATATGTGGATTGTTTCCGATAATCTAAGAAAAGGCGCGGCCACCAATGCTGTTCAAATCGCTGAATATTTGGTAAAAAACCAATTAGTATAAAATAGCTGACCTTTCTAATTTTACGTTAAAACCTAGGCGGCCAATCAACTGCATAGGTTTTTTTATGGTATTTTTGGCCGATTTCAATTGTAGATACTATGAAAAGATTCATATTGCTCACCTTAGTGCTAGCAGTGGTTTTTTCCTGTAAATCCTTATCTAAAATCAAAACTATTACTGTGAATTATCCGATAACTGCCAAAGTCGATACCGTAGACACTTATTTCGGAACTCAAGTCAAAGATCCATACCGTTGGCTCGAAGACGATACAAGTAAGGAAACCGAAGCTTGGGTAAAGGAACAGAATAAAGTTTCTTTCGGCTATCTCGAAAAGATTCCTTTTCGTAACGATTTAAAAAATCGATTGGAAAAGCTCTGGAACTACGAAAAATTGGGTTCTCCATTTAAGGAAGGTGATTTTACATATTTCTACAAAAACGATGGTCTACAAAATCAATATGTGGTTTATCGTAAGAAAGGGGAGAGTGAGGCTGAAGTATTTTTGGACCCCAATACGTTTTCGGAAGATGGCACTACCTCATTGGCAGGTTTGAGTTTCACTAAAGACGGTTCGCTGGCCGCCTATCTCATTTCGGAAGGGGGCAGTGACTGGCGCAAGGGCATCGTAATCAATACTAAGAGTATGGAGGTCGTAGAGGACACCCTGACCAATATAAAGTTCAGCGGAATTTCATGGAAAGGCAATGAAGGTTTTTACTACTCGAGTTACGATAAACCAAAAGGCAGCAAACTATCGGCCAAGACGGATCAACACAAAGTGTATTTCCATAAACTGGGAACTCCCCCAAAAGAAGACCGTTTGGTATATGGAGGAAAGGCTGATGAAAAGCACCGCTATATTAGTGCTTCTGTGACAGAAGACCAACATTATCTCGTGTTGTCAACGGCCATTTCGACATCAGGTAACAAACTGTTCATTCAAGATTTGACGGACCCAAATAGTTTGTTGATGCCGATTGTTCAAGATACCGATTCTGACAATTACATTATTGAAAATGTGGGCTCGAAACTATATATTGTGACAAACCGCAAGGCGCCGAACCAAAAGATAGTTACAGTCGATGCAGTGAATCCAAGTCCAGAAAATTGGAAAGATTTTATTCCAGAAACGAAAAACGTACTTTCTCCCAATACTGGAGGAGGCTATTTTTTTGCGGAATATATGGTCGACGCGATAAGTAAAGTTTTGCAATATGATTATGAAGGAAAACTTGTTCGCAAAGTAAAACTTCCCGGTGTTGGTAGCGCTTCCGGATTTGGGGGAAAGAAAAAGGATAAGGAATTCTATTTTTCCTTTACCAATTATATAGTACCCGGCTCATCGTTTAAATATAATGTGGAAACCGGTGAATATACATCCTATTGGAAACCTGAAATTGAGTTTAATCCGGAGGATTATGAAAGTAATCAAATTTTTTATTCTTCCAAAGATGGAACGAAAATCCCCATGATCATTACTCACAAAAGGGGATTGGATCTGAATGGTAAAAACCCGACGATATTATACGGCTATGGCGGATTCAACATCAGCCTTACCCCATCATTTAGTATCGTAAACGCGGTTTGGCTTGAACAGGGCGGTATTTATGCCGTTCCCAACCTACGTGGTGGTGGTGAATACGGCAAAGAATGGCACGATGCCGGAACCAAGACCAAAAAACAGAACGTATTTGACGATTTTATTGCCGCAGCCGAATATCTAATAGATACACAATATACCTCGTCTGAGTATCTCGCCATTCGCGGAGGTAGTAATGGCGGTCTTTTGGTCGGTGCGACCATGACACAACGCCCCAAGTTGATGAAAGTGGCCTTACCTGCTGTCGGAGTTTTAGATATGCTACGCTACCATACCTTTACCGCAGGAGCGGGCTGGGCCTACGATTACGGTACGGCCGAAGACACTAAAGAAATGTTCGAATACCTAAAAGGTTATTCTCCCCTGCATAATATCAAGCTCGGTGTCAAATACCCGGCTACCTTGGTAACGACAGGTGACCATGACGATAGGGTAGTTCCGGCCCACAGTTTTAAGTTCGCTGGCGAACTACAGGAAAAACAGTCGGGGAGCAATCCCGCATTAATACGCATTGAAACAAACGCAGGTCACGGAGCGGGAACCCCCGTGAGCAAGACCATTGAACAATATGCCGATATTTTCGGTTTTACGTTTTACAATATGGGCTTTCAAGAACTGCCTAATCAGGGAGTTTTAAAAGAGTTAAAAGATTAATAGGTCAATACTATCGAATTCAATATAATGGATTAAATTCCGTTTTTTAATATGGACGGATTATTCCTTTTCCCCAAAAGAAGCAACTTAATATGTTACACGTAGATCATGTATCCTTTGCCTATGAACACGGGGTCGATGTTTTAGAGAATATCAACCTAAAGGTTTCCAAGGGAGAACATGTCTCTATTATAGGTGAAAGTGGATGCGGTAAGAGCACCTTGCTAAAGATTATCTACGGGCTACTCCATGTCGAAGTCGGAGAGGTGTATTGGGACGAAGCCCAAATTCTAGGGCCACTGAGCAATTTGGTACCCGGAGAATCTTATATGAAATATCTTTCGCAAGATTTTGATTTGATGCCCTTTACTACTGTTGCAGAAAATATAAGCGAACATCTTTCCGTTTTTGAACCTGAAGATTCGAGGGCCCGCATTTACGAGCTGCTTGAATTGATTGAAATGACCGGTTTCGCCGACACAAAGGTACGTTACTTGAGCGGTGGTCAACAGCAAAGAGTCGCCCTGGCGAGGGTTTTGGCACAAGAACCCCAAGTGTTATTGCTCGATGAACCGTTTAGCCATATCGATAATTTTAGAAAAAACAGTCTACGCAGAAATCTTTTCGGTTATCTAAGAAGACAGAAGATAACTGTTCTTACGGCTACCCACGACCCCATGGATATGCTTCCGTTCGCAGATCGTGTAATCGTGCTCAAAGACAACTATATTATCGCCAAAGACACGCCGAAGAACCTTTACGAACATCCCAAAGACATCTATATTGCCTCATTGTTCGGGGAGGCCAATAAAATACCTATTAATATCATAAAGTCGTATGCCGATACCAAACGCCGGATTATCGTATATGCCCATGAGTTTAAGGTTTCCCTAAAATCAGGATTGGAGGTTGTAGTAAAAGGGTCTTTCTACATGGGAGGCCACTTTATGATAGGAGGTATTTACGAGGGCCATGACATTTACTTCAACCATCATGAGCCTTTAGAGGTAGGCAAGGTCGTTTTTCTTAATATCTCTATTGAAACCATTAACCAACGTATGTCCGATTCTTGAAATATGGACAAAACGCTTGCTGTACAAGAATTAAATTTCAAGGCCGTTCGCAGCAGCGGTGCTGGTGGGCAACATGTCAATAAGGTTTCTACCAAAGTCGAACTGACTTTTGATGTTGCGAATTCAGACTCCTTATCTTTTGAAGAAAAAGAACGTATTTACAGAAAACTGGGGCACAAACTCACCAAAGAAAACGTACTGCAACTACAATGCGATGAAAGCCGTAGTCAGCACAAAAACAAAGAACTGGCTATAAAACGTTTTATAGATACACTTGAAAGCGCGCTAAAAGCCAGGAAAAAACGGCGCAAGACAAAACCCTCAAGGTCATCTATTGAGAAACGGTTAACAACAAAAAAGAAGAATGCCGTTAAAAAAGCAAATCGGGGGAAACCCGGATTGGAGTAAAAAAAAGCATTTGGTTAAGAAAATGAATTTTGTACTCCTTCTCTTCGAATTTTGGCGGCCTTCAACATAATAAGTACATTAGTGTTTCCATAATGAACTGGTTTTCAATTGCTGTTGAATTTCATAACTTTTATGTTCGGGGTATATGCGCAACACTTATATTTTTTATCTAGGGATATTTATCGGATTGCTCTTATCTGGCTGTGGTGTTGATAAGCCTAAGGCTATTCTAGTAGCGGAAAAAAGCCTTCCCGATATCATTGATTTTAACTACCATATTAAACCCATTCTTTCTGACCGTTGTTTTGCTTGTCATGGCCCTGACAAGAATAAACAAAAAGCCGGACTACGTTTAGATATTGCCGATTCGGCCTATGCCGCCATGCGTTCGGGTAATGGAAAGGCTATTGTCAAAGGAAGTCTGAAAAGTAGTGAAGTCTTCCACCGAATCATATCTGACGACCCGGAAAAAGTCATGCCACCTCCAGAATCGAACCTATCTCTAACGAACAAGGAAATCGCATTTATCACAAAGTGGATTGAGCAGGGTGCAGAATACAAACCCCATTGGGCTTTTACCATACCCGAAAAAAAGAAAGTACCTGAGGCCGGAGGTAAATGGGCCAACAATGAAATTGACCACTTCATTGCAGCTCGGTTGGAAGAAAAAAATATTGAGCCTTCCCTCGAATCGAGAAAGGAAACCCTAGTTCGGCGTTTGTTCTTTGACCTCACCGGTTTGCCACCTTCGATAGAAGAATTGCAAGACATAATGGCCGATAAAGATCCCGATTATCATAAAAAATTGGTCGATAAGCTATTGGCATCTCCTGCATATGGCGAACGTATGGCGGCCCATTGGCTAGATGTGGCTCGGTTTGCCGATAGCGAAGGGTATCTAGACGATTTCCATCACGAATTTTGGCCCTATCGAGATTGGGTCATCGAGGCATATAACAAGAACCTTCCTTATGACGACTTTGTGCTCTGGCAAGTTGGCGGCGACCAGATACCTAATGCAACAGACGAACAAAAGCTTGCTACCGCTTTTAATCGTTTGCATAAACAAAATTCGGAAGGTGGTGTCATTCCAGAAGAGTTTAGGGTAGAATATGTCGCCGACAGAACCAATACGGTCGGCACTGCTTTTATGGGGTTGACGGTTGCCTGTGCCAGGTGCCATGATCATAAATATGACCCTATAACGCAAAAAGATTATTTTGAACTCTTTGGCTTTTTTAATAGTACGGTTGAGCGGGGCGATGGCATCTTTTCTGACAACGCTATCGAGAACGGTAGTGGTACCCCCAATAAGTTTTCTATGAATGCGGGTCCGGTAATGCCTGTTATTGATGATAAAAGTGTAGCTCAAATAAGAGCGTTTCTCTTAAAGGAAATTGACCAAAAAACAGCCGAATTTGATAAGAATACCAAGCAAAATAACCAAACGGCTGAAGATTGGATGCAGTCAAATACCACACCGAAAACATTAAAAAAGGTGATTGACGAAGCGACGATGGTACATCTCACCTTCGACAACTCAGAGAATGGGGTAAGTAAAGATTTGGCCAATGGCTCGATAGATGCAAAATATAACGGTCAAGTATTTGTGCCCGGTAAGAAAGGGTTGGCCATTAAATATGATGAAGGTAAATTAATCGCAGACGGCAGTAGAATACAATTCGAGCGTATGGAGCCTTTTACCGTCAGTTTTTGGATTAAAACACCCAAAAAATTCGATGAAGCACGAATAATATATAACGGAAATGCGAGAATTCAGGGTTACAGAGGTTGGGATGTGGTGATGGATAGTACACGACTTTCATTTCGCTTAAGCCATGCCCATCCTTTTCAATCTTTGGATCTTCGAATGGAAGATGAATTGCCACTCAATGAATGGCATCATTTTGTATGGACCTATGATGGTTCAAGCAAGGCCAAAGGGATGAAGATTTATCAAAATGGTAAGCTTACCTCGACTGAAATACTTCGTGACAATATCTACCGTTCGACTAAGCCCTATCTAGACAATAAAGGTGCGGTATATATGCCTTTTGAAGGTTTGATACTCGGAACGAGTCATTATGATCAGCATTTTCACGGAGGCCTTATAGACGAATTGCGAGTACTCGACATTGAAGGCGGTAATTTGGTTGCGGAATATCTTTACGATGAGAGTCACGGTTTGCAAGCCTTTAAAGAAGCAATGGGTTCTAAATCTGAAAATGCCCACGAGTTTTATGATCTGCACATTGATAGTACGTTGGAATCGGAACGTTTGGTCCTGAAGAAAATTCAGAAGCGTGAAGTGCAAACCATAGATACCGTTCAGGAAATTATGGTAATGGGCGATTTGGATAAAGAACGCCCTACCTATATATTGGATAGGGGAGCGTACGATGCCCATGGAGAGCTAGTTAAGAAAGACGTGCCAGAAAGTATACTCCCATGGCCCGAAGATACTCCGCGTAATCGCTATGGTCTGGGTAAATGGTTGATTCATAAAGATCATCCGCTAACTGCACGTGTTGCTGTCAATCAGATTTGGTACTTGATGTTTGGAAAAGGTATTGTGAAAACCAACGGTGATTTTGGTAATCAGGGGGCTTTGCCCAGTCATCCGGAACTGCTTGATTGGTTAGCTGTAGATTTTCAGGAGAATGGTTGGAACGTCAAAAGACTGGTTCGTCAAATGGTAACATCGGCGACATATAAACAGTCTTCGGCGATTCGGAAAGATTTAATCAATATCGACCCAGATAACAATCTACTCGCCCGCAGCCCACGCTATCGTCGTTCAGCAGAAATGGTACGTGATAATGCGCTTACAGCTAGCGGTCTTATCGATAAAAGGGTTGGTGGTAAATCGGCGTTCCCATATCAGCCCGAGGGCTTATGGCGCGAGACAATAACCCATGCTTTTTTTCCTGAATATCAAGTTGATTATGATAAGGGCCTTTACCGACGAAGCCTATATACCTTCTGGAAACGTAACGCACCAGCACCCGCAATGTTGGTTTTCGACGCTTCGAACCGAAGCGAATGTCAAGTAGAAAGATTGCGAAGCAATACTCCCTTACAGGCATTGGTATTATTGAACAGTCCGCAGATAATAGAGGCCTGTCGAGTACTTTCGGAAAAGACATGGTTAGAGACCGACCTACAGTTGCCATTAGCTTTAGATAGGTTGTTTTTAGCCCTTATCGGTCGTTCGCCCAGTGAGAAAGAGAAAGAAATACTCGTACGGCAGTATAGCGATGAGTATAAATTTTTTAGTTCCGACCCCATGGCAACGATAAAATTTTTGAATATCGGAGCAAAAAAATCATCATCGGAAGTACCTATGGAACAAATTGCCGCACTTGCCCGAGTAGCAAATACAGTAATGAACTCTACCGAAGCGTATTATAAAAATTAAGATTATGGACTATTCCAAAGAAATAGATAAGGCCAAATATCATCAAACGCGGAGAGATTTTTTGCGTACGACGAGTCGCGGATTGGGAAGCCTGGCTTTGGGAAGCCTTATCTTTCCTGAAATGTTGGCAACTCCCGTCAAACCAGATAATTTGTTGAATATTTCTGGTGGCGGTGGTGTGCTCCCGGATTTTCACCATACACCTCGGGCCAAAAGGGTCATCTATCTTTTCCAAAGCGGAGGGCCGAGCCAGTTCGAGACTTTCGACTATAAACCTGAACTGATAAAGCGATGGGGCGAAGAAATACCCGATTCCGTGCGTAACGGGCAGCGCGTGTCAGGTATGTTGGCAGCGCAGTCGACCTTCCCGCTCGTAGGTTCAATATTCGGTTTCCAGCAACATGCTAAAACTGGAGGGTATTTTAGCGATCTCATGCCCTACACCTCTGAGATATCAGAGGATATATGTATGATTAACTCGATGCATACCGATGCCATCAACCACGAACCGGCAGTAATCTTTATGCAGACAGGGTCTCAACAAGTGGGTCGACCTAGTATAGGTTCTTGGATGAGTTATGGGCTGGGCAGTGCCAACAAAAACCTACCGTCGTATATCGTTATGCTATCCAGAGGTAAGAATAGTGCCCAGAACCTCAATATGCAAGCTTGGAACAGTGGTTTTTTACCTTCACACCATCAAGGAGTGCGATTTCGTTCGGGAAAAGACCCTGTACTCTACTTAAGTAACCCCGATGGTATCGACCAAGTTAGGCGTCGATCTGAACTTGATTACTTGACAGAACTGGAAGCGGAACAAAAGAAGGTATGGGGGGATCCGGAAATCGATTCCAAAATCAGTCAATATGAAATGGCATATCGCATGCAGACCAGTGTGCCAGAAATCGCCGATTTATCTGACGAGCCTGATTACATTTTCAATATGTATGGCCCCGATGCCCGGGTACCAGGTACATATGCCTATAACTGTCTTATGGCAAGAAGATTAGCGGAACGTGATGTGAATTTTATCCAATTGTACCATATGGGATGGGATCAGCATGGCAACCTTCCGTCACAAATCAAAATAATGGCTAAGTCTTCCGACCAGGCCTCTGCTGCTTTGGTCAAGGATCTTAAACAGCGTGGTATGCTAGAAGATACTTTAGTAGTTTGGGGCGGCGAGTTCGGTCGCACCAGCTTTTCCCAAGGAAAACTGACCAAGGATAATTATGGCCGTGATCACCACCCACGATGTTTTAGTTCTTGGATGGCCGGCGGAGGTATAAAAGGGGGTACTGTCTATGGTAAAACTGATGATTTTGGATATAATATTGTGGAAAACCCCGTGCATGTTCATGATTTTCAGGCGACCATGTTGTACCAACTCGGTATCGACCATGAGCGATTTAACTTCAAGCATCAAGGCAGAAGATATCGCCTAACCGATGTACATGGTCACGTAGTAAAGGATATCCTTTCTTAAGTTATAAGTAGGCTAAACCAAATTTCCAGAAACCGTTTGAACGGTGTTTTCACAATAGACCTAAGATTAAAAAGCCCATGGTATAATCTTTTGTGATTTGACGAAAAATCAGTTTTGAGTAATAGTATAGGGTATACCGATATGAAGTGTTCTAGAAGAAATTTCGTTCAAACGACAGCAAAAGCCACGGTTGCAGCCGTAGTAGCGCCAAGTTCAACATTCACTATTCTTAAAAGCCCTCCAAAATTAGGGGAAGAGGTTTTGGGCCATGGCGACTTCACCTATAAGGTGCAAAAAGATTGGGGTAATCTTAATCCAGTACAAACCCCGGTCAACGATTGTCACGAAATGGTACAAGACGCTAAAGGACGGATAATATTATTGACGAACCATGTAAAAAATAATATTATTCTTTACGATAGGTCAGGAAAGTTATTGGAGACTTGGACGAATGGTTACAAAGGCGGCCATGGGCTTACGATCAGTGACGAAGGTGGAGAAGAGTTTCTTTTTATTACCGATTTGGTCAGCCATAAAGTATACAAGACGAATCTTAAGGGTGATGTGGTCATGGAACTGGGCTATCCAGCAGATAGTGGACTATACCTTGAAGAAAACCAATATTTCCCTACGGAAACGGCCATTGCACCAAACGGTGATATTTTTGTCACCGACGGTTATGGTTTACAATATGTTTTCCATTATGATTCCGCAGGAAATCTCAAGAATGTTTTTGGGGGTCTTGGTAGTGCAGAAAACCAGTTTTCAGAACGTTGGACGGCACACGGTATCTGTATAGACCAACGAAGGGATAAAGACAATCCAAGTTTAATTATCGCCGATAGAAATGCGAACCGTTTCAAACGGTTTTCGATGGAAGGTGGGTTTTTTGGGGCCATCGAAATTCCTGGTGCTTTTGTGAGTAGACCTGTAATCAAGGGTGACTTTTTATATACTGCCGTTTTGAATTCAGAGGCGCCTTGGAGTGCTTCCGACTCAGGTTTTGTTAGTATTATTGATAAGAGCGATAAGGTAGTATCTAACCCTGCGGCCAACGCTCCGATTTATGTAAACGAAAAATTGAATACACTGAAACAGACTGTTCCAGTGTTTCGGCATCCACATGATGTTTGTGTTGATAATGATGAAAATCTCTATGTTGCACAATGGAATAGTGGTAAAACCTACCCTATTAAGTTGGTTAGGGTGTAGTTTCTTGGAGCTCGCCTACGCGCATCATTCAATTCAGGAAATCACATTTTAGTTATGTTTTCGTCTATTCCGCTATGGTCCTGATTATCTAAATTCTGGTAAGCCTTAACAACAGTTAGACATTTGGCAATTTATTTAAGACATTTTTCGTAACTTAGTAGAGAATTTGTATTTTTACAAGACCATGAGTAAAATAAAATCGAAGATTGCCAACGGAGAATTTGATAATTGGGACGATGAGTCACTGCGGTTCGAGATGATTAAATTAGTACGTAAAGGCATCGCCTATCAAGACTTCTTGGCGTTCTTTCGCCATAATCCATTTACCGATAAAGAGTGGTCGGAGTACCTCGGTATCTCGACCCGAACATTAGATCGCTACAAATTGGGCCAAAAGAACTTTCCGGCCAAACAATCTGAACGTATCATCGAGATAAAACGATTGATGAATTACGGTATCTCGGTATTTGAAGATTATGCCAATTTTATTGCGTGGATGGAGGCAAGCAATATACCTCTAGGTGGCACGGCCCCCAAAGATATACTTGATACCACCATTGGTGTCAACATGGTATACGACCAGTTGGGTAGAATAGAACATGGTATTTTGGCATGAGGGTATACCGGCTCTCTAAGGAAAAGTATAAAGATGATCTTTCCGGTTGGGGTGCCGAAAAGTTTGGCGGGCGTTGGAACAGTAAGGGTACCCGAATGGTGTACACATCTGATTCAAGGGCTTTGGCCAAATTAGAGGTTGCGGTAAACGTGGCATTGCATCGCATTCCAAAGAACTATTTTCTTACAATTATCGAAATTCCGAAGGAACATATTGGTGAATACAATACTAAGTTGCTAGACGGAAAAAACTGGAAGAACAATCCGCCCATTAAGTTTACCCAATCGGCAGGCGACCATTTTATAAAATCTGGCGGCCATCTTGCTCTAAAAGTACCCTCCGTTGTAGTCAAAGGTGATTATAACTACATTATCAATCCGTACCACCCGAACATCGGTTTTCTAAAAATAGTGGATACCCAAAAGTTCAGTTTTGATATGCGGCTTTTTATATAGACGAAAATCAAACTTCAATTTCGCGGAAACCAACTGCTCACCAGTATCAGTTTTCTTTCCCCCAGTATTCAAATTGGCCAACGAAACACCAAGATTGTGTCTGTAATGCTCTCCAATCCAATAAGAAAGTTATTGGATTGGATTGTGCAATAAAACGTAGGGAATTATCACTTTTTCTATTAAAATGAAGAGGCAATTCTTTTCTTTAAATTGTAGTTCGACATAATCTTGTTAACCATATTGTTTTTATTCTTAGTAGTTTCCTTATTATTAGCCTTTTTGTAAATTTATATTGGAAGCAGTATATAGGGTATGGCAATACAAAAGCGTCATCCCACAGAAATCAGAAATTATCGGTAAGTACAACAGCACTTATAAGATGAATCAAACCTTAATACCACATCTCAAGCGTATAATTTTTAGCTATGTAAAGGTAGCATCGGTATTATGTCTTGTCTTAGGCCTTCTCTTTAGCTGCCCGATCAATGCACAGGAAACTGTTATTGAACGAACAGAGAAAAATTATAAAGACCTTTTTGGTCTCGACAGGCTTAAGGCACTTAATGAGCTAAGCGACTACTATCAAAAAGAGAATTCGCGAAAAGCGCTACGCTATGGTAAACAGGCGGTGGCCCTAGGCGAGAATATCTTTGTGCCATCGAATGCCACAGTTGATTTTGAGCAAAGCCATCATCAAGCTCGTGCCTATCTGCTTCTAGGGAAAGTACTGTACAATCGGGAAGATTATTTTGATGCACAAGAGAACTTAAGGTCTGCAAAAACGCTTTCGGTACAAATCGATCATGAGGTTTACAAGGCCGAAGCAGACTTATACCTCGATAAAATTCAGGCCCTTATAGCATCAGATGAGATCAAGGAATCTTTCTTCTCCAGAACATTGGGTAACTTAAAAGTTGGTGACGCCATAAGCAACACTACAAAAGATCTAACCATTCAGACCGAAATAAAATTAGGAAGGGGAAGAGAAAATAAAGGAGATTTTCAGGGCGCTATCGACCATTATGAAAAAGTGATCAATTTATTGAGAAACAAGGGTGACGCTAACAGGATCAAAGAATTTCAACTCAAGATAGCGGTATTGCTTGATTCATTGAACGATCATGTGCAAGCTCAGAAATTCTTGAACGATGCCATCACCGACATCGATGTCAATAATGCCAAAAAATCGGTAAAACTCAAAAAAGAAGACGCAATAGATACCTTGGGAATCGATAATACGGATGAAGCCGACTCTCAAGCATCAATGCGCGAAGAACAAAAAAAACTTAAGAGTCTAGCAGAAAGCTATGCCTTGGAAAAAAATTATGAAAAATCGCTGGCCTATGAGCGGATGTATCATGAAATGTCTCTAAAAATAGAGACGGATAGTTTGAGTACAATAGTGGAGAATTGGCGAACGGAAAATGAAATAATGCTTCTAAGACAGCAAAAGAAAATCGCCGACCTCAATGTCAACGAAGTAGAAAAAGAAAAAGAAAGGCAGATTAAATTCCGGAATATCTTTGTTTTCATAGCACTACTGATCTTGTTGGGCACTTTGATTACGTTTTATTTTTACCGTACTAAAAGGCGAGAGCATAAAAAGCTTACCATAACCCATAATGACCTTAAGAAAACCCAAGGCAAATTGGTCGATGCGGAACAAAAAATTGTGACTTTATTAAAACAGCAACTTTCGGGCGATATAGCCCAAGAACTTTTATTGCATAGCTCCAATGAAATGGGAGAAAGATGTTTCGTATGTATTATGTTCCTAGATATTCGCGATTTTACATCTATGGCCGAAAAATTGAGCCCTGAAGAGCTCATCGCCTATCAAAATGAAGTATTCGGTTTTATGATCGATGCCGTACAACAATACAACGGGAATATAAACCAACTTTTGGGAGATGGCTTTATGGCAACTTTTGGCGCTCCGGTATCTCATGGAAATGATTGTCAAAATGCAT